>JAADIS010000125.1 GCA_013151215.1 Chlorobiota bacterium | reverse complement strand
TTTCATCTATTTATGGTATTTTACAAAAAGTCCGCAAGTTAATGATTAGTTTAAAACAATCTTTTAAGCAATTGATTATTTTTATGTGCAAGTGCTCAATTGCTAAATATTATTTTAAGCGCCGGGAAAGATATTTAGTCGAACAAAAAAGAGAAAAGCAGATGCCTAATTATATCCAAAAGTCTTTGGAATCGTTGATTTACTGTTTGAACGATGAATGGCAACTGATGCAGTAATTGAGTGTTAGCGACAAGGACTCAAGGGATTTTTCTTTGTCTTTTGTTTTTATAGTTTCGGTCATCCTGTCGGCGCTTTTGTGGAATTCAAGGCCTAAACGCTCAAATTCTTCGTTCCCGAAAGAAGAGCACATCATTTTCATTTCATCGCTTAATCCCAAACTGGAAGATGCAAGAGCAGCACTGTCAAATTCGTTTTTCGATAAATAATTGATGATTGATTGCACTGCCTCGAGATGGTTTCGCATATTCATGAGTTGATGCTGTGCTTTTTTTGGAGAGAGGTTTAGCGAAACCCTCTTGTCGGACTCATTTCCCATTTCGTGCTTCATGCCTCCCATTTCCGGACAGTTTGCCATGTTTCCCATTTCGTGCCTCATACCGCTATCATCCCTGACCTTAGCAATCTTTGTTTCTGTTTGTTTGTTGGAATTGTTTCCTGAGCAACTGTAAAGAAAAAGCCCTGCCATCAGTAAGGATACGATTAATATATTCTTCATTTTTTCGATTTTTATTTATATCGTTGGAATGTTTTTATTTTGATGTGCAATATTAATGGATTAGCTGGTATTCTCAAAAAGTAATTATCCCCCTGTCCTCAGGAATCTAATGGCACCAATGTTCATTTCGAAGTCCCAGTCGCTTATCAAAGGGTCTATTTTGCCTAATATATGTTCAATTTCCCGGTAAATCCCCCCTAGGCTCCTATAATAACTTAATACTGTAATATCTTTTAAATCAAGCATTTGTTCGCTACACCATAAATCATAATCATAACAATTTTTATAATATGCGAGTTCCCGGAGAACAACTAGTAAGTCGAGAATGGGATCTTTAATGTCGAAGTCTGAAAGTTCGTCGTCGGCATATATTTCGAAGGTTTTACCACCTAAGGTAAAACTTACAGCATGAAAACCTTCCTTATTCCCAAGAAACTTCTTTTGAGAAACACTTATTTTAATATTGTGCTTCCTGATCATTTCCTTCAAAGTATTAATTTCCGGATAATTGAGGTCTTCCATGATTCCTTAAGTTATTAATTTTCTATTTCCCGGAAATTGCTTTTGGTTCTTAAATATTTTTCAATTCTGTTCTTTACGTTATCTTGCAGGTTTCTGTAGAAGAACATATAATCATAGATGTGGTATTCGCCTTTTTTGAAGATTGGCAGGACGGGAGGGTATTCATCGGGATCAACATCAGGTACTTTCAAACTCCCTCTTTTAGGGTCGATATAGGCACCGGTAAAATTGTTTATCTCTTTATTGATATTGCCGTAATAATCGGTAAAACAAGCCCCTTTATTTAAAGTGGCAGGAGCATAAGTAATGTCGGTTGTCCAACTTAAAGGGTTGATGGACAATGTCTTGCCGGGAACAATAATTGAGGAGTCGATGCTTTCCGATTCACTGCTGTAGGTTATGACTACACCTATGTCGTCAGAGGTTTTGGCGTTTTTCAATTGTGGGTATTCTTGTACCTCCTTTTCGGATAATCGCCATCCTATTGCATAAGCAGCTACCAATCGGCTTTTTAAGTCTGGTGAAACGATTTTGTTTTTAATAAGTCTGATAAGTATCTCGCTCCCCTGACTAAAACCTGCGAGTATAAACGGTCTGTTGCTTTGGCTTAGGTAATAATCGAAAGCCAATTCCACATCCTCATAGGCCAGGTCGAAAGCATGCTGAATGCGTTCATTGTCTATGTGGTCGTGAAATCCTCTTGCTACATAGCAATATAATCCTACTTGCCGGTAATATGGAGCATAAAAATTAGTGGAATCATCGTAAATCCCTTTTTCCATATTAATGGCCCCTAAAAAATTTGCTGAATTCAAACTGTCTCCCAACAGCATGTTCAAATTAGAGGAGTCGCCTGCAAAAACGGTCGGTGCAACAAAGAATACATCTGTTTTGCTAAGGTCGTTTTCGGCATAATAAGCCCAATAATCCTTGTTTGCATATAAAAAAGTTGTTTCCTCGTTTTGTTTTCCACCACAAGCGAAAATCAAGGGCAGTAAGCCAACTACCAGCAGATAATAAGTTTTATTTTTCAAAATACTTTTTATTCAAAAATAAACTGGGGTTTCGAGCCATCAGTTTTTATATAAGCCGACCTATTGTCCTTAAGTCCTGATTCCAGGTTGTCGAACCATATCAGGGCATCGAGTATCATCGGGAATGCTGCGGTGCCGTGGTCCAGACCCTCTAATGGGATATAAGTTACTTTATCTCCGGCCCCGGCATCGGCAAACTCCTGTATAAGCTGGTCGGAAGTGGTGGGCGGCACATAATTATCAATGGTTCCGTGATATATGCGTATTGACTGTGCCGTATTCCAGCCATGGACACTATTATCGCTTAAGCCCTTCCTGAGGTCTTCATATTTTGCGTCGCTGTCCATTCCTGTTAAAAACTCATCGGCAAGCAAAACAGCTACGGTATCGTTCAACAAAGCATTAATCTCCCCATTGCTGTATTGTCCCTCAAAATAAGAGGGTAGGGGTGTGGCATAAGGCTCGTTGAAGAAGTCTGTAACGGGATTGCTTACAATTCCCAGCGAAAGATAAGAAATCATACTGTAGGCCATATATACCGGCTGTGGGTAAGTGACACCATCAATCATAAAATGTTGGACCAGCGAAAGGTCGTAAGGCCCTGCGCCACAAGCCGTTGCTGTTACGCTTAGCCCGGAGCCCGAATTGTTGGCAATGTCTTTATGCGTGCAGAGCGTTGACCATCCGCCCTGCGAATAGCCCATTAAATAGAGTTTCGAATTCCATTGAGCGCTTATCAATTTGTTGTCCATCATTTCCTGTGCGGCAATTATCAGGTTCTCAACCGATAAAACCGTGCTTTCCTTATGCAGGTATGGATGGACAAATTGTTCCGATTTCCCAAAACCGATATAGTCAGGTATTATTACGATATTGCCTATACCAGCACCTGATTCCAAATAGGAAAAACCAATGCCGTTAACATCTTTTGTAGGTGCTTCGTCATGGGCGGTATTTGTGCCGTTTTGAAAACTTATTATGGGGAAGCTTATTCCGTCGGCAACGGGAATGCAGACTAGACCTGAGGCTTCTATTTCTTCTCCCAGGAATATAGTTTTGTATGTTACTTCATATACTTCGACATCGTATTCCACCTTATTCGTGATCTCGGCAGCTTCAGGGTAAAAAACTTCAAGGTTCTGGAATAGGGTTTTGATGCTGAATGCCGTGCGCGTAGCAAGCAAAGTGTGACTTGTATATGCTTTATAACTAACAGGGTCATCGTTGCCGGCGGGATTGTCTTTTTTGCAACCCATGACAAATGTCAAGGCTAACGCAAACAGTAATATGAGTTTTGTTGTTTTGCTCTTTTCGATAAAGTAGTACATTTTATGATGTTTTTAATTAAAGTATTAATGGTATGCAAATGTAGTGATAATATTTTTTTCGCGAAAGTTGTATAGTGGGACAAGTGGAGAAACTCAAAATCCCACTTAAAACTCCGGATCTGCTCCGGATGTCTTGTTTCCAGGTTCAATAGCGCGGTACATCTCTAAATTCAAGGAATAATTAACATTATCACTTAGGAAGTACGACATTCCTTAACAGGGCATAAGATAATTTACTGAAGTTTCGCATACCGATACTAGGTCTTAATATATTTATTATCAGATTGTTATACATTATATAAATTGCTTGGTGAAACTTCGTGCCTTAGTGCCTTCGTGGCAAGGTGTTGATAATTAGCTACTAAGACTCTAAGACACCAAGGAAACACAATTATGATATTGCTTATTATGGAATTTATATACTATTGATATTCATTATGTTAACACATTCCAATATTTAATAAGTCGCAGCTTGCCAAAGTTTATTTATAAACGCGAAACTTCAGTAATTTAAAGCATTTTGTATTTATAGCCCATCTTTTCCAGCAATACCTTGACTTTTTCCCTGTGGTCGCCCTGTATCAATATCCAGCCGTCCTTGCTGCTTCCGCCCACGCCGCATTTTGTCTTTAGGGTTTTGCCCAAATCCGATAAATCCCCGTCGGTACCGATAAAACCTTCTATCAAGGTAACTTTCTTGCCTTTTCTTTGCTTTTTGTCCAGTGATATCCTCAAATCCTGTTTGTTGGGCGCAAGGGTTTCAACTTCGTCTTCTTCCCGATTATAATCGAAATCCTCGTTGGTAGAATATACTATCCCAGAGTATTTTTGTTTTTTCTTCGACATATATTTATGGTATTAGAACGTTAAGTGACAAAGGGTTTGTTCTGATATCCAGTTCTTTGCCAAGTTTCATTGCCTCCCCGTCAATATTGACCACACGGTTTTTGCTCTGTTTAACAATGATGTTCCTGACAGGTATAATACTGACAAAAGGTGATAAATGTATTTTCTTCAGGAGGAGAAGGTTGGCAATAAGAGGTATCTCTATGAGATATGGTTTTTTAACAATACATAAATCAAGTTTGCCGTCGTTGAGTTTAGCATGTGGTGCGATGGCAGTATTATATCCGAACTGGTTTGAGTTTGCGAAGCTGAGGAACAATGCCCTTGTTGTTATCGTTGTGTCCTCATCAATTTGGATGATATATTTTTTAGGTCGATATTTTGGGTAGTTTTCGGCAATAATCTTAAAATAGGAAAAGAATCCCCTGCTCTTGCTCCTTGAAAATTTATCGGCTACGAGGGCATCGAAGCCCAGGCCGGCAATGCTCACAAAAGCAGTATTGTTTATGCTCGCCGTATCAATTTTTATCGTTTTCCCCTTCCTGATTTTTTTTAAGGCCTTCGATTTTACCCTGGAAATCCCCAAATGCCTGGCGAGCCCGTTTCCTGAGCCTGCGGGTACTATTCCCAAAATACATTCAGTATCAATTATTTGCGATGCTACTTCATTGATGGTGCCATCGCCGCCAACGGCAACTATTATATCGGCTTTTTCATTTAACGCCTTGCGGCTTAGTTCCGATGCGTGATTTTTATATTCCGTATATTTTATAGAAACCTCATAAAGAAGAGCGGGAAAGATGCTGTAAATATTTTCCTCCAAATCCTTTTTGCTGCTTCTTCCCGAATGTGGGTTTATGATGAATACGATTCTTGTATGTTCTTTTTTAATATCTTCCATAATCTTTAACCTATCTCTCGAAAAGTGTTAGTCGAAAAAATAAAACCTTAGCAAAAGTAAAATTTTCGTCAAACAAAACTTTAAAATGATATTTTTGTTTTTCCAAAAAACCGAAAAGAATTCTTTTTATGGCTAAACGGACTGTTTTTATAATAATTTTAATATCGTTGTTTTTCCAATATGCTAGTTCCCAGACTTATCCCTCAAATTATTTCAGGTCGCCGCTGGATATCCCCCTATTGTTGAGCGGCACTTTCGGTGAGCTTCGCTCCAATCATTTCCACTCGGGCATGGATATCAAAACACAGGGTACAGAGGGTAAAAAGGTGTATGCAGTTGCCGACGGTTATGTCTCGCGAATCAAAGTATCTGCCTCCGGCTATGGAAAAGCGCTTTATATTACACATCCTAACGGTTATATCTCGGTTTACGGGCATTTGCGCTATTTTAACGATAGCCTTCAAAAATTTATAAAAAAACTTCAATACAAGAATGAAAAATATGCCGTTGAAGCTTATCCGGAAAAAGATAGGTTTAAGATAAAAAAAGGAGATATTATTGCTTATTCGGGTAATACCGGTGGGTCCAACGGCCCTCACCTTCACTTCGAGATAAGGGAGGAAGCATCTCAATACCCTATTAACCCCTTGCTGTTCAAGAGTATAAAGATAAGTGATTATACCCGTCCGCAAATAAAGGGACTGGCCATCTATCCTGAGGATGAAAATTCGTCTGTTAACGGAAGCCACGATACCTTGTATATCAAAGTCGAAGGATGGGGGGAAAAGCATCGCTTAAGCGACGAGCTGCCGATTAAGTTGAGTGGTAATATTTCGTTCGGACTTAACTGCTACGACAAGATGAACGAAATAAACAACCATAACGGCATCTATCAGCTTGACCTGATGATAGATTCGCTAAAGGTGTTCGGACTGATAATGAACCGCCTGTCGTTTTCTACTACGAGATATGTAAATTCGTTGATCGATTATGCTTATTACGAAAACAATGGCTCTCGTTACATAAGGACATGTATTGATACAAATAACAGCTTATTTGTTTATCGAAACGTTAAAAACAACGGGATTTATAATTTTAGCGATAGCTTGAAGCACGAAATGGAATTTGTAGTGAAGGATGCTTATGGTAACATTTCCTCGCTGAGGTTCGATGTGGTTTCGGATGATGTTATGACCGGGAAACATAAAAAAATCAAAAGAGGCAGTTCTTTCATTTTTTCCAGGCCCAATAGGATCGAGCAAGATAATATCAGTGTGAGCTTCCCGGCAAACAGTTTTTATAAAAGCCTGGATTTTGTTTTCGATTCTTTGGAAAAACGAGGTGATTATTCAGCCATTTATAAATTGCACAATAAATCGGTCGCCGTGCAGAAATACTTTTATTTATCCATAAAGCCTGATAGTGCGGGCAATGCCATCTTCCCCAAATTGTATGTGGCTTATAGCCCCGACGGAAAAGAATATAGGTATGCCGGCAGTTTGAAAAACAAAAAATATATCTCGGCAAAGGCAAGGTTGTTAGGGTATTATACACTTGAGGCCGATACCGTAAAACCAATAATAAAGGCATTGAACATTGAAACGGGCAAGAATGTAGCAGGGCAGAAAACCATTAAAATGATAATCAAGGATGAAGAATCGGGGATAAAAGCGTATAATGCCTACCTAAACGGGAAGTGGGTTTTAATGGAGTATGATGCCAAAAACGATCTGCTCGTTTATGATTTCGATGAGCA
>JAADIS010000087.1 GCA_013151215.1 Chlorobiota bacterium | reverse complement strand
CCAAAAGTTTTTGTGAACCTGATTTGCGGGTTGCGCGAGAACGGCTGGAACGGAGACCCTGTATTAAACGACACAGTTCCCGGATAACAATTCACCGCAAAAAAAGGATGCCAGTATTGCCCCACCAAAAGCGAAGCCGTTTCCCATTTTAATTTAATAAACGCATGCCTGAGGCGAAATCCATTGATATCTGCGTTGTTCATCCCGAAAAACTCACCTTCCAAATAGGCTGATGTTTTAATCTTACCGATATCCGGACCGGTAATGAATCCCTTTAAGCGTGTTTGAATCGACAAAAGATTAAAGGATGATTTTGCGTTGATATCATTGCCTTCAATATCAGGCAACTCGTTTTTCGGATAAAGAAGGAAGTGCCCTTCCCTTACATCAACGGTTTGGCGCGAATCGAAAAGCAAATCGCTTTTCACGAAACCGTGGAACTTAATCCCGAACTTGCTTCCGTCCTGACTGTAAACGACAACCGGGACAAAAAACATTAAAAACAATAGTTTTTTATACATAATCACTAAAATTTATATTAATAAATAACCCCTGTTAATTAGTTAACAATAATACGAATTATTATCAATACTTTAGCATATCCCGTCAATTGATTTCGTAATTTATCGGCAATCTAAATAAGATGTTTTACTGCCTTGTTTTTGCAAAATCAACCGATTAGTTTAATAATTAACACGACTCGCCGTTTTGTTTGCCAAATAATTATTTCAATGATTTTTATTTGTTTTGCCGCATTAACCGCATTAACAAAAAAATCGCAACTTTGCAAAGGCAAAAACTATAATGATATTGATGACCGGGATGAACGACAGCATAGGACATTTTATACAGCATTCACATTTTATCGATGAACTAGGCCGGGTTCCGTTTAAATCAGATACGACAGGTTTTTTTAGCGGCAGCCCGCAAATAAATATCCAATCGGTGAGCCATGATCCCGGGATGAGCATCTTAGGTGTTGCCCTTCTCGTTTTAATGCTCTTCATTTCAGCGGTTTGGTATTTTACCCCTGACCTTATCAGGGGGAATTTTACGGCCTTGGCCACTAATCCGCTAAAAAGGAATTGGGAATCGGGGACCAATAAAGCCGGCATTATAATAAACGCATTGCTATACCTGAACTTCATTGTCGTAATACCTGTCTTGATAATGCTTGTGCTCAACAATTTAATCCCAGACTATCTCAACATAGGCCTTAGTGGCAACACATTATTCTTGTTGATTTACATTATTGCAGCCTACATTTTATTTAGGCAGATATTTGTTGCGGCAACTGCATGGTTGTTTGCCACAAAGGCCATGGGAAAAGCGCACAACAAACTGCTCAACAGCCTGGAAAAAACGCTTGGCTTAATCGTTTTGCCTCTTTTATTTGTTTTTATTTATACCGATTTATCATTTATAATCGGTTTCGGCGGCCTTTTAATGCTATTGTTTATTATTAGCAGATGGGTGTTTACGATGGCTATCGGATTAAGGATCACAAAATTTTCGTGGTTTCATATTATTTTATACCTTTGCACGCTCGAATTTATACCATTTTTATTGGTTATAAAACTTTTGAAAAGTCAAGTTTTTCCGTTGTGAAACGGGACGAGGAATTTTAGTATTAAGAGAACAAAAGCAGGAAAAAGTGAAGATAAAAAATATTTTAGTATCTCAGCCACAACCCGCCGACCTCGAGAAGTCGCCTTATGGCGAATTATGTCGCAGCTATAAGCTAGAAATAGATTTCCGTAAATTTATAACCATCGAAGGTGTTTCGGCTCAGGAATTCAGAAGGGCAAAGGGCAGCTTCAACGATCATACTGCCGTGATATTGACCAGCAAGCATGCTGTAAACCACTTTTTCCGCATGGCAAAGGAGATGCGTTTCGAAGTCCCCGACTCGCTCAAGTATTTCTGCATTTCCGAATCCACGGCATATTATCTTCAAAAATACGTTCAATACAGGAAAAGGAAAATCTTTTATGGCAAGCAAACATTTGCCCATCTCATGGATCTGATAAGCAAGAACCCTGATGAAAAATATATTGTTCCTTCCTCCGACGTAAACAACCTAAGCATGTTTAAAATGCTTGATGCGGGAAACATTGACTATACAAGAACTATTATTTACCGCACAGTTCCCAGCGATTTGAAAGATATCGACATCAACAAATACCAAATGCTGATATTCTTCAGCCCGGCAGGCGTCGAATCATTGAAGTTCAACTTCCCGGATTACGAGCAAGGCGAACAAATTATCGCTGCTTTCGGGCCCACCACAAAAAAGGCAATTGAAAAAGAAGGCTTGAAGCTAAACATCCCCGCACCTACAAAAACAGCCCCCTCGATGACAATGGCGATAGACCAATACCTTGAGGTTGCAAATAAACCGAGACGCCGCAAGTCGAAATAAACGACTTTTGTTTTTTATTTATTCTGTAATAAAAAAAATATCGCAGTACAACAATATTGACGCAAGCCTGTTATGGAACAAAAAAGAACGCTATGATGAAAGATGCCAGGCCATACCCTAAAACAGAGGAGTTATTAAACGTCATAACACATGGCTTAGGGTTTCTCTTGAGCATTGCAGCACTCACTTTATTAGTGGTTTATGCAAGCATTAAAGGAAACGCATGGCATATCGTAAGCTTTAGCATTTACGGCTTTAGCCTGGTCACGCTATATCTTGCATCCACTCTGTTTCATATAACGCGCAAACAAAAACTGCGCAACAAACTGAATATTTTTGACCACTCCGCAATTTATTTCCTGATCGCCGGAACATATACGCCATTCCTGTTGGTTACATTAAGAGGCCCGTGGGGATGGAGCTTGCTCGGGCTTATCTGGGCCCTGGCCATCGGAGGTGTGGTCTTCAAGATTTTTAATACCGGCAAATACGACTTTTTGTCGGCAATCATCTATGTGTTAATGGGCTGGTTGATAATTGTTGCCATCAAACCAATGAACGAAGCCCTCCCCTTCGATGGTTTAATGTGGCTCCTCGGCGGTGGTGTATCATACTCCATTGGCGCAGCCTTCTACCTCCTGAACAAAATGCCGTACAACCATGCCATCTTCCATATATGGGTATTGCTTGGCAGCTTTGCGCATTTCATTGCCGTTTTTAAATATGTACTGCCTTAATGAATCCCGTTCTCTAAAAAAACACGCATCGCTAATCGCCCAAGGCTTATTTCAACCCAGTCTAAATAAGAAACATATATAGGTTTCTACTTCTTTTATTCTTAGATTTGACAAACAAACAATGGCTATTGTTTGACATTTATTGCTTAATTCATTGATTTACGGCGCATTCATATCTCTTCAAAAAAGGTTTGGACAAATATACGGCACCGTATAATTAATGACGGCAACAATTAATACCGCTAGTCATGATAAAACTCCTTGCCATTGATGATCAAAACGACAACCTTGTCAGCTTGAGGGCTGTTTTGAAGGGAAGCATGAAAAATGCTGATCTGTTGACTGCTACCACAGGTGGGGAGGGCATAAGGCTTGCACATAAACATTTACCCGATACTATATTGTTGGACATCATAATGCCCGGAATGGACGGTTATGAGGTTTGCAAAGAACTAAAGCGGGACAATAAAACAAAACATATCCCGATCATAATGCTCACGGCAGTAAAAACGGACATGGAAACCCGCGTGAGCTGCCTGGAAATGGGTGCCGACGCCTTTGTGGCCAAACCCATCGTGCCCATCGAGCTTACGGCCCAGATAAGGGTGATGCTCAGGATAAAACGAGCCGAGGACAAACTCAGGAGCGATAAGAAAAAACTTAAGAAAAGCATTGAACAAAAATCTTCGCGTTTGCTTGAAAGCGAACAGAAATATAAAACCCTCTACGATTTTGCCCCTTTACCATACCAATCCCTGAACAGCGAAGGAAACATCATCGATATCAACCCCGAGTGGCTGAACATGCTTGGGTACGACCGCAGTGAAGTTGTCGGAAAGTGGATAGGGGACTTTCTTCATCAGGACGACAGAAAAACTTTTAAAAAAAACTTTCCGGTCCTTAAAAAGATAGGGCTTGTTCATAATATCCCCTTTAAGCTAAAGCATAAAAACGGGCTTTATTTCGATATTGCACTGGAAGGGCGAGCAGCTTATACCGACGATGGGGTCTTTAAGCAAACATATTGCGTGTTTCAAAACGTAACCAAGAGAAAACGCTCCGAGGATTTGCGCAAAGCACATCTGAATCTTATCAAATATTCCTTAAATCATACCATTGGGGACCTGACATACAAATTTCTTGATATCGTGGAAGAACTGACAACAAGCAATATCAGTTTTTTTTATCTTGTTGAAAACATCCGGGTTGATGCGCCGCTTGGGGGCCTGACAGGACAACCGGCTGATAATAAGGGAACAACAGGCTTTGAAAGCCGTAACTACCCATTCTCAAGGACTAATGCACTGGCCGACTGCATAAATAAACGGGAAGCAATAATCAACAACGAATATGAAAACGCAAGATTAAAAAAGGAATCCTCGAAAGAACGGGCTCCGATAAGCAGGGAATTGTTGGTCCCTATTTTCAGGGGAGACGAAATAAAGTGCATTGTAGGAGTTGGGAACAAAGAAATATTTTACGACGATACTGACATTGAAATCGTTAAGCATTTGGCAGAAGCAAGCCTGGAACTAATTTTAAGAAAGCAATCGGAAAAAAAGCTTAAGGACAACGAGAGGCTTTTGCGCAAAATAGCCGAAAACTACCCCAATTCATTCCTCTCGATAATAAACGAGGACTTTAGTATCGGCTTCTCCGCAGGACAGGAGTTCAGCAAGCAAAAGCTCGATCCCGATGATTTCGTCGGTTTAAGCCTGGAGCAGGTTTTTGACGATAAGGCAGCAATAGTGAAACATTATTACGAAAGGACTTTCATGGGCGAGGAACAATCGTTCGAGCTGTTCATAAACAAACAGTTCCAACTTTACAAAACCGTGCCCTTAACGGATGACAAAGGAGGAATTCATCAGATTTTGTCAGTGGCGGAAAATATAACGCAGCGAAGGTTGACCGAACTGGCTCTGGAGAAAAGCGAACATCAATACAAAACACTATTCGAGAACGCGGGCGACGGAATAATAATTATTGATAAAACAGGAAACATAATAATTGCCAACGAATCGTTCGCAAAAATGCACGGGCATACTATGAGCGAGATCAAAAACCTTAATATCAAGGAGTTGGATGCGCCACAAACAAAACTTAAAGTTCCAAGCCGTTTGAAAAAGGTTCTAATGGGAGAAACCCAGAGATTCGAGATAGAGCATTATCACAAAAACGGGCAGATAATAACAATGGACATTATTGCTTGCCCCATAGAAATAGAGGGCAGCACAAAAATCGTTGCTTTCCACAGGGACGTGACCTTACAAAAAAAAACAGAAAACAAATTAAGGCTGGCATTGGAAAAAGTTACCGAGTCGGATCGCCTGAAAACCGCTTTCCTCCACAATGTGAGTCACGAGATAAGGACTCCCATGAGTGGGATAATGGGATTTGCCGGCCTGCTTAAGAAGCCTGATCTCTCAAGGGAAATACAGGACTCATACCTCGACGTGATATTAAAAAGCGGCAACCGTATGCTCAACACGCTGAACGCTATCGTTGACATATCCATGCTGGAAACAAAACAGACAAAAAACGAGACCTCAAAATTCGACGTCAACGCCGAGCTGCTCGAGTTAAAGGCTTTTTTCGAAAAGGAAGCGAACAACAAGGGCATTGACTTGTTCATCGACGAACATCCCGGCGGTGATGTTTTTCTGGAAACCGACCGTCAAAAATTTTATGCGATCCTAAGCAACCTGATAAAAAATGCCATCAAATACTCAAATAAGGGCCAAATAAATATTGGATATGCCGTAAAGTACGATTGTTTGGAATTCTATGTGAAAGACCAGGGCATAGGGATACCCGCAAATCGGCAAAAGGCTATTTTCGAGCGGTTTGTACAGGCCGATATCGAAGACCGAGGCGTTTATGAAGGCTCCGGCCTGGGCCTGTCAATCGCTTCGGGATATATAGAATTGATGGGAGGCGAAATCTGGGTTGAATCAGAAGTCGGCTTAGGCTCTGTGTTTTATTTCACCTTAGCCCGCAATCTTGATCCCATTGAAGGAGAAACACAGATCAATGAAACAATGGCTCAAAAACAACCGCTCAAAACCGACAAGAAACTCAAGATACTGATTGTTGAAGATGAAGAAGTCTCGGACATGTACATCACTATTGTCCTTAACGAATTGAACTGCGACATCCTTCATGCAAAGAACGGAATGCAAGCCGTTTCCCTCTTGGCCACAAATCCGGATACCCATATAATACTGATGGACATAAAAATGCCGGTAATGGACGGTTACCAAGCCGTAAAAGAAATAAGGAAGTTTAACAAAGACGTTAAAATTATTGCCCAAACCGCTTATGCGCTAGTGGGCGACCGCGAAAAAGCCTTGGAGGCAGGCTGCAACGACTATATTGCCAAACCTATTGATAAAGATAAAATCATAGTGATGATAGAAAGCCTGGTTGGCGGATAAGGGTTTATGGCTAAAGGTATGAAATACCGGGAAAATGAACTTTTTGCCCGCCAATGTTCGTAACGAATTTGTATCAAAGGAATGTTAAGCGTAGAATAACCATAATGGATGCTTTAAACCACATACTAAAACTACTCGCGGAAAAACGCGGATTCGATTTTTCCGGATATCGCCGACCTATGCTCGAACGAAGGCTTCAAAAGAGAATGTTTATAACAAATTGCGGTAAGCCAGTTGAATATCTCGAATATTTACAAGACAATACAGAGGAACTGGACGCATTGATCGATGTTTTCACTATAAACGTCAGCAGCTTCTTCAGGAACCCGCTTGTATTTGAATACCTGGAAAGGATTGTACTCCACAAAGTTATTAATCCCATCACATTAAAAAAAGACGGCCTTCTAAGAATCTGGTCAGCCGGTTGTTCACGTGGCGAGGAACCGTATTCTATTGCAATGGCCGTAAGCGAGTTCCTGAAAAAAGAGAAGAAATCCCTCGATACCATAATTTTCGCAACCGACATCGACAAGAAAGCACTGTCAAAGGGAAAATCCGGAATTTACGACAAGCAAAGCCTTTTCAATATTAAACTGGGCATGGCCGAATCATACCTCAAGGAGGAATCAGGCAGATACTTAGTCGATGACGAACTTAAAAAAACCGTTAAGTTTTCGTTTTTCAATCTGCTCGACAACAACCACATCTTCCCCCCGGAGAGTATTTACGGAAGCTTCGACATGGTCTTCTGCCGCAATGTTTTAATCTATTTTGAACGGGAAAGTCAGGGAGTCATCTTCGAAAAATTATATAAATCCCTGAAAACAAACGGGTTTCTGGTTCTTGGCGAAGCAGAGCTGCCCCCAAGCGGGCAAAAAGGCAAGTTCAGGAGAGAAAGCAAATGTTGTAAAATATATAAAAAGATCGGATAACAAAAGTCAAGGAAAATGGAATCAGAGGATTATAGCAACAAGTTTAAGGAGCTCACATCACAATTAACAAAGGACATATTGTCTTTTGCCGGGGACCCTGCCAAGGCCATCCCGAAAACGCTTAAGGAAATAAAGGATATCACCAAGGCCGGAATTGTCGCTCTTTATAGGTGCAACGAAAACTTTTCCGGCACTAAACATGTCGGCCATACCTTGATTGGCCAAATACCGGAGGAGGACAACGAGCTGTTCGATAAGGAATTATTTGATTATCTGACCCAAACGATACATTCGCGCAAAACCGTTGTTACTGTTTCCGGGGACCTGTGCCCGGAGGTTCAAGAAAGGCTCTCCAAAACAGGTTTCCGAAATTCGCTGCTGCTTCCTATGCAAATCGAGAACACCATCATAGGCGGCTTTATTATCCTGGGCCTGCCGTCAACTGACAAACTTGGCCCTATTATAGCAGGCCTTAAGACACTGAGCGGCATATTCGCTTTAACGTTCAGGTACTCAATGTTATATACTGAAACGAGAAAGCAAGTGAACAAAAAGGCGGAAGAAAAAATACAGCGCTTCAGCCGCATCATCGAGGATTCCCTGAACGAGATTTATCTCTTCGATGCCGAAAGCCTAAAATTCGTACAGGTAAATAATGCGGCACAAAAGAACCTGGGCTTCACTATGGATGAGCTTAAACTGCTGACCCCTTTGAGCATAAAGCCCGACTTAACCCTAAAATCGTTTACCGAATTAATAAATCCGTTGCGCAAGGGAGAAAAAAACAAGGTTGTTTTCGAGACAACCCATAAGCGCAAGGACAAATCGCTTTACGAGGTTGAAGTACATCTGCAACTGTTGCGCTTTGAAAGCCAGGATTTGTTTGCAGCCATAATAATGGACATTACCGACCGTAAAAAAGCGGAAAACTTTAATTCAAAACTTATTTCTGCAATGCAGGATGGGTTCTCGGTTATCGACAAGGACGGGACTCAGCTGGATGTTAATCCCGCGCTCGTTGAAATGACCGGTTTTCCCAGGGAAGAGCTAATTGGCGCAAGTCCGCCTCATCCCTATTGGCTGCCAGGGGAATATGATAAAATAGAGGCTGCATATAAAAAGACACCGAAAGCTAGCCTTACTGATTTTGAACTGACATTTGTGCGCAAGAACGGTGAACGGTTCCCGGTAACCGTAAGCCCGTCGAAAGTAACTGACAATAAAGGAGGAACAATATCGTATTTCGCAACCGTGAAAGATATCACAAGGCGCAAACAAACCGAAGAGGAGTTAAAAAAATACCGGGAAAAACTTGAGCAATTAGTAAAAGAAAGAACCAAGGAACTAGAATTAAAAAACGAGGAACTCAATAACGCCATGAAGGTATTTGTCGGCAGGGAACTGAAAATCAAGGAGCTGCAAAACAAATTAAATACATTGGACAAATAATATAAAGTCGTTCGCGACAGCATGAATTTAAATATGAAAGAAAGATAGAGATAATATGAAAATAGTAAACAAACTAACCTTAGGGTTCTCGACAGTAGTGCTGCTGACCATTATCAGCGGGATTATCTCCTTGTACAACGTTAAGCGAATCGGGAAATTGAGCGAGGACATGTATTTGCATCCTCTGGCCGTAAGCAAGGCGGTAAGGGACATAAGCACCAACATCATGGCCATTCACCGATCCATGAAGGATGTTGCCTTGGCAAACAGTCCGGAAGAAATCAGGACAGCACAAAACAAAGTAGAAGAAAACCAAAGGCAGGTCTTCAAATCCTTCGACATAGTTTTCGACCGTTTCCTTGGCGACAAAAACGATGTTACTAAAGCCTATAACGCTTTTGTTGACTGGAAACCCATACGCGACGAAGTAATCCAACTCAGCATCAAGGGCAAAACTGACGAAGCAGTGGCAATTACCAAGGGCAAAGGCGCAAGGCATGTCGAGCTAATGACCCAAAAGATCCACGCAATGTTGGAATTCGCAAACGAAAAAGGCGACAGTTATTATAAGGAGGCAGCCATAATTACAAACTCCACAATACGAAACACTGTTATCATCTTGGTAGCCATCCTGATTATAAGTATAATAGCGGCAAGCATGATCACCCTTAGCATTACTCGCCCCTTAAGGGAGATGCTCAGAGTATCCGAACAGATGTTAGGAGGCAACCTAACAGTCCGGAACACCAGGATATCCAAGGATGAGACTGGATCCCTGGCCAAGACTATAAACACCCTTGCCGACACCATCAAAAGCCGTATCACGATTCAGGAAGGGGTGGCGGAAGTATCCAGGACCATGATCGGCAAATCCTCGATAAACGATTTTGCAAAATCATTGTTAAAACATCTTTTAAAACTTGGCAAGGCAAATATGTGCACATTCTATACTTTAAACGAAGTTTCCAAACAATATGAGCATCTTGCTTCCATCGGGGCGAAAAAAGAGCTGTTGAAGCCCTTTAACTCCGAGAACCCGCAAGGTGAATTCGGAAACGCCATATCGGCAAAAAAGATTTTCCACCTAAAAGACATACCCGAAGATACCTCGTTTGGTTTCGTTACCGTTGCCGGGGAAGTTGTTCCAAAGGAGATCGTTACAATTCCCATAATAGTTGACAACAGCGTGATCGCGATAATTTCGCTGGTAAGCATAACGAAGCTCAGCGATGAATACCTTGAAATAATCGAAAAATCATGGGACAGCATAAACACCTCGTATTCAAACCTTATCGCAAGTGAGCGCACTGCTGCTCTTGCAGAATACCTTTCAAGGACCAACCAACAACTGGAATCGCAATCGGAAGAGATGCAAGAGCAGGCAGAGGAGTTGCAGGAACAAACCGAAGAGCTGCTGCACACTTCCAAGGAACTTCAGGAAAGAAACCTCGAGCTTGAAGCGCAAAAATCACAAATCGAAGTCGCCAACAAGCTCAAGAGCGAATTCCTGTCGAACATGAGCCACGAGCTGAGGACGCCCTTAAACTCCATCCTGACCCTCTCCCAGGTATTGATGGCCCAAACAAAAAACAAGCTTGGCAACGATGAATATGAATATCTCGAAATAGTGAACAGGAACGGCAATAACCTATTGCGCCTTATCAACGACATATTGGACCTGTCGAAGATAGAGGCCGGTAAAATGGATATTGTCCCACTGGCGACTTCCGTTGGCCAATCACTCACCATCGTCAAAGAAAACCTGCAATCGCTAGCATCCGACAAGAACATCAGCCTCAAGCTGAGCATTGACAAAAACCTGCCCACTATTGAATCGGACCAAATAAAAATCAATCAGATCTTAACGAACATAATTGGAAACGCAATAAAATTCACCGAAAAGGGAAGCGTTGACATCTCGGCAACATACGATACTGATTATGTGTATATCAAGGTTAAAGACACGGGTATAGGCATAGACGAGGAAATGCTCCCCGGTATTTTTGACGAGTTCAGGCAGGCCGACGGGAGCTCAAGCCGCAAATACGAAGGAACAGGCTTAGGGCTGGCCATTGCCAATAAGCTTAGCCAGATATTGGGAGGCAAGATCGATGTCGTCAGCAAGCCCGGAAAAGGCAGTACTTTTACGGTTTCATTACCCATTAAATGGAATGGCAACAATGGCTATTATGCTGATGACGAAACCGTTGCGCCAAGGCCGGAAGCTACTGATAAAGGGGGCGAAAATAAAGGTTTATCGCACAAAAGCCACAAAAAACGCATTCTTATCGTTGACGACAATACCGACATAATAGTTCAGATGAAAGCCGTAATCAGGCAATTGGAATATGATATCGAAGTGGCTTTCGACGGGCAGCAAGCACTTGAGTCAGTAAAAAAAATCGTCCCTGACGGGATTATCCTCGACTTGATGATGCCCGGGATAGACGGGTTTGAGCTGCTGGAAAAACTTAGGGCGCATGAATCAACGAAGTTTGTCCCCGTTCTCGTTTTGACAGCCAAAGACCTCAGCAACAAGGATCTGGCAAGATTGACATCCAACAACATCTTTCAGTTGGTACAAAAAGGAGATGTCAAGATTGAAGAATTGCAAAGCAAGATAACCGCTATGCTTGAGGAATCCGCAAAACATGGCCAGGCCTGCACGCAGGTTTTAATTATCGAGGACAACCCCGACAACATGACCACAATAAAGGCAATTTTATCCGATAGATTTAAAATAACCGAAGCATACAGCGGTGAAGCAGGCCTTGAAACAATCCGCGACAAATATCCGGATATTGTTTTGCTCGACATGTCGTTGCCAGGTATGTCAGGCGAAGAAGTAGCCGGGATAATAAAACATGACAAAGACCTTATGCATATCCCTATAATTGCCGTTACGGCACAGGCCATGATCGGCGACAAGGAAAGGTTCTTGTCTATCGGCTGCAACGGATATGTCTCAAAACCAATAAATAAAGACAAATTGATCAATGAAATTGATAGACTTGTTTAATGTATTTACAATTTTAATATATTTACAATCACATTTATAAATTAGGCATACTCACAACAAAAATACCATGGTGAAAATATTGGCGATCGACGATCAAAGTGACAACCTGATGAGCATAAAAGGTTTCGTAAAAACTTATTTACCGGACTGCAAGCTCTTTCTTGCCGCTTCAGGCAAGGAAGGGATCTCCATTGCTACAAAAGAACTGCCCGACACTATCTTGCTCGACATATTAATGCCCGGGATGGACGGCTTTGAAGTGTGCAAAGCCCTAAAAGAAAACAAAAAAACCAGATACATCCCGGTTATCATGCTTTCGGCCCTTGGCAGCGAGACGGCGAACAGGGTAAAAAGCATGGACTGTGGCGCCGATGCCGTCCTTGCCAAGCCTTTCAAGCCCCTGGAATTAAAAGCAACTATAAAAGTCATGCTCCGCATCAAAGAAGCCGAGGATAATTTAAGGAAAGAAAAAGCAAGCCTGGAAGAAACCGTTTTGGAACAAACAATTAAAATCAGGGAAGAAGAGCAGAAATACCGTTCGATGTTCGAGAATATGCTAAACGGCTTTGCTTATCACGAAATTGTTTGCGACGACAAGGGCAAGCCGATAGATTATATTTTCAGGGAAATAAATAGAGGTTTTGAGAGACTAACCGGATTAAAAAGAGAAAACCTTATCGGGAAAAGAGTTACCGAGGCACTCCCGGGAATCGAGGACGACCCGGCCAACTGGATTGATATCTTTGGCAAAGTTGCCCGCACGGGAAAAGATATTCGTTTCGACAATTATTCCGTACAGCTTAAAAGATGGTATCATGTTTACGCCTACCGGCCGCGGAAAGGCTTCTTTGTGGCTGTTTTTGACGATATCACCGAAAGGAAACAAGTGGAACAGGCACTAAAAAACAGCGAGGAGCAGAGCAAGGCCATTACACGAACCGCAAATGACGCAATTATCACCATAAACCAGCATGGCCTTGTCACTTCATGGAATGATGCTGCGGAAAGGATATTTGGATATCCCCGCAAGGACATGATAAACAATGGTTTATCAGTGTTAATACCTGATAAATACCTTGAAGGGCATAATCTGGGGATCAAACGGCTCAAAGATGGCGGCAAAGCAAGCTTATTGGGAAATACCATTGAAATAACAGCCATAAAAAAAAACGGGTCGGAATTCCCCATCGAGCTGTCCTTGTCCACTTGGGAAATCGATGAAAACAAATACTATACTGCCATAATCAGGGATATCAGCAAGCGCAAGGAATCAGAAAAAGAACTTATTAAACTTTCAACAGTAGTTGAACAAAGCGCCAACTCAATTGTTATGACTGACAAATATGGGACTATTGAATATGTGAACCCCAAATTCATGGAACTGACACAATATTCAAAAGAAGAAACTATAGGGAAAAACCCGAGGATTTTGAAAAGCGGAGCGCAATCGGTGGATTTTTATAAAGACTTCTGGAACACAATAACTTCCGGTCAAGTTTGGAGGGGCGAATTTCGCAACAGAAAGAAAAATGGCGATTTATACTGGGAAAATGCCACAGTAGCACCTATTGTCGATTTAGAAGGAAATATTGTAAACTACATAAAATTTGTTGAGGATATTACCGAAAAGAAGAGGACTGAATATATGCAAAAAGCATTGTTCAATATCGCAAATGCCTTGATCAAAACCGACAACCTGGAATCATTGATCAGGTTCATACACAAGGAACTAAACACAATAATAGATGCGACCAACTTCTATATTGCCCTTTACGACGAAAAAACAGACACTTTCTCTTTGCCCTTCATGGCAGATGAAAACGATGACATACGATCTTTCCCGGCAGGAAAAACACTTACGGCTTTCGTATTGAGAACCAGAAAATCACTTTTGGCCACCTCCGACTATCAAAAACAGCTTGCTAAAGAAGGGAAAATAGAGTTTACAGGTTCCCGTTCAAAAGTATGGCTTGGCGTACCCTTGGAAAACGAGGGGGTGATAAACGGGGTTCTTGCCGTGCAAAGCTATACTGACGAGGCTGCATATAATGAAATGGACATGGAACTTCTGGAATTCGTCTCGCATCAGATCAGCATATCCATACACAGGAAAAAAATATTTGAGGAACTAACAAAGGCCCTTAAAAAGGCCAAAGAATCAGATCGGTTAAAATCGGCATTCCTGCAAAACATAAGCCATGAGGTAAGAACACCCATGAACGGGATACTGGGGTTTACAAGCTTGCTGAAAGAAGTAGAGTTGTCAAAGGAGGAACGACAGGAATATATCGACATAATAACCGTTAGCGGCACCCGCATGTTAAATACATTGAAAGACATAGTTGATATTTCGATGCTGGAGACCGGGCAGGTAAACATAGAGGCCTCGACCTTTGCAATTAATGACGAGTTCAAGAAGATTTATGAATTAATGAGGGAGGATGCCGCTGCCAAGGGCCTGAACCTGAGACTGCACAAATTAAAAGGCGATATAAAAATTTATACCGACCAAGAAAAGCTGCACAGCATACTAAGGAACATCATCGACAATGCGATAAAATACAGCAACAAGGGAAATATCGACTTCGGTTGCACCATTAACGAAAGCCATGCCGAATTCTATATTACCGATGAGGGCAAAGGGATTCCCATTGAAAGGCAGGAGGCCATATTCGAGCCTTTTGTACAGGCAGACACTAAAGAAGTAAAAGCACATGAGGGCTCGGGGCTTGGTCTTTCCATAGCAAAAGCCTATGTGGAAATGCTAGATGGCCACATACGTTTGAGCTCGAAAGAAAATATCGGCACGCAAGTTTATTTCACTATTCCCATCGAGGCAAACAAACATGGGAAAACTGGCGGATATCAGGGCCTGGGCGCAACATCCAATCAACTTGCGAAAAAGCTGAAAATACTTATAGCAGAAGACGATCCCGTTTCATTTGATTTTTTGTCCGTTGTCATCGAAGACATAAGCAAGGATGTATTATGGGCAAAAGACGGAAAGGAGGCAGTAAGGCTGGCTCTTGAGAACAAGGATATCGACCTGATACTCATGGACATAAAAATGCCGCTGATGGACGGCCTCGAGGCCACGAGAGCCATCCGCAAATTCAACGGCACGATAAAGATTATTGCCCAAACGGCCTTTGCGCTATCAGGCGACGACATAAAAGCATTAAGTGCAGGCTGCGACGCATACATCACTAAACCAACCAGTAAATCAAAACTCTTGGAAACCATCAACAAGATGTTTCGATGAGGCATGGCCCTTGATTTACTATAAACATGGACTCTGAACTTATTTTAAAAAGGATGACAAAAATTTTAGCAATAGACGACCAAAGGGACAACTTACTTAGCATTAAGGCTTTAATGCAGATGCATTTGCCTGATTGTGAGATAATCACTGCTTTATCAGCAAAAGAAGGAATTCAACTGGCGAGGGAGAGTCAACCTGACACTATCTTGCTTGATATTATTATGCCCGGAATGGATGGTTATGAGGCTTGCCGGGTTCTTAAGGCTGACAACAGGACTTCTAACATCCCTGTCATCATGCTCACGGCAATTAAAACTGATAGTACTAGCCGCGTGAAGGCCCTGGAGACAGGCGCCGATGCCTTTGTAGCAAAACCCATTGACACTGTTGAGCTTACAGCACAAGTCAAGGTAATGTTAAGAATTAAAAAAGCAGAAGACAAATTAAGAGGAGAAAAGGAGCTGTTGGAGAAAGAAATAAGCTCAAGAACAGATGAGCTTATTAAAAGCGAACAAAATTATAAGGGTCTTATAGATTTATTGCCTCAAATAATATATGAGCACAACCTTGAGGGCCGTCTTACTTTTACCAATAACTATTGCTCAAAACTTTTAGGCTATTCACCTGAGGAGCTTAGCGATTTCATGGTTGAACGTGCGTTTATTCCCGAAGACAGGGAAATACTAAAAATGAATATCAGGAAACTACTAAATGGCGAGCCGCCCACCGAGCACCAATTTATGCTGCAGAAAAAGGATGGCAGCCGGATTCCTGTGCTAATATATTCGAGCGTCATCTATAGAAACAAAAAGGCAGACGGTATAAGAGGCGTTATCGTTGACATAAGCCGGCAAAAAACAATAGAAAAAAACCTTAAAGAAAGCGAAGAAAGATTCAAGTCCCTATATAATAACTCAACTGTCGGACTATATCGCACTACACCTGAGGGGGAAATAGTAATGGCGAACCCCGCCCTTGTTGAAATGCTTGGTTTCAATTCCTTTGAAGAGCTAAAAAATCGGAATCTAAATACAGAAGGGTTTGACAAAACGCACAGTCGTCGGGAATTTATCGAGAATATTGAGAAAACAGGCAAAGTCAGCGGCTTAAAATCATCGTGGTTGAACAAAAAAGGAGTTGAGGTTTATATAGAAGAAAGTGCCGTTGCCATACGCGATAGCGAAAACAAAACAATTTGCTATGACGGCACGGTAGAAAATATAAGCAGGCAAACACTGACGGAAAAAGAGCTTAAGGAGAGCGTGCTCAATTTCAAGCTCATTTTCGAGAACTCCCCCATAGGGATTTATCTTGCCAAGGTTGACGGGGAGATAATCAATGCAAATAAGTCGTTGCTCAGCATTCTTGATTCGCCGTCCCTTGAGGCCACAAAATCAATTAACGTATTGAAGTTCCCACCCTTGGTCGAAAACGGCTATGCCAGGAAATTCGACCAATGTTCAAAGGACGGGGTCATTATCGAATTCGATATGGAATACGAATCCAAATGGGGCAAAAAGACCAACTTGCACAGCTTCTTGATCCCATTGAAAAACGAGGAAGGTGAAGTTTCAAAAGTTTATACCTTAATTGAGGATATCACGGCCCGCAAAAGAACGGAAAACAAACTTAGGGAAAGCGAGACAAGGTTTGCCATGTTTATGGACAATATCCCGGCGGGGATCTTCATTAAAGATGCCGACGGGAAATTTTTATTCTCCAATAAATACAATAAAGATGTTCATGGCCTGGATAATTGGGAAGGCAAAACAGCCTATGATTTCTTCCCAAGGGAATTAGCCGATAAGTTTGCCGACGACAGCAAGAAAGTTCTTGATGGCGAGGACATAATAGTAATAGATTATGTTACCGACAAAAACAACAACATCATTATTTACAAAAACCACGAGTTCTCTATTAAAAAAACCGATGGCACTAAATTAATAGGCGGTATCTCGCTCGACATAACAAAAGAGAAACTTTCCGAAATCGAGCTGAAAAAAAGCGAAGAACGTTTCGACCTGGCCATGAAAGCCTCCAACGACGGCCTCTTTGACTGGGACCTGATAACTAACGAAGTTTATTACTCTGAAAGATGGAAAAATATTTTGGGCTATGCCGACGACGAGCTGCCCAACGAGTTTGCAACCTGGGACTCCCTTTGTCATCAAGGAGAAAAGAACAAATCGCTGCAGGAGCTCGAAAAGGCCATAGCCGGGAACATTACGTATTATAATACTGAATTCCGCATGAGGCATAAACTGGGACATTGGGTAAACATACTTTCGAGGGCACAAATTATTTACGATGAACAGGGAAAGGCCATAAGGGTGGTAGGCACCCACTCCGATCTTACAGAGCAAAAAAAAGCAGAACACGACCTCAAGGACGCATTGGCAAAAGCAGAGGAAAGCGACAGGCTCAAATCGGCCTTCCTGGCAAATATGAGCCATGAGATAAGAACTCCCATGAATGGGATACTGGGCTTTTCACAGCTGCTGAAATCCCCTAAGTTAAGTGGCGAGCAACTTGCTAATTATGTCGAAATAATTGAAAAAAGCGGTCATCGCATGCTCAACATAATCAACAACTTAATCGACATTTCCAAAATCGAGGCCGGCCAGGTGGAAATAAATATGGACAAATGCGATATCGATAAGCAAATGGAGTTCATCTACTCCTTCTTCAAGGCCGAGGCAAACAAAAAAGGAATAGAGCTGATAATGAGTACCTGTCAGCATGGCAAAAACCCAATAGTTAAAACTGATAGGGAGAAACTTTATGCCATACTAACCAACCTGGTAAAGAACGCAATAAAATATTGCCATGAAGGAAGTATCGAATTCGGTTATCATTTACCCGTGAGCAAGCACAATGCACCAAAAAAAGAAAATGACGGTTCCGACATTCAATTTTTCGTAAAAGATACAGGGATAGGGATACCGGCAGACAGGCAGGAGGCAATATTCGACCGTTTTGTACAGGCCGACATCGAGGACTCCAATGTTTATGAAGGCGCAGGGCTGGGCTTGGCAATTACCAAGGCCTATGTTGAAATGCTGGGCGGGCAAATAGGGCTGGAATCAGAAGAAGGCACAGGATCGCGGTTTTATTTTACCTTGCCATATACTATTCCTGAAAACGCGGATGTTGGCAGCCTGGACGAAACTGCCGAGCCAAAGGAAAAACATGAAATTACACGAGAAATAAAAGTGCTTATTGTAGAAGATGAAGAATTTTCCGACCTTTACATCACACTATTGCTCAGAAACCTCAACACCGAGATACTGCATGCCTCAAACGGTAAAACGGCGGTGGAAATCATGAAACAAAACCCTGATATCGATCTATTGTTAATGGACATAAAAATGCCCGTGATGAACGGATATGAAGCCACAGAAAGAATAAGGGAGTTTAACGATGACGTAATTATTATCGCACAAACAGCCTATGCCCTTGAAGGCGACAAAGAAAAAGCCCTCGCATCAGGATGTACTGATTATATTTCCAAGCCTATCGACGAAAAAGAATTCATGGAGATGATCGAAGGCCATTTGTCATGAGCATGACGGCGAAAACTTCCTTAAGCCAAACATGCCGCGCAACATCTGCCAATATATTTGAATTTTTCTGGTATTTTTGAAAAATGAAAATTAGCATGAATCTGAGGTCAACTGTCTTGGCTGCGCTTTTAATAACCACTATCGGCACAAACGCACAATTCTTCCTGAGCGGCCAGGATCCGGCAAGCATCAGATGGAAGCAAATAAACACAAAAGACTTTGAAGTTATCTTCCCGCAAGGCTACGAGAAAACAGCAATGCAATATGCTAATTTGCTGGAACTGTCCAAAAATGCCGTCAACGGGGATTATAATTCCAGGGTCAGCAAGTTCAAGATAGTATTGCATAACCGGACAACTACATCAAACGCCATGGTCTCCCCCACACCCTTTCATGGCGATTTTTTCGAAATGCCCGACCAAACAACTTATGCCCAGGCATGGAACAGGCAACTTGTCCTGCACGAATACCGGCATGCCGTGCAAATGCAGAAAATGAAACAAGGCTTCACCCTGGGGCTTTATTATTTAATCGGGGATCAGGCAACTGCAATAATGATGGGGGCTTTTCTGCCATTTTGGTTCATCGAGGGCGATGCCGTATATTCCGAGACAATAAACAGCAATAGCGGAAGAGGGCGTTCCCCCGATTTTGCCATGGACTTGAAAGCTCAGATCCTCGACAAGAAAATCTATGCTTATGACAAAGCCCTTTTTGGATCGTTCAACCATTATACTCCCGACCATTATACGCTTGGATACCAAATAGTGCTAAACGGAATACAAAAATACGGCACCCAAATGTGGGACAACGCACTTGACCGTGTTGGCAAATACCCGTTTATGCTCGTCCCATTCAGTAGCGCTATCAAAAAAAGCCACGGCAAAGGAAAGGTCAGCTTGTACAAAACCACTATGCAAGAATTAAAAATCAATTGGCAACTTGCCGATTCAACGGCCATTAAATCAAGCAGCTTCGTAAAACAACCATCACCGAAGGATTTTACGAGTTATAGGTTCCCCACAAAAACCGCAAATGGGGATATCATAGCCCTCAAGACCGGGATCGACGATATCAGCCGCATAGTTTCAATATCGGCCGAAGGAAAGGAAAGCAGGATATTCACGCCGGGATATTCGTTCGAGAACTCCCTTTCAGCCAACGACAGCCTTGTGTGCTGGAACGAGAAATCCTTCGATAAAAGATGGAGCCTGCAAAATTATTCAATAATCAAGGTTTATAATTTCAAATCAAGAAAACTTGAAACAATTACCCGCAAAACAAGGTTCTTCTCACCTCAGCTTTCCAACAGCGCAAAATATATCTGCACCCTTGAAGTTGACGTCGGGGGAAGCTCACATATAGTGATACTCGACAGGGAAGCCAAAACCCTTGTTAAAAAATATTCGCCGAAAGAAAGCTTGTTCCTTACAAATCCGCAATGGGCTGACGACGATGAATCCATTATTGTTGTCGGAGTGGGCGAAAACGGCAAGGCCATTTATGAATATTCGATCAACAACAATGATTTCCAACGACTTACAAACCTTACTTTCGACGATATTAAATATGCCTCAAGGTATGGCAACAAATTGATCTATACGGCTCCTTATGGGGAGACCAACAATATTTATATCCGGAACTTAAATTCCCGGAAAGTGTTCAGGCTTACGAACACCAAATATAATGTTGCTGATCTTAGGTTCTCGAATGATGGACGGAGTATTTATTTTTCGGAATATACCGCCGATGGCTATAGAATTTCCACTATAGAAACCGATAATAAATCGCTCGTGCCGATGAAGGCCTCAGATATGGAAACCCATTTCGCCATTGATAGGATTAAGCGGGAAAACAACTTCATACTCGACGAGGCGGCAATTCCCGACTCGAATTATAAGATCAAGAAATATTCAAGGGCAGCCAAGCTTTTCAACCTTCACTCCTGGGGCCCTACGGTTATCGATGCTGAAAACTACAGTTTCAGCCCCGGGATCAACCTGCTTTCGCAGAACATTTTAAGTACATCAGTCGCTATTATGGGCTATTATTACGATTTGAACGAACTGACCGGAAGATTCAAGTTTAGCTACGATTATTATGGTTTATACCCTGTTGTCAAAACCAGTGTGGAATACGCCGGCCGACGTCAATACCATTTTAACGACTCAACGCAGCAATACGACGAGATACGCTTTACCGAGACAAATATCAGCTTAGGCTTCTCGCTACCCTTAAACTTTACCCGAAGCAAGTGGACATGGGGCATGCAGCCTTTTATCAGGGCCAGCCGGCAATTCCTAAAAATGAACAAGGACAGCAAATACAGCTTCAACAATGATAGCTTCACCACTTTAACTTACCAATTCTATATTTACAATCAAATGAAGCGGTCCTTAAGGGATATCTTTCCCCAATGGGGGCAAAATTTAAACCTGATTTTCAGGCACGCCCCTTTCGGCGGCGACATCAACACTCAATTATCGGTATCAGCCAACTTATATTTCCCCGGAATTATCCGCCATCACGGCATTAGGGTTTATGGCTCATACCAAACAACATCTGTTTCTACTTATACTTACAACAACATCAGCAGTATTGCCAGAGGTTATTCACTGCTTAATTTCGATGAGTTCCTCAGCTTGAAAACCGATTATGCCTTACCGGTAATCTATCCTGATTTATGCATTCCGTCATTTATTTACCTGAAGCGGATTTATACCCGTATTTTCTATGACCTCATGAACGAGATAAAACCTAGCAACAATTATTATTCGTCCACGGGGGCTGAGTTATACAGCGATTGGCATTTTTTGGGCACCGCTGCTATTTTCACCCTGGGGGGAAGGTATTCATACAAAATAGAAAGCGGGGGCTACGAGCTGGAATTCCTTTTTGGCATTGGATATTAGCCTAGCTCATAATTGCTTATGCCGTTTATACCGTTAAGCCGATATCTGGCATGCTTGATTTGTAACTACCGCTAGCTTCAAAAGCCGACAGTCTTCTAATCGCACGATTGATCACGACCTTAAATTTCACCAGCCCGCATAATTTTTGTTTCTCGTAATACCGTTAAATACTGATTGTCGGGTTTACATCCATTAATTAGTATTTTTGCAGCTACTTGATAATGGGTATGATATGAAGCCATGACGAGCTATTGAATTTAACATTGATAAAAATACTATTTTTACGAACTTGATTTTAACTAATCATAAAAAAAATGAAAAATTGTATAAACTAGATACTAAGCTTTATGCGCTGGTATTGGAATATGCCAAGGATTTCGAGAACCTCACGGACGAGAAAGCAATAGGGCTTTGGTCGGATAACATGTCCATCGAAAAAGAATTGGTCAATGCACAAATTGCTTTGGAGATACCTTTGATAGAATAACAAAAAATCAAGAGTTGCCTAAAGGCGGCTCTTTTTATTTGGCAACATATTGAAAAAAAGAATATTACTAACAGGAGGCGCAGGCGCGGTCGGTTTCGAGACACTAAAGGAACTGATCCACAGAAACGACTTATACGAGACAATAGTCCTGGCCAAGAACAGCAAGAAACATCATAAACTATTAAAAAAGTATGAAGATAGGGCAAGGGTTTTTTATGGCGACATACGGGACAAAAAAACAACGGACGCCATTGCGAAAAATATCGACTTCGTTATTCACCTCGCTGCCGTGATACCCCCTTTAGCCGATGCCGAACCTGAACTTACCGAGCAGGTAAACATCGGCGGCACCACCAACCTCATCGAGTCAACAGAAAAGTTTTCGCCTGAAGCGTTTTTTCTATATTCCTCATCGGTAGCCGTTTATGGCGACAGGCTCAGCAATCCATGGATAAAAGTCGGGGACAAGGTAAAAGCAAGTCCGGGGGATGAGTATGCCAAGACAAAAATCAAGGCCGAAAAAATAATTGAAGCCAGCAGTTTAAACTGGGGCATTTTCCGTTTGACGGCCGTTATGCACCCGCATCAGAAATTCGATCCTTTGATGTTCCACATGCCACTGGAAACAAAAATGGAGATCTGTACCACCAGGGATACTGCTTACGCCTTGGTACAAGCGATTGAGAACAGCGGGAGGCTAAATAAAAAAATCTTCAACCTTAGCGGCGGCGAAAAATGCCGCGTAACTTATCGCGACTTTTTGGGGACATGTTTGACGAACAGCGGGCTGGGCAAAAACGCCTTTCCTGACGCTGCATTTGCCAAGGCTGGTTTTCATTGCGGGTACTATAAGGACTCCCATGAACTAAATGACATCCTCGGCTTCCAAAGAGACAGCATCGACGATTATTATTTCCACTTCAAGAACGGGCTGGGAAAAACCAAGCCCATCCTGGCATCAATATTCAGGCCGGTAATAATCAGGTATTTCTTGCATAAATCTGATCCTTATCGTCGTTTTGCCTGAAAGCACAAGACCTTCGCCGGTGTTTACTAGCAGCCGCAGCCACCACCGCAACACCCGCCGTCCTCGGCCTCTACGGTTTCTTTTTCTGTTGAGCAGCCACAGGAATCCCCTGGGCCTTCTTCAGACGAACAGCCACAACCTCCTGAGCCACAACTGTGTTTTGGTTCAAGATCCTCAGGTGCAACTTCCCTTACGTTTAAAACCTTGCCAAAAACATAAAGTCCTTCGCCAGCCAACGGATGATTAAAATCCATACGAACCGTCTCGTCCCCAATCTCTATTACCTTTCCCTTCAAGGGCTTACCCCCATTGTCCATCATGCTGATGGTATTTCCCAGAAAGATTAAGTCTTCCCTTAAGGTATTATTTACCATAAAGGCCGATTTAGGGACATCAACTAGCATTTCCTCCCTCTGCTCACCAAAGGCTTCGGCAGGGGAAATGCTGAACTTGAATTCGCTATTCACCCCCAAGCCCATCAAATTACTCTCAAAACCGCTGAGCATCCTGTCAAAACCAAAAATCATATCCTTCGGCTCGTTTTGCGAGTTCTCTATTACTTCGCCGTAAGCATCGTTGAGGTGAATGCTGTAAACCAAAGTAGCAACTGTATTTTTATTTATGACCATAATATCTATATTTCGAGCCGCAAAAATATTATTTTTTCTTTATTTAGAATAACTTCAAATAATTTTTTTAATTTTACGGAATAAAATATTTAATTGTTTTAAAATAAAAAAATATACTAAATGATAGTCGGAGTCTTAAAAGAGGCTGATTTTGAGAATCGTGTAAGCCTTCTTCCCGAAGGAGTAAAATCATTGGGGAATTTAAAATCATCGGTTTTGTTTGAAAAAGGGTCCGGCAGCAGGGCTTTTGCCACTGATGATGAATATAAAAGTGCTGGTGCCGAAGAAGCTGACATTGAGAACATCTTAAAAAGGAGCAATATTATCTTATCGATAAATGCCCCTAGCAGGGAAGTCTTGTCAAAACTGCCTGAATCAACCATAATTATAAGCGTTTTCAATCCTTTGGCGGAAAAAGAAACCATCGATTTTCTTTTGGATAAAAAAATAACCGCATTCAGCATGGACATGATTCCGCGAACGACAAGGGGGCAGGCCATGGACGTATTATCGTCGATGGCTACGATTGCAGGCTATAAAGCCGTACTTGACGCAGCCTTCAACTTGCCTAATTTCATGCCCATGTTCATGACTGCCGCGGGCACTATCCGTCCGGCAAAAGTACTGATCCTTGGGGCCGGGGTGGCCGGCCTGCAAGCAATTGCCATTGCCCGGAAACTCGGTGCCGTGGTTGAGGTTTTCGATGTTCGGTCGGCGGTAAAAGAACAGGTTGAGAGCCTTGGCGGCAAATTCGTGGAAGTCGAAGGCGCAACCGAGGATGCAGCCGCAGGTGGCTATGCCGTGGAGCAAACCGATGAGTTCAAGCAAAAGCAAAAACAGCTCATACACGATCATGCAGCAAAATCAAGCATACTGATCTGTACTGCACAGATACCCGGTAGGGCTGCTCCCCTGCTCATTGAGAAGCATACCGTCGAAGCCATGAAAGCAGGCTCGGTGATAATTGACCTAGCAGCCTCCACAGGTGGCAACTGCGAGCTTACCGAGAACGGCAAGACGGTAGTCAAGGAAGGAGTGAAAATTATCGGGAAATCCGATTACCCCTCGGATATGCCAAACGACGCCAGCAGGATGTACGGCAACAACCTCATCAATTTGCTCAAAGTATTGCTCGACGACGAAGGAAACATAAACCTGAACCTTGAAGACGAGATACTCCAGGGAACCTGCATAACACATGCCGGCGAGATCATCAGCCCAAGGCTAAAATCAATTTATTCGACTAAATAAAATTAAAAAAATTAAATAAAATGGAAGATTTTCTTGTTTATTTCTACCAAAACAAAGAGGCCATCTTCATCATCACCCTATCAATTTTCCTGGGCGTTGAAGTGATATCCAATGTGCCCTCTGTTTTGCACACCCCTTTGATGTCGGGCGCCAATGCCATTTCAGGGGTCATTATTATTGGTGGCATAATACTCCTCGGCCATAGCAGCCTGGAAGGCATAAGCTTAAACTTGATACTGGGGATTTTTGCCGTTATACTCGGAACACTAAATGTTGTTGGTGGTTTCGTGGTTACCGACCGCATGCTGGAAATGTTTAAAAAGAAAAAGAAAAATTAGCCATGAACACAAGTTTACAGGATTTAGGAGTTAGCAACGGCGATGTTTTATTGGAAATAAGCTATTTGGTCGCCGCGGTCTTATTTGTAATAGGACTAAAATTAATGAGCCATCCCGAGTCGGCCCGTAAAGGGAATTTCTGGGCAGCCGGCGGAATGGGACTGGCAATGATAACGACCCTCCTGCTCCATCGCGGGGATGATGGTTCGTTAATAGCTTTAAATAACGGGATAGTAATCGTAGTGGCCATAATTTTCGGGTCAATATTAGGAACAATTATCGCCAGGAGGATAAAGATGACGGCCATGCCCCAGCTGGTTTCGTTCTTTAATGCCACAGGAGGTGCCGCATCAGCCTTGGTTGCACTTATGGAATATTCCAACCCAAACAACACCAGTGCCTTAGTTACGCTTTTAGGCCTGGTAATTGGTGCCATAGCCTTTTCCGGATCCATGATTGCGTATGGAAAACTTGACGGAAAAATCGGCGATATCTTCGCAGGATGGGTGAAATATTTCAATATGGTGATAATGGTGATAACCATAGCATTGATTTATTATATGCTTGCTTACGACCTGGATGCTTCAACACAATCAGCCCTGGCCTATGCCCTACTTGCAATTGCATTGATCTACGGAATAATGTTCGTTATGCCGATTGGTGGCGCCGATATGCCGGTTGTCATCTCGCTACTGAATTCCTTAACGGGAATTGCTGCTGCCATGGCCGGTTTTATCTATCACAACCAAGCAATGATCTTAGGGGGTATTTTTGTGGGATCCGCAGGTTCCATTCTAACAATCCTGATGACCAAAGCCATGAACCGCTCCTTGCTTAACGTTATAATAGGCTCCTTTGGGGGAGGTGGCGCCGCAGTCGATAAAGAACATGGCAACATCAAGGAAATCACGCTCAGCGATGCTTCGGTTTTATTGAGCTATTCACAAACCGTCGTTATTGTCCCCGGCTACGGACTTGCCGTTGCACAGGCGCAATACGCTTGCAACGACCTGGTTAAATTGCTGGAAGACAAGGGTGTGGATGTAAAATTCGCTATCCATCCCGTTGCCGGGCGGATGCCGGGACACATGAATGTTCTCCTGGCCGAAGCCGATGTGCCATATACAAAGCTAGTTGAAATGGACACTATCAACCCGAGCCTTCCGAATACCGACGTAACAATTGTTATCGGGGCCAACGATGTTGTAAACCCCGCTGCCCTCGACGACCCGTCAAGCCCGATTTATGGCATGCCGATTATCAATGCTCACGAATCGAAAAACATAATAGTGATGAAACGGGGAATGGGAAAAGGATATGCCGGTATTGAGAACTTCCTGTTTTTCAACGATAAAACACGTATGCTGTTCGGCAACGCAAAAGACAGCATTCAGGCTTTGGTGAACGAGATAAAACAGTTGTAGGAATAACGACAGGAACTGTATTAAAAAGTCGGACTAAGTTATTGGAGTGGTGAAGTAACCCAAGCCTCGGAATCAGGAATGCCAGGGGCTGTTATAAATTACGGGAAAACCGATTTAACAGGGGTATTATTTCCCCGCCCAGCTCAGGCGCCATTGTTTTTTTGCTTAACTTTACCCCTTAAACAAATTGAGTTTGAGGACAAAAGCACAATTAACCACCTTATCTGGAGCAGTTACCGCTAAACTGGTTCTATCATGCTTGCTCCTTTGCCCAAGCCATATTAGATCGCAGCATAGAGTCGAGCTGGTCCTCGAAAAGACCGACACCTGCCTGGCATTGAGCCTCCTTGTCGAAAACAACTTTCTTAAAGTTGATGACAAGCACAGGTTCATGGACGAGCTAAAGTGCATTAAGGCAGAAAAATTAATGCTGCACAAGGGAACAGACTGGCTCTCAATACCCCGCCTGCCATCTAACTCCACTAGCGACTGGGACGAAAAAGACCCGGCTCCCACCGTTTGGGACAGGGATAATTTCGAGACGCCTTATACCGAGGTCAAGGATCTTTATCATTGGCATACCGATGCCTCCGGGGATGGCCCTTACGAGGTTTTTTGGAGTCAAGATTCTTGGACATATTATCCTGATGAGGGCGGCAACAAATCGACCTGGAGCTACCGCGGCTACCAGCTGGATGTCGTGCCCGATGGCGAGAACTACATATATCTGACAGGCAACGTTAAGGATCCTGCAACGGAATTCCCCCTCTACCACGGAAAGAAAAACTGGGTGGGGTATTTTCTTCCCGGCGAACAGGATGTCTTTGACGCCCTGGGTGCAGCAACACTCGCAAACCTCAGCAATATTAAGCACCGCGACTACTACTGCTATAAAGGGCCTGCCATCGAAGCGCCAACGGGCGGCATCGTAAACGGCTACCCCTGGAGGTGCGACCAGCAACAGACCAATATTGCCTATGGCGACATGGTAATACTCAATGTAGTGGGCAATATTGCTGATTTCGACATGGCCTGGCAAAACCCGGGCTCTGTCCCCCGCGATAAAATAAGGCCTGAGCCAAGCCATTTTGAATTTGCAGAGGCTGGAACCTACACACCAATAATGATTGAACTTGGCTATACTGTCAACCCACTGGAAATTGGCGCTTTTGTCAACGACAGCTGCATGGGGGCCGAAAGTGTAATGGAAAGCGATACCGTAATTATATTGCGAGCATATCTTAATGGTGGCAATCCCGACTCTGTTGTGTTTCAGGACTGGGACGGTACAAAATCCGCAGGGAGAAAAATTAAAAGCTATGCCGTGTACGACCCCAGTACCGGGATTTACGAAAACAGGGCATTGTGGGGCAATACGCATGAAGAAATGCCAAGGGTGTCCTTCAAAAAAAGGGACAAAGAAAAGAAGGGCGGCCTTATGGATCATAAAATAGATATATGGCCAAACCCTGCTTCCCATGCGCTCAACTATAGTTTCGCGTGTGATGACGGAACAGATGTAAGGGTAACACTGTTGGACGTGAGGGGGAGACAGCTTAAACTATTGCTGGACCAAAGGCTTACAAAGGGTTATTACAGCCAGACGGCTACGCTTGACAGAAGGACTGGAGGTGTTCTGGCCCCGGGGCTCTATTTCGTGCGCTTCGATATCGGCGGTTTTATTGATACTAAAAAATTAGTGATAAATTAGAATGAGGATAACAGCCCCTGTCATTTCTACGGCAAAGGAGGGGAAATCTCCCGATAATCACACCAATACTTGGAGATGTCCCCGCTACGGTCAACATGACAGAGACTATTCCCGGGATGACAGGGGCTTGTTAAAATAAAAAGAAATGAGACTATTTAATGCAATCATAAGGCAGATATTGTCCGCCACAGATGAAACCGGACCTTTTCTCTCCGCCTTAGGCGGAAGGTGCCTGAAAGGCATAGGGGTAATTCTTCCCCTCCTCCTCCCCCTAATATCCCTTTCGCAAACCATAGATGTAAAACAGGACGGCACAGGCGACTATGCCCAGATACAGGATGCCGTTGACCATGCATGGCCAGGCGACACCGTGCTGGTCTGGCCGGGGACTTATTACGAAAACCTGGCAATCAACGGAAAAGGGCTTATACTAGGCAGCCTGCTGATGACGACAGGGGACCAAGCCTATAAGTACAGCACCATTATTGACGGGGGGCAAAATGGCAGCTGTATTTCAATTGAATATGTTGATGCCTCGTTTGAGGTTAACGGTTTCACCCTTACGAATGGAGGTAATTGTGATTACGGGGGGGGGATTAAGATTT
>JAADIS010000105.1 GCA_013151215.1 Chlorobiota bacterium | reverse complement strand
GTTATTTTATAACATAATGACATCAAGCATTTTGTGTGATAAAATAACAAGCGCAAAAATCACGGATATCTTTTCGGAACGGCTCTTGCCTAAAGGATACCGATGCCATTTTCAACTAACATTACAATAAGGGGCAAAATAGCCGAGATCATCGATGAGGAGGCCAGGAAAAACGTCCGCATTGTTTGCGACAACCAAAACGTCTTGGTAAAACTTGATCATATCGACGAGATCGGGCTGGGCGACTCCATAAGCATAAAGGGGATAATAGATTTTAGATCCCTTGAAATAAACGGTATAGAAATCAAAACACATAAATATTAATTTCCAAAAATCATTGTTATGAGCAAAAGACGAAAAACGTATTTTGAAATTGCCATGGAAAAAGGCTATTCGCGCCGCGACTTCATGAAGTTGGGCGCCATGATGGCTGCCTTCATGGGGTTGGAATCGAGCATGGTCGGCCAAATAACCAAAGCCATGGAAAAAACCATCAGGATTCCGATTATTTGGTTACATGGCCAGGAGTGCACCTGTTGCAGCGAATCATTTATTCGTTCATCGCACCCCTTGGTGGCCGACATCCTTTTGGATTTGGTTTCACTGGATTATACCGAAACCTTAATGGCTGCTGCCGGTCATCAGGCGGAGAAGTCGCTGACCGACACGATGAAGAACTACCACGGCAAATATCTTCTTACCGTTGAAGGTTCGGTGCCCACCAAGGAGCAAGGCGTTTATTGCTGCATTGGCGGCAAAACTTTTGAAGACATAGTCCAGGAAGCTGCCGAAGGGGCAAAGGCAGTGATAGCCTGGGGCAGTTGTGCCTCAAACGGTTGTGTTCAATCGGCCAAGCCCAACCCTACCGGGGCAACGCCTATCCACAAAATAATAAAGGGGAAACCCATAATCAATGTTCCCGGATGTCCTCCGATAGCCGAAGTTATGGCAGGCGTAGTAGTTCATCTCCTGACTTTCGACCGCATCCCCGAGCTCGACAGATTAAATCGCCCCAAGGCATTTTATTCGAGGCGCGTTCACGATACTTGCTATCGACGTCCTAACTTCGATGCCGGGCTGTTCGTTGAATCATTCGACGACGAAAATGCCAAGAAAGGCTATTGCTTATACAAAATGGGTTGTAAAGGGCCTGTTACCTACAATGCTTGTGGCGTAATAAAATGGAATAACGGCGTTAGCTTCCCCATTCAATCCGGTCATCCATGTATTGGTTGCAGCGAAGAGAACTTCTGGGACAACGGCGGATTCTACAAACGCCTTCCAAACTTCCCGGGCTTCGGCATAGAGTCGAATGCCGACAAAGTCGGCCTCGGTCTCGGCGTGGCCACCGGAGTTGGCATTGCCGCCCATGCGGTGGTAACTAATATCAGGAAACGCAAGTTGATTGCCGATGGCGAGTGTGAACAAAATGATGTTGAATCGTAAACAAAAGGAGGATAATTATGAGTCAAAGAATAGTAGTTGATCCTATTACAAGGATAGAAGGACACCTCAGGGTGGAAATAGAAGTCAAAGACGGAAAAATAATAGATGCTTACAGTTCCGGCACTATGGTTCGCGGTTTGGAGCTTATTTTAAAAGGCCGCGACCCCCGCGACGCATGGGCTTTTACCGAGAGGGTATGCGGGGTTTGTACTACGGTACATGCGCTGGCGTCGGTTAGGAGTGTCGAAAACGCACTTGGCATTGTTGTGCCGCCAAATGCCGACCTGGTGAGGAACCTCATGTTTTGTTCACAGATGATGCAGGACCACGTGGTGCATTTTTATCATCTGCACGCCCTTGACTGGGTTGATGTTGTCTCTTGTTTAAGTGCCGACCCGGCCCAGACCTCGGCCCTGGCGCAAAGCATCTCGAATTGGCCGAAAAGCTCAGTAGGTTATTTCAGGGACATCCAAAAAAGAATCAAAAAGTTCGTCGATAGCGGACAGTTGGGGATTTTCGCAAATGGCTATTGGGGCCATAAAGCCTACAAACTGCCCGCCGAGGCAAATCTGATGGCTGTTGCACACTATCTGGAAGCACTTGAATGGCAGAAGGAAATAGTTAAGGTGCATACTATCTTCGGAGGAAAGAACCCTCACCCTAATTATCTGGTGGGCGGAGTGCCTTTGTCGGTAAACCTCAACGAAACAAATGCTCTTAATGCAGAAAGGCTTGCTTATGTCAAGCAATTGCTCGATGACGCCAAAACTTTTATCGATCAGGTTTATATACCTGATTTAATGGCAATTGCATCATTCTACAAAGATTGGGGAGCAATAGGAGGAGGATTGGAAAATTATCTTTCCTACGGCGATTTGCCAACTAACGGATATAATGATGTCGCAAGCTTTAAATTCCCGAGGGGAATAATAATGGGCCGCGACCTGAGCAAGATCCACGAAATCGACGGAACCGACCCTGATCAGATAAAAGAGTTCATCGCACATTCATATTATGATTACGATAGCGGTGACGACAGCGGAAAACATCCATGGGAAGGCCAGACCAATCTTAATTATACGGGTCCGAAGCCACCTTACGACCAACTAAACGTTGATAAAAAATACAGTTGGCTGAAAACGCCTAGATGGAAAGGAAATGCCATGGAAGTAGGCCCATTGTCGCGGATGCTCGTTGGATATGCCTCAGGAAGGGAGGATTACAAAGAAGTTGTTGAAAGTGCGCTCAAGCAATTGAACGTTCCTGTCGGAGTACTGTTTTCAACTTTGGGCAGGACTGCTGCCCGCGGGCTTGAGACCAAGCTTGTCGCCAACTGGGCACAGGAATTCTTCGATTCATTGATTTCCAATATCAAAAATGGCGATTCGCGCATGCATACCGATTATATGTGGGATCCTTCCGACTGGCCTAAAGAGGCCAAAGGAGTTGGAATGACGGAAGCCCCAAGAGGCGCCCTGGCACATTGGTCGGTCATCAAGGACGGCAAGCTCGATAACTATCAACTTGTTGTACCAAGTACGTGGAACGCATCCCCCAGGGACGGCAAAGGACAAATGTCGGCCTATGAGGCCGCACTGATCGGCACTCCCGTAGAAGACCCCGAAAGTCCACTCGAATTATTACGGACTATACACTCTTTCGACCCGTGTATCGCCTGTGCGGTGCACGTGTATGATGAAAAAGGAAGCTATGTTCACCAAATTCAAACTTTTTAGTCATGAACAGATATGCTAGAATCGAAAATACGCTGATGCACCCCAAATATGTTTGGGAATTGCCGGTACGGTTTTACCACTGGACAAATGCCTTGGCAGTAACAGTTTTGGCCGCCACAGGATTTTTAATCGGGAACCCTCCTGCGATAACTACCGTTTCGGAAGCCTATATGGGTTATTGGTTCGGTACGGTAAGGTTTATCCATTTCGTGGCTGCTTATCTATTTTTCTTCAACTTCGTGATTCGTATTTACTGGGGTTTTGCAGGCAATAAATTTGCGAAATGGAAAAACTTTATCCCTTATACTTCTGCTCACTGGAAAGACATGTGGGACGTGATTAAGGTGGATATCTTCCAGGTGAAATGCAAGAGGAACCCGAACCTGGGTCATAACGCCCTTGCAAGCTTTACCTATTTCCTCACTTTTATAGCTTTCTTGCTGCAGGTGCTGACAGGTTTCGGGATATATGCAGCCATGAGCACCAGCTGGTTCCCACAGCTATTTTCTTGGGTGCCTTCAATTCTGGGGGGCGATATCGTAACACGCCAAGTACACCACTTGTTAATGTGGTTTTTTATACTGTTTGCCTTAGTTCATGTCTATCTTGTTTTTTATCACGATTATATCGAGAAAAACGGAATTATGTCTTCAATGATAGGGGGATGGAAATTCCAGGACAAAGATATGGTTGAAAGGGAAAAGGATTGATTCATTTAAATAAAATTGATTGATGGCGCCCGGCCCGTAAATTCATTTTCAGGCCGGGTGTTTTTTTTATGTTAAACCATCGTTTTTATTATTTTTACGCTATGACAGAATCGAATATTGATGAAAAAATCCTGATCATGGGGCTAGGCAATGTCCTGCTCAACGACGAAGGCATTGGCGTGCAGGTTGTGAGGGAAATGGGGAAAATGAAGCTCCCCGACAACGTTGACCTTCTGGACGGTGGCACCGGAGGCTTTGTGCTGCTGTCGCTTTTTCAGGAATACGGTAAACTAATAATTATAGACGCCACCCTCGGCGATGATGAGATAGGGAGCATTAAAGTGCTGAGGCCCAAGTATGCCTCGGACTTCCCGAAATCGCTCAGCACCCATGAGCTGGGCATGAAGGATATGATAGAGTCTGCCATCTTGCTCGAAAAAGTACCTGACTTATTTCTTGTTGCCGTGAATATAGACCCCCAACAGGATATGGACATGAAAGTAAGCCACAAGATAATGGAGAAAGTCCCCCTGATAATAAAAGAGGTTTTGGGCGTACTTGATTCAATAAGCTAGCCTTGAAGGTTTTTCAGGAATTTTTTCCTGACAATCAGTTTTATGGCCTTGGGCACTATGTCGAAAAACAAAGGCGAATGCCCCAATGATTCTCCATCGGCCTCCAGGAACAGCGACTCAGGCGGGTCAGCGTTTATGGTGAATTCCTTTCCCCTAAATGTTTCAACCTCTTTCATTTTGATGAATGAACCGTCGTAAAGGTTTTTAATGTTCCTGATAACTTTAAGCCTAGAGGTTTTCCTTACCAGGGTTACATCAAAAAGCCCGTCGTCGGAAATGGCAGAGGGAAGCTGCATCATTCCGCCGCCGTTGTACTTGCATACGCCGATGCTAAGGGTAAAAACCTTTCCGGCAAACACTTGCTCCCCGTCGGCATTTATGGACAAATCCGTATAGGAGTACTGAAACAGGCTTTGCAATAAATTAATCAAATATACCAGCACCCCGCCCCTGCCTTTTTGTTTAGAGACGTTGGTTTTTTTGGCAACTAAGGCGTCATAGCCCATTCCGGCAATGTTCACGAAGTAACGGCCCTCCTTTTCAGAGGTCTTGCTATATTTCACTTTTCCAGCGTCCTGTACGAAAGTGCGGCCGTTTACAATGGCTTTGACCATCTTTTTATATGAGGAATGCATACCGTAATGTCGGCCCCAGTCGTTTCCGGTCCCCACGGTTATCAACCCTAAAGTGATGTCGGTGGTGGGAAATCGGCTTTGCCGAAAAACACCGTTCACAACCTCGTTCATGGTACCGTCACCTCCGACAATTATAATGTTTTTAAACCCCTTGTTTTCAATGTAGTCATGGCTTATCTCAGCAGCCTGGTTTGCCTTTTTGGTAAAAACAACTTCTGTTCCCAGCTTATTCACCATCAGCAACTCCTTAATTTCCGGCCAGTCGCGCTCGCATCTTTTACTTCCAGCGTGCAGGTTTACTATAACCAGCCAGCCCTCCTTATTCGATATCATCCAGCCAAAATAAGAAATTTTTTGGTTACGACTTTGCTTTTGTCCATAATTGATGCAAATACTTGTATTTCAGATATGTAGAACGCGCATTGTTTATGCAGACTTTAAAACCGATTTTGCCGTGAAGGAATCCTCCATTAAAAAAATAATCGCGCGCGAACCGCATCGACGGCTTAAGGGCCACTTTTGCGACCGCTGCTTTTTTGCCTTTTTCATAATATGCCCTTGCACCTAATTTCGCAAATCTATCAGTTTGTTTTTCAAGTTCTTCAAACGAATAAAACGAATGGTGCAACAAATTGCCGTCGAGCCTCTGAACACTTGCCTTGTCATAATACCTGAACTCATCGTGCGGGTTAAGGCCTGCCCATTCCCCTTTGTTCCTGTCGAACAACCTTAATTTGGTGTCGGGATACCAACCGCTGTGATTTATCCACTTATCCCCTATCCTTGTCAAGCGGTTCATGCTATAGCCATCGCGGGCAAATTCCTTTTTAACTTCAAGAATCGAATTTATAAGCTCCTCCGACAGCTCTTCGTCAGCATCGAGCGAGAGTATCTTATCGTATTTCGCACATGTCAAAGCGAAATTTTTCTGCTCTATATACGATCTGAACCCATGTTCAATAAAATTCGCCCCAAGGCTTTTGCAAATAACCCCCGTCGAATCGGTTGAAAAGGAGTCCACCACTACTATCTCGTCGGCAATTCGCTTCACCGACCTCAGGCAACGGGCGATATCCCTTTCCTCGTTCAGACTTATTATAACAACAGAAATCCTTTGCATAAAAACAGTGGTAAAGATAGTTAACGCATCGAAATTTTTAATATTATTGTAAATAAATTTAAAATAGGCTTAAACTCTATGAAAAAGATTAACTTATTGGCAATTGGTCTGCTATTGTTGGCACTACAAACAATCAATGCACAAGATTCCTATACTTCGACAAAAACGTTCGGCGCAGACAATGTTCCGATACGCGAACTGCGGACTATGGGAATAACGGGGAATATGGGGTGGAACGGGCTAACAGGCTTCGGTATCAGCCTCAACAGCTTTATCACAGGAAATATGGAAATTGATGCAGGTGTCGGGCTTTCCTCAACCGGATTTAAATTCGGCGCACGCTACAACTATCTGTTTTCCATGAAGAAGTTCAGCCCGTTTGTGGCAGCAGGCTTTATGTACGGAACGGGGAGCGGGGCTGAACTTAAAAGCCCGAGCACGGGCAACAACTCGTTTAACTACATCATCAAGGCCTCTCCATTTGCACAAATTGTGGGAGGTTTCGAGTATATGAGTAAAGGAGGTTTCCTTCTGAAGGCCGATGCGGGCTATGCCATACTGCTCGTCGATAATAATTATGAGATAAGCTCCGGCTCCCCCGGCTCCGACGACCTCAGGGCTATGGATATGGCTTTTGGAAGCGGTATCGTCCTTGAGCTCAGCATCGGATATGCATGGGGAGGGAAATAACAGCATAAAAATCCAAGAAAACGGATTATTGCATCATGTAAATGCTGAGGCGCAAAACCAAAGCTGCTTCCATTGGAGCTAACTATGCTGTTGGGCAGCAAGTCCTCTTTGGCTATAGCACCAACCATTGCCGTATCGCTTAAATAAAACATTGCATCCAGCAATCGTTCCCCCTTGGTATGACAATATTAAAAACTTCTAAAATCTTCGTTCGTTGATCGGGGTTCGATATTTTGTAATTAATTGTCATCGAGTATATTATATTTATCATCGGATTACACGGATTAAGCGGGTTTTAGTTTTTCGCAAGCGAAAAACATCCGATAAATCCGCTCAATCCGATGACTGTTTTTTTGCAGAACAATCATTT
>JAADIS010000113.1 GCA_013151215.1 Chlorobiota bacterium | reverse complement strand
TAAATTGCAAAAATTCCTAGCGTCATTTTTGAAAGTTGATTTTGCGACCTCGTAGAAGTTTTTAATTATCTCGGCTCCTTTTTGTTTCCCATAGTTTTCATTTACTAAAGCTATCCAAATTAAATCAGGCACCATCATGTCAGCCCAACTAACATCTGCCAGATTTCCATAATTTAACAGTGGTGGAATAAACCTTTTTCCTAATCTTTTATGGTCGTCTAGAACTTTACTCATAATTGGTTATCGTCTGACTTGGTTGCGCATAACGGTGGCAATATGATAAGTTGGGCATTTTGGAACACCAAACTTTCAATTTACCACGATGTTTATTTGTAGTTAATCTGTTCATATTTAGCACCTTCTGCCCAATTTATTATATTGCGTGTTACAGGGCGTTTTTCTTTTTGTCACCATGAACTTCTATTAAATGTTACTAAATTATTTGTCGTGTCAAAACCAAGATGAAAATAGTAAGTATTACTCTTCGTTAAATTCCAGTAATAGTTTATATTAAATTTGTTATGGTCAAAACCATCAGTCTGGTCTATAATGTCACCACCAAAATAACATGGGATTGTATCCTTTTTAAAATTTATGTTCGTGTCAATGCTTTTTATAAGTATCCTAATATTTTTTTCGTCAGTTTTAAAAATTGCAGAAGCGGAATAGTCTCCATGAATATCTGGATAAGAGGCTCCTTTAACAAGGATTTTTGCATTGCTCGGAAATTCTATATTTGTATTATTAGCAAATTCGTCAATGTAAAAACTGTCAGTAGGGTAGAATGCTGTGTAGGTTTGGTATGCAGAGAATAAAATAATCATTGCTGTAAGTATTAATTTTATTTTCTTATCTGTTAACCATATAGAGTCAGTCTTAAATAGTTTGTTTTTTCCATATTTAATTAAATAATAAATTGGGATGGACACTAAAAACGAAATAATAGCGACTAGCCCAAATAAGAATAAAACATATAAAACTATAATTACATAATTCATAATTATCCTACATTTTCGATAGTAAATTCAAGAAAATACCAATTGTTAACTTTCTCCCATTTCATTGTGTATTTGTTTTTCAAAGTCACAAAAACTTTATGTCTTCCTTTATTATTAGGATAATTTAATTCATGATTAGGTATTGTTTTGTGTCCATCATGTAAACAAAAAATTGTACCGCTGCCCCTTTTTGATTTGTTTATATATGCAGTATCATCTGTGATTAAATAGAATTTTCCTAGGTCAAATTCCTTTTTTTCTAAAATAGCAATTTCTAAACTTTCAATATCAACGTAAGAATCAATTCTTCCCCAATCCTGTGCTCCTTGTCTTTTTAGTTTAAATTTTAATTCTATGCCGCAATTAATAATCTTATCAAATTGACAAGTCAAGTCAACATATTTTGATTTTCCTTTGATGTTTTCAAGTTTGGTTTCTAAATCAACTTTAAACAAATCACTTTCGTTTATGGAGTAAAGTTCTCCAACGGTTCTAATAATCTGTGCAAAATGATGTTGAAATGGAGCCTCTTTATTAATCACATGTCTATTATTAATGAATTGAGAAATGAAAATCTTCCATGAAACAGACATGATTTCATTCATTCTACTTTTATAATCTGTTGGTATAATTTTCTTTTCATTCATTCTGTTTACTCTGTGTATTTTGTTTTTTTAAATGCCCTGTAACTTCTTATATGTCTACTTTTTTTGTGCATTATATTCATTGTGGCGTGGATATGTACACCTTTTGGCATTTTACTAAATGTCAAATGTGTCTAGCGGATTCTTTATATTCTTTAAGTTCCGTATGCTTACATGTGTGTATATTTCTGTCGTGCGACTGCTCTTGTGCCCTAGTAATTCTTGTATGTACCGTAAATCTACTCCCATGTCCAACAAATGTGTGGCGTAACTGTGCCTTAAGCTGTGAAGGGTAAAATTATGCTTTTTTATGACATTACACAAATATTTGTTGAATATCTTGGCCAAACTGCTTGCCGAATAATTGCTCCCTTCTTTCTGCCCCTCAATTAAATATGTGTTGGGCTTATATATCTCAATATACCTTTTTAACAATATCTCTAACTTCACCGGCAAAGGCAAAACACGATCCTTGTTCCCTTTCGAGTTTAGTATTAATACGGTCTTATTAACAAAACTTATGTCGTTGACGCATAAATTTATCAATTCGCTGCGTCTTAACCCTAACGAGTAAATTGTGGTTAAAGCAACCTTGTGCTTGATGTTCGATATCTTCCTCAAAAACTCCTGAACAGTCTCAATGGGAATAACTTTAGGCAACGCTAAAATCTTTTCAGGCCTGTCAACCAGGTTGATCTCAAAATTAGTGCCCCGCATCTTTAAATAAAAACTCTTTATCGCACTGATATATTGATTTTGTGTGGTCGCGGAATAGCCGCTTTTCAGAATGAAATTTGAGTTAAACTCGACAACATCACTAATTCCTATATTGTCGATATCCCTTGAATTAAAGTATTTTAAGAAATTCTCGATGCAGTAACCATAAATATTGATGGTGCTCTCTGACATCCTCTTTTGCATCATCCAAGATCTAAACCTGGCTAACTCTGCATTCTTGTCGTCATTCAGCTTTACCGCTTTTAGCTCGTTTTTTATTTTGATTCTTCTGCCCTCCGGCTTCTTGGCATCGCTTAACAAAACCGACATCCCTTTCTCTGATAAACTGTTGTTTATATATTTAATGTTGTCTGTCGTTTCCGGAACCACCCAAACTCTTTTGTCCCTGTCCCACTGGGCTCCCTCCATGCAACTTATCAACTTTCTGTAATCGTAATGCACACCTATGTGCAATAAACCCTCCTCTTTGTCGAGCTCGATTTTTATTTGCTGCTTCCTTGTTCCCGGCGATTTTTTAAACCTGCTGGCAGCTTTTTGGAAATCCAATCTTATCTTGTCGATTTTTTGCCGGTTTGTTTCCGTGTCCTCCAAATACCAGCAAGCATTTGTCTGGCTCCAAATAGCCCCTGCATCTTTTACGAGCTTTATTAACGCAGTACTGTAATCAAATTTCAAAAATATTACATCCTTGTTTCTGTGATATCCCTCAACTGTTTTTAAAGTGTTCATTATTAATATATTAAAAATATCAGCCGGCAAAGCTCCGCTCCCTCAATCACATAAGTTTGCAACTGAAAAAGCATAAATACCTGATAAGGGATGCTCTGTCAATTAAATATTTCCGCTAATATAAATTCTGATTTGTCCATAGCAGGGCGTTCCGCCAATAATGCGGGCAGATTGCGATACAAAGGTTTATTATTCTCCATTCAGGTATCTTTGATCCTGCTAAAATAATAAAATATCTCTTAACTTATTTTGTTTTCTGAAATTCCTGATAAGCTTCGCTGACGTTTATGATATAATCGGCTATCTTTTCGTTAATGGAAATGATGTCGGTATAAAAAGTACCGGTTTTATGTTTATACTTCTTTTCTTTGAGGTCTTCTATATGCTTATGGCGAAGTTTGTTGCGCAATTCGTTTACCCTGTTCTCGATGGCGTAGGCGTTTTCTATGCTTACTTCGGCAAATTCCTTGCTCAGGTTGATGTTCATCTCCGAAAAAGCCTCGCTTACTGTTTCCAACATCCTCGAAATGGCCTTTAACTGCTGAGGCGTAAACTTTATCTTGTCCTGCCTTGAGCTCTCAATGGTCTTCGACAACTGGAAGATAACATCCCCCACGCTCTCCAGGTCGTCGATTATCTTTAGCATGGCCCTTATCTTTTTTGAGCTTTCATAACTTATCTCGCCTTCCGAAACTTTTGTTAGATAGGTGGCAATCTCCAGCTCCAGGTTGTCTGTTATCTGCTCGTATTTTTCGATTTTTGACAAAAGCTTATAATACTTTTTTTGCTTTTCCTCCGCGAACAACAGCTTGAGATAATTGAACATTTTCTCGGTTATCTCGCCGAAAGCGGAAATTTCCTTGCGTGCTTGTATCAACGATATCTCACTGGTGGAAAGAAGGCCTGAATTTATAAATTTCAACCTGAACTCCTCGTCGTCATCTCCCCGGTCGGGAACCATCTTGATTGCTATTTTTGCGATAAGCGGAGCAAAACCAATGAGCATCAATGTGTTGATGATGTTAAAACTAGTATGGAAAATAGCAAGCCCAACAGGATAAGATGTTTTAATGCTCTCGAAATCCCCTTCCGACAACCGTGTGTTCAATATGGAAACCCCATGTTTGTGAATCAAAAAAGCATCAATTGCCCTGAGGAAGTAGTGAAAAACCAAGAGCATCCAGACCACACCGAAGATATTGAAGATAAGGTGGGCGCGCGCTGCCCTTTTTGCCGAGACATTTGCCACTATAGCGGCAAGGTTGGCAGTAATGGTAGTGCCTATATTCTCTCCCAGCACCATGGCAGCGGCCAGCTCAAACGGTATTAAACCGTTATAGCACAATACCAGTGTCAGGGCCATGGTCGCGCTCGACGATTGTATTACTATGGTGAGCAGCGTTCCTACAAGCACGAACGAAAGAACTGAGATATAACCAAGGTCGGCGAAATTGGAAAGGAATGCCAATGCTTCGGGATTGCTTTTTACGTCGGGAACCGATTCCTTCAGGAATTGCAGGCCAATAAACAAAATGGCAAAGCCGATTATGAACTCGCCCCATGATTTTCGCTTGCTGTTCTTTGAGAAGAAAAACGGAAAGCCTATACCAATAAGTGGCAACGACAAAAAACTAAGGCTTACCTTAAAGCCCAATATGGCTATAAGCCAGGCTGTTACAGTAGTCCCGATATTGGCTCCCATGATGACCCCGATGGAGCCTATAAGTGATATCAAACCGGCGTTCACAAAACTTACTACCATTACCGTTGTTGCCGACGACGACTGTATGACCGACGTAACCAATAAGCCCGTAAAAATACCTTTTAGCCGGTTGTTGGTCATTGCGGCAAGTATATGCCTCATCTTGTTGCCGGCAACTTTTTGCAGCGCCTCGCTCATGAGCTTCATGCCATAAAGAAACAAGCCCAAGGCTCCTATAAGGGTCAGGATTTCACCAATATCAGATATAATTCCTTTCATCAATGCGTATGTTTTTTAGGCATCAATAATAAGATAAATATCTAAAGGATTTAACTTTTTTTAAATATGCATGCAGGAAGTTATTTACAAAAAGTTAACAAATTATTTGTCGATGACCCAGTTGTCAACAGCTTTATGTATCGCTTTCCAGGTAAGGGTATCGCTATTGAGGCTCCAGTCAAGGGTCTTGTTGAGTGTGGTGTTGTCGTTGTCGTTATTATAAAGCATGACTGCTTTTAACAGCGGATATTTTTGTGGAAGCTTGTTCAGGGCATCGAAAAACCATTGGTCTTTCTCGCCTCCTACGGCAAGGCTGCCGAACTCGGTTATTATCAATGGCTTGTTATACATCTGGAGCCAATAGTAATAATCCCCGAAAATTTCAGAAAACGACCACCATTTCGACCAAACGGCCACGGTGCCGTAGTTAAGCGCGCCTACGCCTACCCAGTCAACGTAATCATCGCCCGGATAATAATATTCGTACATCATATAAGCCTGGTGGGGCGACCATACCCATACGACATTAGTGGCGCCAAGGCCGTTGAATCTGTCAACGACATGTTTCCATGCATCAACGAACTCCTGGGGCTTGTTGTTCTGCGGGCCCCAGGGATATCTGTAAGGGTCGTTCATCTCGTGGCCCAGCCTGATGAAAACCGTTTTACCGAATTCCTTTACGTCCAGGGCCCATTTTTCTATATAAAAATCGTAGTCGCCGTTTATTACATCAAGAAGCCCGTTCTTGTTTTGGTCTTCTTTAATGCTCAGGCCGTGTTTTTTGCGATCGAAGTCGTTGAGCCAGGGCTCCCATGTTATGAAAGGGGTGGAGCCAAGGCTGTTTATGGCCTTTACATATTTCATGGGGAACTCTTGTTCAGGCTTGTCGCCCCATGCTATATATAGCTGTATAAGGGCATTGTCTATGTTCAAGTTGTCCTCAAGCCTGATAACGTTCTCAAAAGATTCCTGATAGTGGTTATCATAAATGCCCCATAAGATCGTATCGGGTGAGCTCAGGAGCTCTTTGTCGACCCTGTATTTGTTGAACCAGCCTAGATCGGCTGAGCGCACCGGCTTGCGCTGACTTAAAAGATAACTGCTTTCAATATCAATTACCTTTGATTGTATTTTGCTTAGGAATTCGCTTAACGGCCCTTTTGATTTATCGCCCAGGAAGGTGAAAATCAATATTATTAAGATTCCGGCAATAACTACGCCAGTTGCAAAGCTAAAACGATAAACAGTTTTTTTCATATTTTAATTTTTTTAAGATCAATTTTTGTCCAGGGTTCCTCTTCTTCAAGGTTCTTCGACTCGAAGGCGGCATAGATGCCCCCCGTTACCAAGATAATGGTCAAAAACGCAAATGAGAACATGCCCCAGACCTTGTCCGTAGTCATTATCAACAGACCTTCCGAAACGATCGTCAAACGCGAATAAATTATGTATATGAGCGTAAGCAAGAAAACTATCAGGTGAGCAATAAGCGGTCGCGTATAGGGGCTTAAGCCTTTAACGGCTTTTTTCGCCGTCGGGATATATGGTATATCGGCATTAACCACTGACAGAAGGCTTCCCAACAAAAACACAGGCCATGTGGCTGTTTTAAGTATCATGCCGTGGAAGTGGAAACCCCTTTCGTGCTCGGGATGCGAAAGCCATTGCTGAACAAACATATAAACCAAGACGGCAACAATAATTATCGGGGCGCCATTAATTATGAATTCACTAAAATCCATATTGGCAGGCAGTATGCCAGTCCAAAAATACAGGAATGGGATACTAATATACAAAAAGGTCGTTAATCCAACCATATAATATGTGCTGATAGCAAGATAAGATACTTTTTGCCAGAAGTTAAGGTTCTTGAAAAGCACTGGTATCTCGGAGAACAAGACTTCAAAAACCCCTCGCGACCATTTCAGCTGCTGTTTGCAGAATGAGCCGAAGTCCTCGGGAACCAGCCCCCGGCTAACGACTATTGGCGTAAATATTGATTTCCATCCTTTTGCGTGAAGCCGGATCGACGTTATCAGGTCCTCGGCCAGCCCTATGCCGTGACCTCCTATCGATTCGAGGGCCTTCTTCCGGAACGTGCAGTTGGCGCCAATGGCAACGCTCGACCCAAAACCGAACAGGCCCATCAGGGTCGGCCCGTAAAAAGTATATGTTTGTTCGGCCGCGCCAAGCGCCGTAAAAGAACGGTACTGATTGTAATATGCTTGTGCAACCTGTACAAAGCCTACTTTCTCGTCCTTGAAATAGCCCAAGACCTTGTCGAGGAAGTTAGGGAAGGGGATATGGTCCGGATCCATTATCAAAACATAATCCTCCTCGATCATCTTAAGAGCAGCATTTACCTTTCCCGCCTTTGCTCCCGGCAGCCCGACCAACTCAAGCCATACTGCCCCGTGTTTCTCGGCTACGGCCTTAAAAGCAGGGTCTTGGGTGTCGTCCAAAAGATAAGTCGTGTGAGGATAATTAATGTTAGCGCAAGCCTCAAGGGTTTTGTCGAACATGCTTAACGGCTCCCCGGGTGAGCTGGTTGTGAAAATAGCTACCTTCAAGCCTTTTTCCGCCTCAACAAATTCCGGTTTTCTTATGCGCGAATAATTAAGCCAGATTAAAAATATCCTTAATATCCCGTACCATATAATTAATGACAACAAGGTAAACAATGGCAAGGATTCCACGTGCTGCGGGCGGAACCACCAATCGGCAAAACGTAAAATACTCATTATGCCCACAAATAAAAGCGTATAGTATATGAAGCGGTCGATACTCCTTACGTTCTTGGCTTCCCGGTATGTCCATAAGTCTTTTTTGTTCTTTTCTGCCATATTAGAAAAATATTTTTAAACCGATATTGAAATCGTTGCTGTTGAAATAAAACGTCTGAAGATATCTGTAGTTCGCACTGAGTACTGTATTGTTCGACAAATTATAATTGAAGTTTATTCCCATATCCAGGGGCGTGAATGATTCCTGGTAAAAGTCCCGGCGGATTTCAAGCTTGCCGCTGTTCTTTTTATTCAGGTACAGATATGGGTTCATGGCCCTGGCATAAAATCCTACCGAAGCATATAACTTGATATCGGTTTTTTTGCCCTGCTTGATATCCAGGTTCGCCAGCACCGAATTGCTAAACTGGTCCTTAGGAGTAAAATAGGGGTCGTAAACACCCTTAATCGATTGCCCGTCAACCCAGTTGCCGACAATATGGTCGAGGGATCCCTCAGCAATATAACGGTTCTCCTTGGAGTTGGCATAATTAAAAGCATAGCCGAACTTCAGCTCGAAAACAGAAAACTTTATTGACGGGCTAAGTGCCCAGGCATAAAAAGTCTGCACATTGTTGGAGTCGGGAAAGAATTCGCCTATATAACCCGTTTTAATGTTCCAGCCGTTATTTTTGTCCCATTCGGCAGAGAAGTTGTAGAGGTTCCTCGTGAAAGGCTTTGCAATACTTGCCACCGTATAAGTATATAGCGATTTCTCGGCACCTGCGCTCAGGCTCGCCCATTTGGCGATTTTTTGCTTTACGGAAACCGACCATGTAAACTCCGTTTGATCGTATGGGGTAAAAGAAAATAACCCTGCCGATACTTTGGCGCTGAACCCTGCCTTGGGCAAGATAAAGCTGTTTTGCAGCCTGAAATCGATGAATGTCGTATTGATGCTGTCGGTTGAGAAATTCCGTCCCGACAACAGGAACGAAAGGTTCAGGAAATGCGATTTATAAAACCCGCCTTCTATTCTGGGGGTTATTTGCCTCAATAACTGAGAGTCGTACATATAGCTGCCGTCGATCTTCAGCCAAGGTCTTACGATTTGCCGCACCTCGGAATAAACCTCCCTTGTCCTCTTGTCGTTTGGTTCTATGAAGAGTGATTTCTTCAGGTGCCTTTCGGCATCAACAAAATCGCCAATATAGTAGTTCGATATCCCAAGCAAGGATTCAGCGCCGGCAACGCTGTCATATTCACTGGTATATACATCGAGGAGGCGCTGCGAATATTCATAGTTTCCTTTGTCGAAAAGCATGATCGCATATTCGTATTTTACGTCCAGGTTATCAGGGTGCATCCTCATGGCATCCTCATAAATAGTGGCGGCCATGTCGTATTCGTGCATCCAATATAGTGTTTCGGCATAAAGCCTCATAACCCATATATTGCCCGGGTATTTGTTGTTGAAATCGCTCAGAAGCCTGGCGGTTTGCCCAAAATCGCCCTCGTCCCTAAGTTTGTTTGCCTTGCTGAGAGTGGTTTCAAGCAAACTTTGCTGTGCAACAACAAAGCTCGCCTGTATAAAGAAAACCACTACTATCAATAAAAATTTCAATTTCGGAAAAGTATTATAATTCGGTTTCATAAATTTTGCAAATTAACAAATTATTTGCTTAAGTCGGTCGCAAGCCCCGAAGCCCAGTTGGTAAGTGTTTCTTTTTCCTCCTGGCTTAGCCTGTTGTCGGGGTGCTTCTTCAAAAACCTTGGTGGGGGCATTTTAGCGTTGTTTATCTTGTCCTCGATCTTTGAAAGCTTGGAAATGAGCTTGGATTTGCTATAGCTAGGCATTTTCTCATAGTTCCATTTTATTTTTGCCTTGCCTTTTCCGTCAATGCCGTGGCAGTTCAGGCACGATCTATCCAATACGGACTTAACGTTGTCGGGTATGCTGAAGCCGTTCTCCTCAGTGGTTTGTGCCTTTTCGGGCTTCGAGGATTTTTGCGCTGTTGCAAAGCTCATTAGTATGGCTGCAATCGCTATTGAGAACAAAAACAATAATTTCTTTTTCATCTTTATAAATTTTAATTATTTCTTGATTATTTTATTTAAAAATACATTTTCCGCGGTAAAGACCTTCAGGAAATAAAGTCCCGGTTTAGTGTCGCCGAGCTTTATCTTAGCTGTGGGGCTATTGTTCTCGGCATTGTGTCGTTGGGTTAAAACCCCTGATGAGCTATAGATCTCGTAGCGCGATATCTTTAGGTTGTCGTCCGAAAGCCTTATTGTTGTTTCGTTGCCCGATACAGGGTTCGGAAAGATCGACATTTCACCCTTGCCGTTTGGGATATCGTTGATCCCTATGGTTTCGTCAACAACCTCGAACTGTAGCATCATACCTCCGTCCTCGTGTATAAGCATGTGGCAATGAAACATATATGGTACTGGGTCGTTGGCGAAGTCCTCGAATTTAGTGATGAAGCGTACCGTTTCCTGCGGCTTTATCAGTATGTCGTCCTTTCTGCCTTGTTCAGAGGCAGGGGGGGGGTTGCCGTCCCTGTCGAGCATATAAAATTGCACATCGTGAATGTGGAAGGGGTGTGCGATAGCCGAGTTGTTGGCAATGCTCCAGATCTCGATATTGTTCAGCGGGATGGAATAATTAATGACATCCATGTCGAAACTTGTGTTGTTGATAAGGAAGTTACCGTTTAACTGGTCAAGGCCCATGTTCTCTGGCGAAAACGTAAGGTCGCGGGTGATGTTGGACGCGGATTCCTCCCAGGGGGTAATCGTAACCAGGCTTCCCGGGATGTTTGTTACCGGATTATCGGTAGGGGCAATTACATTGAGGGAAATAATATCATAGTTGTTGCCGTTCAGAGGGTTAGGGTTATAACCGTCGAGTGTCATGCTCTGATTCATTCCAGGATAAGTAGCCCCATAGATACCGTCTTGGAACTCAGAGGCATAACTCATGATTTTAATTGTTTGACCCTGCATGTCCCCAAGGTCGAGGAGTATCTCGGCTCTTTCGCCGGGTCCCATCTGCAGCCGTGTCAAGGGAAGTGCTTCGCTCAGGAGTCCGCCGTCGGAGCCTATCATGTAAAAAGTCCCGTTGCCCGACAGGCCGATATTGAACACCCTCATCGAAGAGCCGTTCAGCAGTCGCAAGCGCACTACCTGGGCAGGTAGGTCGAGATAGGGGTCGATGGTTGCGTTAACCATCACCACATCGTCGGAATTCGAGGGGACGACGATCTGTTTTTGGTCGTCGAAGTCCTTTGTTTGTATCGCCAGCGGAAAGTCGTCAACTCCATAGGTTCGCGGCAAATCGAGCAAGGCCTCTTCGTCGTCTTTTACAATTATAAAGCCTGCTATGCCCAGCGATACGTGTTTGTTGGTCATTTGATGCAGATGCGGGTGATACCAATATGTTGCCGCTTTGTCCATTACCGTAAATGATGGGTTCCATGACCCGCCGGGGTCGATAGTGGTATGGGGGCCGCCATCGTTTTCGGCTGAAACATGCATTCCGTGCCAGTGGATGGTTGTTGTGTCGGCAAGTTCGTTGTTTACCGTAATGTCAACAAGGTCGCCTTTTTGCATTATTAATGTGGGGCCAAGGACGCTTCCGTTTGCTCCCATGGTTGTTGTGTTAATGCCTTCATAGAATTGGAATGTCGCGTTTTGGAGATTCAGGGTAAATTCGGTTCCTGATAGAGTTCCCGGGATTAGTACGGGATTTTGAGCTTTCAGCATCATGCTGATCAATATTAATGTAGTTGTTGTAAAGAGTCTTAATTTCATATTTTAATAGCGTTTAATTAATAATAGTGTTTAATTTATTATGATGTTTTTTGTAAAATATTATAGTATTTTTTTCATAGACAATCCGTTTAGTCATTAGTTTACCGGCAACGCCTAAAAAATTCAAAAGCCCCCTTCCGGGTTAAATCCGGGAAGGGGGCTTGTTGTAAGATCAGTTTTTAATGCTTGGCATCGGTTTTTCCGTTGCAGCATGACTTTGTGCCCATCTCCATGCCTTTTGACTTGCATGAGGAACCGGCGTCGGACTGGTCGTGGTTCATTTTCATTCCCTTCATAGGGGCGCGGTCGTATTTGCAGCAGCCGGGAAGGTTCTCGTAAGCCTTGTCCTCGGCACGCATCATTTCGGTATCATGACCAACTGCGTTAACCGCCTTGTTGATCTTATGGATATCCGTTTTTGATTCGTCGAAAGTAACCTCGAGCATCTTGGTGTCTTTGTCCCAATCGGCGGTGCTAACGCCATCAACGGCTTTTACCGCTGTTTCAATACGGCTTTCGCACATGCCGCATTTTCCGTAAACTTTTAGTTTTTCTGTTTTTACACCTGCGAAAGATGTGATTGTCAGCATCATTAAGGATGCGAATAGAACTGATAATTTTTTCATGATTTAATTGTTTATTTAAAATTAATTTTTTCTTACTCCGTTAAAAACTATTTCTTGCGTGCTGTCGCCGATACCGTCCTGGAATGTATATCCAAAACTGTGCAGGCTCATATTAAACCCCCCAAAATGCATGTCGCCGCTATCATGCTCGTCGCCCATGTGGTGGGTCCATTCGTTTTGGCCGTCCATCATGTCGCCCATGTGGCTGTCTCCCTTCATGTGGCCGTACATGCCTTCGAAAGTGTCTCCTGTAGCGCAAACCATGATGCTGTCGTTGTTGTAATAAACATCCATGTTGAAAGTAGTGTCGTAATTGCCGTTATAGCAATGGATCTGAACCTGGCCTCCGTCAACCTGGATTACCTCGGCAATTGCTGAATCCTGGTCGATGATTCCATTTTTAACAAAATTGCCTTCATAGGTCCCCGTAATATCGCCGATAAAATCTGCGGCGGAGGGATATGAGTCTTTTTTGCAGGCACTGGTCAATAGCAAAGCGACTGCCGTACCCAGAATTAATAAATACTTCATTTCTCCAATTTAATTTTTAATGTTATTGATACTATAATTCGCTCAGCGCCAGCTCGAGCTTTTCCTTAACCTTTATGGCGATTTTCTTTAGTTCGTCATTTTCTACAACGTCCATTGTAGGCACGGGGTCGATGGCAACAACCTCCATCACGTTTTCCTCTTTTTCGCGAACTATTACATTGCAGGGGAGCATTGTCCCAATGTTGACTTCCTGCTTTAGCGCCTCGTATGCAAGAGCAGGGTTGCATGCGCCAAGTATTACATACTTATTGTAGTCAACATTCAGCTTTTCTTTTAATTTCTCGTGCATCATGACTTCGGTTATAACACCGAACCCTTGATTCATCAGTGAATCTTTTACCTTGGAGATGGATTCCTCGAATCCTGTTTTTAGCTCCTTGTTTATAAAATACTTCATTTTATTATATATTTATTATTATTTATTTAAATTTATTTGGCCCTCAACCGTAAAGCATTGCTGATTACGGAAACCGAGCTGAAGCTCATTGCGGCGGCGGCTATTATCGGGCTTAGGAGTATTCCGAAGAACGGGAATAATATACCGGCTGCCACAGGTACGCCAAGTGCGTTGTAAATAAAAGCAAAGAACAAGTTTTCCTTAATGTTGCGCATTACCTTGCCGCTTAGCTCCTTCGCTCTTACAATGCCAGTCAAATCGCCTTTAACCAAAGTTATCTCTGCGCTTTGCATTGCGATATCAGTACCTGTTCCCATTGCTATGCCAACATTGGCCTGCTCCAGGGCAGGGGCGTCGTTGATGCCGTCACCAGCCATCGCAACAATCATGCCTTTATCTTGTAATTCCTTTACTTTGTTGTATTTGTCCTGGGGCAGGCAATCGGCTTCAAATCCATCCAGGTTCAGCTCGTCGGCAACGGCCTTGGCAGTGAACTTATTGTCGCCAGTGAGCATAATTACCTTTAATCCAAGTTTTTGAAGGTCTTTGACGGCTTTTGCCGATGTTTCTTTTATCGCATCTGCAACGCTTATCATGCCCTCCACTTTCTTGTCGATGATAAGGAACATGACCGTTTGGCCTTTCGATTGCCATTTTTCGGCCAGTTCGACATCTTTTTTGGGCATATCTGCTTTCAGGGTTTCCACCAGGCGCATGTTCCCAAGTGCTATAAGTTTGTTTTTGTGCCTTGCTTTTACGCCTTGTCCCGTAACCGACTCGAAATCATCTACTTTAAAAAGGCTGACATTTTTCTTTTTGGCTCCTTTTACTATTGCCTCAGCAACGGGATGTTCGCTGTTGGCATCAAGGGAGGCGGAGAACTGCAATATGTCCTCGTCCGATAAATCGCCAAAGGACTTAAAAGTATTCAAGCTGGGTTTTCCCTGGGTGAGGGTCCCGGTCTTGTCAACGATAAGGCTGTTGACCTTGTTCATGGACTCGATGGCTGTGGCGTCTTTGACCAATACCCCCGATTGAGCCATCCGCCCCGTGCCTACCATGATGGACATAGGTGTTGCCAGTCCCAGTGCGCAAGGGCAGGCTATTATCAATACCGATACCGCGTTCACAAATGCATAGACCAATGCCGGTTCCGGCCCCCAAATGTACCAGATGAAGAAAGTGGATAAGGAAATGCCTATTACGATTTGAACAAAGTACTTTGCTACGACATCGGCCAGTTTTTGTATCGGCGCCCTGGACCTGCTTGCGTCGTTTACCATTTGTATTATCTGCGACAGCAAGGTGTCGGAACCAACTTTCAATGCTTCCATGCGGAATACCGTTTTACCGTTGATGGTACCGCCGGTAACCGGGCTACCTATTTCCTTTTCTGCCGGAACCGGTTCGCCCGTGATCATGCTTTCGTCTATAATCGCCGTCCCGAATACAAGTTTCCCGTCAACGGGTATCTTCTCTCCGGGTTTGACAATTAAAATATCGCCGACGGAAACTTCTTCCAGTGCAATCTCGGTTTCTTCGCCGTTTTTAAATAGGCGGGCAACAGGAGGAACCATGTTCAACAGTGCCTTTATTGCTGAATTCGTCTTGCTGTGGGCCCCAAGCTCAAGCACCTGGCCGAAGAGAACAAGCGTCAGGATAATTGCAGCGGCCTCAAAATACAGGTGGACATTGTTTGACGCATCCTTGAACTGGGCAGGGAAAAGATCGGGCATCAATAGTCCGATAACACTAAAGATATATGCTGCTCCCACGCCTAACGAGATCAAAGTCCACATATTTGGCGACCATCTGCGCACTGAGTTCCAGCCTCTTATAAAGAAGTCCCAGCTTGAGTAAAATATTACGGGGCTGGCGAGGGCAAATTGTATCCAGGCAAAAGTCTTGCCCGACGCGATACTGTCCAAGTTTAGAAATGGGAAAAACTCGGACATGGCAATAATAAAAACAGGTAACGAAAGAGCAAGGGCTACCCAAAATCTCTTCAGCATGCTTTTATATGCCTTATGCTCTTCGCTTTCAATATCCCCTGATTGAGGTATTAAATCCATTCCGCAGATAGGACAGCTCCCGGGCTTTGTTTTTTGGATTTCCGGATGCATGGAGCAGGTGTAAACAGTGCCTTTAGGTTGTGTGCCTGCTTCTTTTACAAGGGGCATCCCGCAATCAGGGCAATCCCCGGCCTTCTCATAAGTTTTGTCGCCCTCGCAGCGCATAGGGCAGTAAAAACTTCCTTTTGCAGCTATATGCTGATGGTCGTGCGAGTGGTCATGCTTGCTCATATGCTCGCTATGGCCGTTTTTTTCGTGCTCGTGTTCCTTAAAAGGCACAAGCTTCATGTTGCAAACAGGGCAATTGCCTTCGCTCTCGTATTTCTTAGAGCCGTCGCAGCCCATTGGGCAAACATATAAATCTGCTGATGAACCTTTTGTGCGGCCTGAACAGCAGTCTGCTTTATGCCCATTCCCGGTATTTTCTTTTTCTTTATTCATGATACTATTTTCTTTAATTAATTTAGCAAATTTACATATTTACAACTTACTGTATATTATAATATTATAGATAAATTGTATAAAACTTATGGCAAATGCTGCTAATAACATCTGCCATAAGTTTCATGTTTGTCAATTGTTGGCAGATTTCAAAAACTCGATTATTTTTTTTGTTTCGTTATCTGTCAAGTTGGCACGTACCCTCATGTGAAGCCCTACTACGTCCCATTGAGGGTCGGAGTATGATGTTGGTGAAGGTGTGTTGTGACATCTGACGCAGTTCTCTGCCCAAAGTTGGGCGCCGCTTTTTGCTTCCGTCAGCTGTTTTTCCGAAACGCAGCTGCTGATCCCGAAGGCCATAACTGCAAAGAACAAGCTTACTATTAGTATATTTAAGTAATTTTTCATTTTTTTTCCTTTTAATTAATTAAAACCCTATTGCCCAGTGAATATAAAACGCGTTGCCCAACAGAGGGCCGTGTTCTTCTTCTTCGTTTCTTTCGCCACTTGCCTCGGAAACATTGTTTTTAAGGTTGTCGAAGCTCAGTTTGATTACTGAGCGCCACGTTAACCAATAGTTTAAGCCTATTGAGTACTGGCGCAGCTTGGAATTCCACAATGCATCTTCCGGAGTGTTATATGCCGAATACCTTCCGACAAGCTCCAGGTTTTTAATTATTGAATTGTTTACCGAGATAGGCTTATACGAAATTTGTGCATAATAAGCCGAGCTCTTGTTCTTGAAGGTATATATATTGTCTTCTTCGGGATTATAGTAATTAGCATCGCTTAGGCTTGAATAATTATACTGTCCCTTGATATCGATTAAGCCAACAGACCCCAGGTTCTTGACAAAGCTGAGGTCGATGCTGTACATTGAAACGGAAACGTCTTGGTAATTCAATGAACCTAATATCGAGTCTCCTGCAAAGGGGGATGTTTCGCTGCCGGGTTTTGCAAAATATCCCGACACGCCTACTTCGAGTGCCGATGAGCTAAGAGGGAAGAATCCCAAACGGCCTCCTACGGCTTTGTTCTTATTGTTGTCAGAGGTGTTTAAGCTGAAATCGAGCATGCCGGCTTCCTCTGGCTCAACAAGGCCGGTCTTCAGCTGAGGGCCGTTCACAACATATAGGTCGTAAGCAAGCTTGCTTTTCCCTACTTGAAAAGCACCTCTTACAGCTACCCCTAAATCAGACGAAGGCCCGATGCCATCATGACCGAAGCCCAAAGGCTTGGACGAGAGCCTGTTAATCCAAGCAGGATGGTATCTTTCGATGAATGTCCCGAAAGGGAGCAAGAATGCCCCGGCCCTGAACACCAACGCCTTGGACACTATATAAGAAGCATTTGCATACTCAAGCCCGATATTGAGCTGGTTGTCCTCGAACTCGAACTCAAGCTCGGTTTCGAAAATAAACCTGCTGCCCTGCTTCCAAAGGAAAATAGGGGAAAATTGGCCGTAAGAAAAGCTTGTTTGCTCATCGTTGATGTTTAGCCCAAAGTGGGAATAACCCCTTACCATGAAGGAAGTGTTTTTTGGTGTAATAGAATTAATGTTGTCGCTCAGTGTCTTATAATCGTTGTTGGTTACCGATTGAGAATTTACGGCAGCCACGAACGAAAAAATCATTACTGATAATAAATAGATTTTTTTCATACTAATCTTTTTTAAATTTTCTGATATAATTTACTAAACTCCAGCGCTGTTTATCGTTAAGCACTGTTTCATACGCAGCCATCGGAGGTCTCCCGGTGGTTATCTTCCAGTATAAAGCACCATCGGATTGATCCTGGACAGCACTTTTTGTGAAGTTGGAGGGCCTGGGGTTCAGCGACATGCCGCCGATTCCGTCTCCTTTTCCTTTTTTGCCGTGACATACAAGGCAAAGTTGGGTGAATAAGGTTTCACCGTCCTTGGTCACTTGCTCGTCGCCGGCATAAGGGTTCGTAACTTTACTTGCATCCTCGGGCGCAACCCATTGACCCGCCTGTTGCGAAAAAATGGATTTCCCGGTGCCTAGCATTAGCATCAACAATACTGTTAAGGTGATGCCGAACTTTAAATTTAAATACTTCATATATATAAGATTTAGGAATTTGGTTTCTTTTAATTTATTAATCATTAACCCTGGCCATTAGTGTTTGAAGAACATTGACGTAAATCTTGCCGTCGAGCGGAAAACTTATTTCCCGGTCAAAAAAATCATCGCTTTCAAGCGTGAAGGAAAGGCTTAGCAAACAAGCCGCAGAACTGCCCTCGACCATGTGGACCAGGTTCCCGCTCCCGATTATTTGCCGATTCGCCGGCAGAATCGTTCCCTCAACCTTAAAGTCAATAGGGGCGTGCTGTATAGTGTTTACATAGTCGATGTCAAGCTTTCCTTTTATGACAATGAATTTTTGGGGAAGCTTGGTCAACATGTCCTGAACGGAGTCGTTATCGGTAATCAATTCGGATAACTCTTGCTTCATGGTAAAGTTTCCTGTCTCGTAATCGAGCATTATAATTAATTTCTTGGAGCTTACTACCAGCGACTGTTTATTTAAATCTGTAGAGACTTTCAACAAGCCATTGTTTGTCCTGTAGATTTCTGTTTGGGAAAAACTCCTCGCATAAAACATGCTCAGCAGTATTGCCATGAGAAATTTAAATTTGCTAATGTTGTTTTTTAAAGCTTTCATGCTATTTATCTTTATTTGAACAATTCGATTATTTCGCCGCAATCGGGCATTTTATTCCCCAGATACGGGTTTCTCAGCACTCGGCCGTCCCCAACCCATATCGCGCCCTTGTTTTTTAGCGCTATGGGGCAAAAAGCAGCATAAGCCCTATTATCAATTATGTTGAAGTTTTTTATCATGCAATAAATAGTTTCCGATATCTTATTGAAATGGGCTTGCTTTTCAGCAATTGGTTTTTCTTCTATGATAAGGTTCAGATTTTTTAAAAGGGCTGCCTTGTGATTGTCCCAGGCAGTATAGCCCTTTCCCCAAATGTTCTTATCCGAGACATTTTTGGTCTTGCACTTCATCAGTCCGGCAGCAAGCGCGATATCGTTGGCGTTCTTGTTGAACATTGCATCCTCAAGCCAGAAATAATACCTTAAAACGGCTTTCATCTGCCCTTGCGAGTCGTCGTCTAGTTCGTAAGGGGTTCTTAACAAAAGCATTCCCGCTTCTATCTGCTCATGGATGACCGCCTGCTTAGCGGACGATGAGTCAGTAACTTCCATTATGCTACTGTAGCCGGGATTGTTTTCCTGGCTTAAAGTTACGGAGTAGTACGAACAGGAAGTTATAAATGCCATAATCAATATTGTCCTTAGTTTCATGTGTGTTATCTATAATAAAGGTGATTTCTGCGATAAGCGGTCGTAATTAAATTGATAGTATCCCGGTTTCGTCCGTTCTTACCTTATATACCTCGTCAACAGGCGAGACGATTATAAGCCCATCGCCGCGATATCCTGTTTTTGCGCTCTTTTTAATAAGCTTCACAACAGCTTCAACATGTTCTTTTGCGATGAGCATCTCAAGTTTTATAACCCGGTATGAATCCGTGAAAGGATATTTTGTGCTGATGTGCTGCTTTTCCTTGTCGGAATATTGCCCTGTGCCCTCGCAATCCACGAAGGTCATGCAGCAGAACCCTGCTTTTTGCAGCTCATTGAATACATCGGCTGCTTTACGATGGCGGATATATGCTTTTATAAGTTTCATGATCTTTAATTTTAATTTTCGATTTTTTATTAATTCCTATGTTTAATACCTGCACCTAAAGCTTGTCGCACTTGATAAACTCCTTTATGCCGCATTCGGCGCAGGCATCTTCATCTTTGTTCCCACCCCTTGATTCATCCTTGCCTTTATCGCGATGTTTGCTGGTTAAGGCAAAAATGCTGCTTAGGGTGATTATCAATACCAATACTAACAGAAATGTCTTAAGATAAATCATAGTTTTGATATTTTAACCACAGCAATGGGGTCCGCTGCTGCCGAACTCCGTTTTATTGTCATCGGCAATTTTATCTATCATCCGTCCGAAGAAGCCCTTTTGAACATCAGTTTTTTCAAACGGGAAGTTTAAATTCTCCAGAGTGCTTTTAATATAGCTTTCGTCAAGCATCCGGTCGTAGTACTCAACGTATAATTGATTGTGCGAGGCCTGTATGTTAGTAATGCCCCTAATGCTGTTGAGTGCCTTAAGCAACTTGATAACCAATTCGTTATCTAAAAACTTCTCTGCTGTGAATGTCGAGTTTACTGTTCTTGGCTGTGTCATAATACTGCTTTTAAAGACTTAATGAATAATTGTTTAAATTGTATATTTCAACATTCCTGCGCGATTTGAAACCATGTCTTTTTAGCTTATAAACAATCAGTTTCGATTTAGGGTAGCTTCCCAATATCTTATAATCGGCAGCCTTGTCAACAAACAGGAGCATATCGCCTTTGGTGTTAGTGATGGTCAGGGTTAAACTGCCATGAAATTTTTCGGAAAAATCCTCAATGGGCATCAGTTCGCTGCGATAGGTGGAGTAAAGTAAAAATAAATGAGTGCTGTCGTGCTGGTTTGCACTTAAATCCAACAATTGTAAGTTGTAGAGGTCTTGTGATTTACCAATGTTCAATTTAAAACTCTTCCAGGGTGTATTGTCAATATTATTTATACTTACGGTTTTATGTTTTAAATCTGTGTTCATCAACTTTAAATTGCCGTCATTTAACTCAATAATCCTACTATTGGTCTGTGTGTCAGCTATAAGCTGAAACTGCGAATAAACATTTAATTGGTATCCGAATGCAATTAGCATTATAATTATGATTTTTTTCATTTTATTAGTATTTAATTATGAAACCTAACATTTGTTCTTACGAAAAACAAAATGCAATTAATTTATATTAGTCATATAAAGACCGTAGAATTGATCTTTCAACTAATTCAAACTAATACTTCAAATTAAATACGAGTGATAATAAGCGAGCAGGTCTCGATCCCTGTTATTGTTGAAAAACCTAGGCTTGATAATGGCAGGCCTTGAAATTTCAGTGGCATCAGGGGCAATCTCCGAATCAACTTCGCTTATATCACCACTATTTTGAGAAAAAATTTTGTTGTTGTCGATGCTAATTATTTCCTTTTGAGTGATAAGGCAATGATCGCAATCGCTTTGACTCTCGTCGCCGGGATGGTTCATTGTGCAACAACCGTGTTGAGTTTTTTGTAATTCATTTATATTGCAAAAACCACCGGCCGTAATCAGGTTGCCGATAGTGAGTATCAGCAAGCTGGCAAAAATGGCGTATGTGATTTTTTTGAACATTTTAAATAAATTGTTATCAAAAATAACTCTTAGTATTCAATTCGCTATTATGAAATGATGGAAATAATTAATGATATTTTTGTTTATATTATTAAAATACAGTTATTTATGTCTCCGATTATAAAGTCTTTTAAAATCGGTAGGTGTTAGGCCGGTAACCTTTTTAAACTGGCTCGACAAATACTGAACGCTGCTATAACCTAGTTTATAGGAAATCTCGTTCAGCGACAGTTCATCGTAGATAATCAATTCTTTTATATATTCTATTTTTTGGTTGATGGCAAATTTCTCGATGGTAGTGCCTTCCAGTTCCGAGAACAGATTGCTTATATATGAGTAGTCGTGGTTTAGCTTGGAGGAAATGTATTCCGAGAATTTAAGCTTCTGATCGTTGCTTTCGTCTCGGGTAAGCTTTATTATCTCGGTTTTTATTGCAGAAACTATTCTTGTCTTTTTATCGCTCATAAGCTCAAATCCTTCTTTTTCGAGCGTTACTTTGATCTTTTGCAACATTTCTTCATCAGGCTGCCGGTCAACTTCAGCTTTTCCCAGCTCAACCGAATAAATTTTCAATCCCAGCTTGCTAAGGTCTTCTTTTACAACCCTAATGCATCTGTCGCAAACCATATTTTTGATATGTAAGGTATTTTCTGACATCTGACTGATATTTAAAATGTTATTTGATTAAAGATTCACCGGACGGGTAACTTGATTTCCCCGTCCGGTGAATGACAATTAATTATTGAATGTTTCTTTGGTCTCGCCGCAACCCAGCATCTTGTCGCCAAAGTAGGGGTTTTTTATTTCCTTGCTCTCGCTAATCCAATATGCTCCGCCACGATCATTGGCCATGGGGCAAAACTGATAATATGCAGTTGTGTTGTTTAAGCCGAAATTTTTAATGCTTTCGGCGAAAACCGGATTGAATTTAGAAAATATGAATCGTTGTTTTTCAATATTTCCTTCATTTATAATTTCCTCAAGCAAGGAGTTCAGCTTAGTCATCTGTCCCATCCACATTATGTGCGCATCGCCTTTCAGCAAGGCCATATCGGTATTGCCGATGGCTTTTTTGACTTTGGCTGCCATTGCTGCGGCAGTTTTGCCGTCGCTGGCAACAAATGCGTCCTTCATTTTAATATAGGCCTCATAAACTGCCTTTAGCTGAGTCTTGAATTCAACAGCTGTCTTGGCGGGCTTTTCCATTTTGCTCATGGACTTGCTTTTTTTCGCTGTCTTTGCTTTTTTGCCGCCGCCCATATCCATTTTCGACATATCGTGAGGAGTGGAACCTGCTCCGCCCTCGGGGTTCATCATGCTCGGAAGCCCTTGTAGCTGCGATGCGGCATCAATTTTAAACACGCCGTTGGTCGCTATGGTCTCGCCTTCCATCAAGCCTTTGGCGACAACATAAAAGTTGCCTGCCTCCGGGCCCAGTACTATTTCGCGGTATTTGAAAGAAGTGGCTTTGCTGTTCGGTGATTTTACATATACTATGGCGCGCTTTCCTGTCCACAATATCGACGATTTGGGGATAAGGATCTCGCTGCTGTTGTCGGCGAGGTCCGAATCAACAATTCCGTTTGCGAACATCTCCGGTTTCAGCTCCATCTTCTTGTTCTGCATTTCAACCCTTACTTTTGCTACTCGCGTCCTGGCGTTCAGGAATGGGTCGATATATGTAACTCGTGCGCTGAAGCTTTTGCCCGGCAAGGCCTGGACGCTGAAGTTCACCTTGTCATTCAGTTTTATCCATGGCAGGTCGCTCTCATATGCGTCGAACATGACCCAGACCTTTTTCAAGTCAATTACCTGGAACAGGGCGCTGCCCTCCTTCACATAATCGCCCAGGGCCACATGGCGTTTCATTACCGTTCCGCTTATGGGTGAGAGCACGTCGAAATAGACTATCGGGTCGCCGCTTTGCTCTATTTCGTCGATCTGGCCGTCGGTGAGGTCCCAAAGCTTAAGTTTTGCCCTGGAAGCGCGGTATAGCGCCGGCCGGGTTTCCTTGAACGAGATTGCCTCAAGAAGTTCCCTTTGAGCTGTTACCAAGCCAGGGGAGTATATTGTCGCAAGCTTTTCGCCCTTTCTGACATTTTGCCCGGTGAAATTGACGAAGAGTTTCTCGATACGGCCTCCAAAACGGGCTGTAAGCTCGGCGATATTCCTTTCGTCGGCATGTACTTTGCCTTGAAGGTAAACTTCTTTGGTTGGCTTGCCCCGAACAACTTTCATCGTTTCTATTTGAGCTAGCCTTGCTGCTGCATCCGATAATGTGATGGCTTCAGCATCCAATTCCTCGTCAGTAGTTCCCGAATGATCCTGCACCGGAATTAGATCCATGGAGCATATCGGGCATTTGCCGGGTTTGTCCTTCTTTATTTGCGGGTGCATGGAGCAGGTCCATATCGTCCCGGCTTCCTTGGCATGGTCATGCCCGTCGTTTTCCGTCTGGGTTTGAGGGATCGCATTTTCACCGCCTTGGTGAAAAAATATCCAACCCAGGAATATTCCTATAACTAAAACCCCTAAAACGAGTTTGTAATTTTCTTTTATATTATTGATTATTTTTTTCATCTGTTTGATCTTTATTTTCCCATTAAATATGTTATGAATGATATGGATGCCTGCTTGTCGGCTTTCGCTTTCTCCAGTTCGAGATTGTATTTCAGGACTTTTCGGTCCATGCGCAATATTTCCTCGAAGTTCTTATTTCCTGTGGAATAATCTGTTTCAAGAAGCTTTAACGAAATGTTGGCAAGTTCCAACTGCCTGTTATACAGCACTATTCTTCTGTTGGCATCACGATAGTCCTTCCATGCCTCCTCAAAAACGGTTTCCAGGACATTGATCTTATTTATCTTCTCGTCGGCTTTGGCCGATTCAAGATAAACAACTTCGTTTACCATTGCCTTGTATTTCGAGCGGTACAACGGAAGCGTTATGCCTATTGAAGGGAAGATGAAGGCATCTTTGCCCGACAGATTGTTTTCGCCTTTTCCTACAAAGGCATAGTCAAAGCCTATCTTGAACGAAGGATTCCCCTTTTTTGTAGCCCATTCCTTTTTATAAACAAGGGCCTGCTGCTGGAAGTCGATGTTCAGGAGCTGGTGGTTAAGGGCGCGGATGCTGTCGAGTGCTGCCGTTTTTTCGTAGGCGATATCGTCAGTCCATAAATCACCTGGCACGATAATTTCAGGATTGCCCTCGGTGTTCAGCAAATTATTGAAGGCTATCCTGAGAACGTAATCCTTGTCCCTCAGTAAAGCCAGGGAGTTTTCGAGGTCGTATATCTCCATTTCGATCCGATAATCGTCAACGGCCGATACAAGACCTGCCTCCACTTTAATTAACGCCAATTTCTTGAACGAGCTCAGGATGTCTAAATTATCAAGAGTTATCTTAATCGCTTTGTTGTTGAAATACAAATCGTAATAATTGTTTTTTACATTATTGAACAATTCCGATTTTGTTTCCTCAAAAAGCTCATATTTCGCTTTGGCTTCTTGGATACTTGCATTTTCCGCCGATTTCAAGGTTCCGAACCAAGGGAACATTTGCGAGGCCGATATCTTGAATTGTTGCGGCCCTACCCTTGTTTCCACCGGACTGATAAAATAAGCGAATGCAATTTGAGGGTCAGGGAGTGCCTTGGCCTGGGGTGCTTTTTCCAGTGCGGCCATATATTCGTTAAACCTGACCTTTAATCCTGGATTGTTCCTGGCTGCTGTTTCCAGATATGAGTTCAACTCATTCTGTGCCCTTAGGGCGGATGAAATCAGCATACCTATTATAATTATTATTAATAACTTTTTCATGATCTATGCTTTTTTCATTTTAATACTACGTTTTACTCTGCCTTCTTGCCACATGGAATAGAAAACAGGAACCACGAACATTGTCATAACCTGTAGGAGCATTCCGCCAAAAGATGGAATTGCCATAGGAACCATTATATCGGAACCTTTTCCTGTGGAAGTTAAAACAGGGATTAGGGCAATAATCGTTGTGGCTGCCGTCATCATGGCAGGCCTTACCCTTTTCGAGCCTGCTTCCAGGACCGATTTCCTAACGCCTTCAACGCTGTCGGGTTGGTTTTTGTCGAATACCTGCTTGAGGTAAGTCCCAACGATGACGCCGTCATCGGTCGCGATCCCGAAGAGCGCGATGAAACCTACCCACACCGCCACACTGAGGTTTATTGTCCCCATCTGGAAAAGTTTGTGAATGTTAACGCCGGCAACATCGAAGTTCATAAACCACGGTTGGCCATAAAGCCAGAGCATGATAAACCCGCCCGAAAAGGCGACCAGGATTCCTGAGAACGACATCAACGATACTGTTACCGAACCGAATTGGAAGTAAAGGATGAGGAAAATCAGTATCAGTGAAATAGGGACCACTATCATAAGCCGTTTTGTTGCCCTGATCTGGTTTTCGTAATTACCTGTAAATATGTAACTTATGCCAGCGGGTAATTTGAACTCGCCATTTGCTATTTTTTCGTTAAGCAGTTTTTGGGCGTTTTCAACAACGTCAACCTCGGCATATTCAGGTTTTTTATCGAAAATAACATAACCAACCAGGAATGTGTCCTCGCTTTTTATAAGCTGCGGCCCCCTTACATAATTAAAGCTGACCAGTTCTCCAAGGGGTATTTGCGCCCCTGTCGGGGTTGGTATCAAAAGAGACTTGAGCTGATCGGGATTGTCGCGGAACTCCCTTGCATATCGCATGCGAACCGGGAATCTCTCCCTGCCCTCAACGGTAGAGGTCAGCTTAATGCCGCCAATTGCCCCGCTCAATATGGTCTGCAAATATTTTATTGTCAAGCCGTAGCGTGCTATCGCCTTGCGGTTGATCTCCATCTCGAGGTATGGTTTTCCAACAACCCTGTCAGCAAAAACGGAAATTGGCTCCACGCCTTCAACTTCTTTGAGATAGCCCTCTATCTTATAGCCTACTTTTTCAATGGTTTCCAGATCCGGGCCGAATACCTTGATGCCCATAGGCGCCCTCATTCCGGTTTGGAGCATTACCAAACGCGTCTGTATGGGCTGTAATTTCGGTGCTGACGTCAAGCCGGGAATGCTGGCTTGCTTTATGATTTCCTTCCAGATGTCGTCAGGCGAATGTATGTTGTTGCGCCATTGGCGGAAATATTCCCCTCTTTTGTCAAGGATAAGCTCCGACTTGTTGATTGACCTGTAATCGTCGGTGGAAGGATTGTATTTGCTTCCGTCCTTTAATATAAAGGCATTGTCGTCGTCAACCTTGAACCTCATTCTATAACCGTCCTCATCAACAATGAATTCGGGCTTATAATTTATGAGGTTTTCATACATTGAGGTAGGTGCCGGGTCGAGGGCCGAGTTTACACGTCCCCACTTGCCGACAACGCTTTCCACTTCAGGAATCGAATTTACTTTTTTGTCCAGCAAGGCAATGACATCTATGTTCTCCTGTATGCCAGAGTGGGGCATGGTGGTTGGCATGAGCAAGAACGATCCTTCGTCGAGCGAAGGCATGAACTCCTTGCCAATTCCCGGGAACTTCTCGTCTGCTGCCTGCCAAAAAGAGGTTTCCTCAACAAAATCGGGCATAAACCTGAACACTTTAGCAAAGCCCAGCCAAACAACTATCCCAAAGATCACAACAGTGATAGGAATGCTAAGGAACTGCCATTTGTGGTCAAGGCACCAACGTAAAATCTGAGGGTAAAAATGAACTATCGTCATTAACACGCCCAATATTGTTCCTACTATGGCTATTGCGAACAAAAAGTTGGCCACAAAACTGTTTTGTGCTCCCAAAGGCATCCAAATCTTTGTCAAGTAGAATATTACAACTGTTAAGGTGAGCACTATATTTATCAGGTTGACATATTTCCTTCTGTTTACCGGCCAGCGATACTCAAACAAGTTGTTTATCCCTACCAATACCAAAACGAGGGCAACAATATTTGTTGTAATTATGCCAAAAGCAATACCTGCTGCTATCAACAATCCGTTGAAAACATATCTGATTTTCTTTTTGTCGAAGCGAAGGGCAAAAATAACATTTGCCAATGTGGGTATTATTATAATTCCGATGAACAATGCGGAAAGCATCGCAAAAGTTTTTGTGAACGCGAGTGGGTGGAATAGCTTGCCTTCGGCAGCCTGCATGGCGAATACCGGTAGGAAGCTGACGATAGTTGTTGAAAGAGCAGTGATTACAGCACTGGCAACTTCAATGGTGGCGTCGTAAATTATCGTAAGCAAACGTTTGCCGCTGGCGCCAAGGTTTTCCGCCATATCCAGATGCCGGATGATATTCTCCGTAAACACCACGCCAACATCCACCATCACCCCGATAGCAATGGCAATACCCGAGAGGGCGACTATGTTCGCATCAACCCCGGCCCGCCGCATAATTATGAAGGTCATCAGTACGCCTATGGGCAACAGGCTGGAAATCAGGAAAGAGGCTCGTAAATTTAGAACTAACACAATAACTACTAAAATACTTACTAGTATTTCCAAAGATAAAGCCTCCTCCAGAGTCCCCAGCGTTTCTTTAATAAGTCCCGTACGATCGTAAAAAGGTACTATCGTAACTTTTGAAACCGTTCCGTCCTCAAGGGTTTTGGATGGTAGCCCAGGCGCTATCTCGGCAATTTTTTCCTTAATGTTGTTTATTGCTTCAAGAGGGTTTGCACCATAACGTGCAACAACGACGCCCCCAACAGCTTCGGAGCCTCCCTTGTCGAGCCCTCCCCGACGGGTAGCAGGGCCGAAATTAACCTTGGCTACGTCCTTTATCCTTATAGGTATGTTATTGTTGACGGCAACAACGCTCTGCTCGAGATCTTCGAGGCTTTTGATATAACCCAATGCCCTGACCAGATATTCGGCGCGGTTGAACTCGATAGTCCTGGCGCCAATGTCGAGGTTGCTGTTTTTTACTGCCGACATTATCTGGGCGATGTTTACGCCATGGGCTTTCATGGCATTTGGGTCGATATCTACTTGATATTCCTTCACGAAACCACCTATGGAGGCAACTTCTGCTATACCTTTAGCGGAAGTTAAGGAATATCCGACATAGAAATCCTGTATAGTCCTTAATTCATGAGGGTCCCAGCCTCCGGCGGGATTTCCGTCCTTGTCCCGTCCTTCGAGTGTGTACCAGAATATTTGACCCAGGGCGGTGGCATCCGGCCCTAGGGCAGGGGAGACCCCCGGCGGTAAGGTGCCTGCAGGCAGCGAGTTCAACTTCTCAAGTATCCTCGTCCTCCCCCAATAAAATTCAATGTCCTCGTCAAATATTATGTAAATACTTGATAACCCGAATATTGAATTGCTCCTGATGGTCTTTACGCCAGGTAAGCCCAATAGGGCCGTTGTAAGAGGGTAGGAGATTTGGTCTTCTATGTCTTGTGGAGACCTTCCTGCCCATTCAGTATAAACTATCTGTTGGTTTTCGCCAATGTCTGGGATGGCGTCAACCGGAACGGGATCGTTGGGCAAGAAGCCGGTATCCCAGTTAAAAGGGGAGTTTACTATCCCCCAACCAATGAACACAGCCAGTAGTATGAATGTTACCAGTTTGTTCTCTAAGAAAAATTTAATAGTCTTGTTTAACATTTTTAATTTTTAATTTGATTTATTTATTGAAATTCGGTCTCACGGCAAATGATTTATAACTACTACTCACAAAAATAGTAAAATAGTTACATACCGTAAATAATTGTTTACCAATAAAAAATCAAAGTAAAAATGATTGTAGCAAGGACAGGGTCGTGGTTAGTCGCATCGGCGGCGAGTCCTCTACAAAAACAGTGATGTGCTTGTTTGTGGGTTCTTCAACTAAATTGAAAATACTTATAACGGCAGGCGTCAAATCATGGGCGATATTTGAGCTTAGGTCCATATTTATTGCCGTTGCCACAAAAGAATCCAGCTTGTGAAACTCGAATGTCTCGTTTTCACAGGCGTTCTTTGGTACTTTTTCCATTTCCAGGCAGCATTCAACATTATGGTGATGGCTGGCATCCTTATAGCAGTTGTCTGCTTGAGATAAAATACCTATGTCGTATAAGGTGTTTTCGCAAAAATGCATACTGACTTTAAATCCGGAACTTGAAATGAAGATGACCAAGGAAAGAAAAATCAGGCTTGTTGTTTTAAACATATCGATAACCATTCCTTTTCCGTTCAGGAAACGCTTATGAAATTTTATGTCATCGAATGATATCAAAACAGTTCTTTTTTTATTAGGGTACAAAAGTATAATTAGTCTTGAAACAAAAATTACATAATTTATGTAATGATTTATAAAATCTTTGGTTTTTTGGCTTTTTTGTCAGATTCCTTTGTTCCGTTATAGTGTTCAGCCGGTATGAACTGAATTATAATCAGATGAAAACGCCCTTGTCAATATGTTAAATTAGTCACATTTTATTGGTTTTAACAAAAAAACTGTTGTCAATTACTTGAATTATTGTTACTTTTGGGAAAAATAATTAAATTATTGGATTATGAAAAAATTTCTATCTCTTTTGATTTCAATGACATTTTCATTGGTGTTGCTGGCACAAATGCCACAGCTGCCCGAGATTCTTCAGGAAAAAATGGACGAAGAACATCTGGATTTAACCGTCAATTACGACGAGACGGAACAAGTAAAAACCGAGGAGGAGTATTATGCTTTTATCAGTCGCACCCTGGGAACCGATACGCTTTTGGGTTATCACTGGAGCGAAGATGCCCAGGATTGGGCGCTCAGGGCCAGGATAATCAAAAACTATAACGACGACGAACTGGTAACGGAGAAATATTTCCAGTTCTTGAATGACGACGGCGACTGGCAGGATGGTTTGTTGTTCAACTATTCATATACCTCCTTCGGGAGTCTTTCTGAACTTCTTATACAGCATTGGAACAACGATTCATCGCTTTGGGTGAATTACTTTAAAAAGATAAACACCTATAATGATGCTGAAAACCTAGCTGAAATTGAAACGCAGTGGTGGTCGCATTGGCATCAGGATTGGGTTCCTCACCAGATGAAGGTCTTTACATGGACTGGCGGCTTGTTGACAGCCGACACGGTAAAGTACCTGCCTTTTAATTCCGATGCATGGCTGAGCCATCATTATAGCAGTTTCGACTATAACGATCTGGGGATGAAGACTTCCAAGACTGTATATAGATGGAAATGGTGGTCCGGCGAATGGAAGAACGAAAGGAATTATCTTTATTCGTATGATGATTCCGGCGATAATATAATAACCGTTATAAGTCAGTATTGGGCAGGCGACGCCGGGTGGAAAGATGCCCACCGCTATAATTACACATATACCGATTTTGATGAGGTCTCGAATTATTTGGCCGAATACTGGAACGAGTGGGGCTCTGAATGGAAAGCCGATATCAATATTGCCTATACATATAACGATGAAGAACTTCTAAGCAATTATGTCTGGCAGCAAATGCCATGGTGGGGCGACCAGTGGGTCAACGTTCAGCAGGCTTCATATACTTACGATGTTGACGGTAATATGACCGAAACAATAATCCAAAAATGGCATCATTGGACAGAGGAATGGGTCAACTGGAGAAAATGGGAGATGATACTTGATTATAACCAGGTTATGGGCATTGCCGATAATACTGGCAATGGTATAGAGGCGATTTTTGAAAATCCGTACCGCCCGGGTCAGGCAATTAGCTTCAAGGGGCTCCGGCAAGATAACTACCAATTGCAATTATTCGACTTGTCGGGTAGGCTTATTGAGAGCACGACCATTAATGGGAATGCTGCCGGCAGTTTCGGGAATGTAGGTGGCAATACGCTCTATTTTATGACGCTAAGCGGGAGCAAAGGCCTTGTGTATAGTACTAAAATACTGATTAACAATTAGATGATGCTTTAACAAAACCTACAATAAACAAAAAAATCCGGTATTAGCCGGATTTTTTGTTGTTTTAAATATGTATGGAAGATCTTATGCCTTTTTGACGCGAACGGCGTTCATGCCCTTCAAGCCGCGCTCTATCTCAAATATAACGCTGTCGTTTTCTTGAATTTGCTCAAAGCAGCCGTTTATATGAACGAAGAACTTCTCATGTGTCCCATTTTCCTTTATGAACCCAAATCCTTTTGAGTCGTTGAAAAACTCTACCCGGCCTTTGCGCTCTGTAATAATATCTTCCTTTTCGCGCTTGGGAACGCCCAGTTCGATATTTTCGGCTTTAATTTTCTTTTTTTGAGTGAGGTCAGGCGGGGTATCGGTAATATTTCCATGTTCGTCAACGTAGGCTATCATGCTGTCCAGGCCGCCGCCTTCTGAATTTGCTTGTCTTTCCTCACGTTTTTTTTGCTTGTCAAGTCTCTTCTTTAATCTTTTCTTTTCTTTTTCTTTTTTACTGAAAGTCTGTTGCGATTTCGCCATTCTTATTTAATTAAGTGGATAATACCGTAATAGGGGAGTATTGGAATAAAGAGTTCTTGTCCGAAAAACAAGTTTATCAATTAATGATCCCGTCAATTACCGCTGCTTACTAGTGTGTAAATTCTTTTGCAAAAGTAATAAACTTATTGATAAAAATAAATTATTATAACTAATAATAAAGGGATAACTCCCGCTTTCCCCTAAAAATCCCAGATGTAATCCTAATGTTTTGTTTCCATGTATGATAGGGAGCGCTGCGCTGCAGCCTGGTTTTTTGTTGTAGGGCTTGCCGCAACTATTGCGTTGCTGTTTGTACGCTACTTCGTCCCGCTCCGCCAGGCAGGCAAGTCTTAATCAGTAATTTCCACCTTTGAACATCTGCCGTATCACAGTGCTGAACAATTCCTTCAAACTAATGCCCATTATTTCGGCTTGTTGTGGGATAATGCTTGCCGGCGATAAGCCCGGAACGGTATTTATCTCTATGAGATAAAGGTCTGTCCCGCTAAGCATATAATCAATGCGGATAACCCCTTTGCAGCCTAACTTTCTGTATATCATTGCAGAAGTAGCCTTGATATCAATCTCTACATCAATTTTTAAGTTTCCCGGTGGGGTTATTTCATCGGCCATAGAGCCCGAATATTTTGCCTCAAAATCAAAAAAGTCATTTTTAGGGATAATTTCGGTCAATGGTAGTACTTTCAGTTCTTTGTCGCCCATAAACAGTCCGCAGCCGAATTCGCGTCCATCGAGGAATTCTTCAATGATTATCCTTTCATCGATGTTTAATGCCACATCAACGGCATTCCCGAAGTCTTCCTCTGTTTTCACTTTCGAGACACCCACGCTGGAGCCGCTCCTCGCTGGCTTCACGAACAATGGAAGTCCCAGTTCGTCAATAACTGATTCCTTGTCGATATGTTCCCCTTTTAAAAATGAAACCGACCGAGCAACTTTGATTCCTAAAGAAGCAAGGAAGTGGTTGCAATGATATTTATTGAAGGTAAGTGCCGACAAATCCGTATCACAGGAAGTGTAAAGCATCCCGATTGTGTCAAAAAAGGCCAGTATCTTGCCGTCTTCCCCCGGGCTCCCGTGAATAGCGTTGAACACACCGTCAAACTTAACTGGCATGTTCCTGACAAGGAGGCTGAAATCATTCCGGTTTACATAATGCTCAATGCCTTCATCGTCTTTGTGGAACCATTTGTCTTTTTCAACATAAATAATATATGGTTTGTACTTATCCTTGTCAATGTTGCGATGGACGGTAGCAGCACTTTCTATCGAGACCTGGTATTCACCGGAATACCCTCCGCAGATAATGGCGATATTTTTCATTTCATAAGTATTTTGGAGCAAAAATAATTTAATATTTGCTTAGTTTAAATAATTACTAATTTTGGCTCTTAAAATCAACTAATACAGAGTTATGGTCAGTCTATTGAAACGATGTTCCCTGCTAAGCCTGATTGCCACCCTGTTTTTTATGTCCTCCTGTTCCAATGTTGTTGAAGAAAGCGGCCCGTGCTATGATTTAAGTGCCGCCCTTGACTCAGTTCAAAAGGTTTATGCCCCCGACAAACGTGTAAAGCTCTGGATGTCAGATATACAAAAGACTAACGGAGCGTGCAGGCTGGACTTGGCTCTTGACAATAAAGCTACTTATAATATCGTAAAAGCTTTAATAGCAAAGGACTTCCCGGAAGTTGATGCCCATATAGAATTGTTGCCGGAAAAAGAAAGTGCCCAGTTGATAAGCGCACTTGCCAACAATTCCGTTATAAACCTGCGTTCCGAGCCGCGACACTCAGCAGAAATAGCCACCCAGGCCCTACTAGGCACCCCCTTGAGGATATTGGAAATGAGAGACGAGTGGTATTTGGTGCAGACGCCTAATAAATACATCGCATGGACCGATGACGGTGCCATAGTGGAAGTTGACCGGCAACATTTGGAAAAGTACAAAGTTGCAAAAAAAATCGTTTACGATAAGCAATATGGGTTTTCATATTCGGAGCCCGATACGAAATCGCTGGTGGTCAGCGACCTTGTCCTTGGGTGCATACTGCCGGTAAAAGGGGAGAAGGGGGAATTTTATCGGGTGAGTTATCCTGACGGAAGAAATGCTTTCGTCCTGAAAAATGAATTTATCGGTTTTGAGGAACTCTCGAATAAAGAACCAAACATGAACGAGCTAGTTGAAACTGCTAAAAAGTTCAATGGAATACCATATTTATGGGGAGGTACGTCCTCCAAGGCCATCGACTGTAGTGGGTTTACATCGACAGTATATTTTATGAGCGGACTGGTTTTGCAGCGCGACGCTTCGCAGCAAACAAAATACGGCAAAGAGATTAGCACTGATTATGAATATGATAAGCTACAGGCCGGGGACCTTTTGTTTTTTGGCCGCCCTGCCAGCGATACGCTTCCTGAAAAAGTTACCCATGTTGCTTTATATATAAAGGACGGGGAGTTTATTCATGCTTCCGGCAAGGTGCGGATAAACAGCATGGACAGTACGCAAAGCAATTATATAAGTTCTTATCCTCGCCGTTTTGTAAGGGCAGTAAGGGTTAACGGCAACTACGACGACTTCGGGGTTCAGAGGATCAAAGACAACGATTTTTATAAAGAGATACTAAATAAAGAAAATGAAAACCAATAGGAGAGATTTTGTTAAAACATTGGGTGCTGCCTCGATAGCAACAGTATTGCCAAATCCGTCGTTTAGCAAAAGCCCCGGGCTTGTTTCTCCAGGCAGCGGAAAACTAAAGTTGACATTTTGGCCATACGACCTGCAGCTGAAGCACACATTTACAGTAGCCGAGTTTTCGCGAGACACAACCCCCGTAATGCTTTGTAAACTTGAGTATGAAGGGTTTACGGGCTACGGCGAAGCCTCAATGCCACCTTATTTGGGCGAGTCGCAGAAATCAGTTGCCGGCTTCCTGAACAATGTTGACATGAGCCAATTCAACGATCCGTTCAGAATGGATGAGATACTCGAATATGTCGAGTCGGTCGATCATAAAAACAGGGCGGCCAAAGCCTGTGTTGATATCGCCCTCCATGACCTTGTGGGCAAAATGCTGAATCAACCATTGTATAAGCTTTGGGGCTTATCACCTGAAAATACACCAAACACCTCATTTACGATAGGAATAGACAAGCCCGAAATAGTAAGGGAAAAAACCATAGAAGCAATAGAGGCACCTGAAAAACTTAAGGTTTTAAAGGTAAAGCTTGGGAGAGGCAACGATAAAGAAATGATCAATACAGTCAGGTCAATAACAGATCTGCCGCTATACGTTGATGTGAACCAAGGTTGGAATGATAAAGACAAAGCATTGGAAATGATAAACTGGCTTGAGGAACAGGGGATTATCTTTGTTGAACAACCATTACCGAAAGAACAAATTGATGATATGGCATGGCTCACCGAAAAAAGCCCATTGCCAACAATTGCCGATGAAGCGTTTCAGCGTCTTGCCGATGTGGCCAGGCTCAAGGGGATATATTCCGGCATTAACATAAAATTGATGAAGAGCACCGGCTTGCGCGAAGCACATAAAATGATCACCGTAGCCCGGGCCCTCGACATGAACGTCATGATAGGCTGTATGACAGAGACTTCCTGCGCCGTATCTGCCGCGGCACAATTGTCGCCTCTTGCTGACTGGGCTGACCTTGACGGCAACCTGCTCATCAGCAACGATATTTATGATGGTATAAAGGTTGTTGACGGCAAGGTGACGCTCAACGAGCTGCCGGGAATAGGAATACTTAAGATAAGCAGCAACCAATGAAAAGGATTTCCAGGATATTGCCGTCCCGGCTTAGGAAGAACGACCTAATCGGGCTTGTAACGCCCGGCAGTGCGATAAAAGACGCTCAGTTGGAGGAAACCGTCAACAAACTTGAAGGTTTGGGGTATCGCGTATTATATAAGGATAGCGTACTGGATGAGTACGGCTACCTGGCGGGAAAGGATGCCGACAGGGCTGCCGAGCTGATGTTGATGTTTGCCAATAAAGAAGTTGATGCAATATTATGTGTAAGAGGTGGTTACGGTGCTGTCAGGCTGCTAGGCCTATTGGATTACGGACTTATAGGGCAAAACCCCAAGCTGCTTTTAGGCTATAGCGATATTACAGCCCTGCATGCGGCCATTTATAAAAAAACAGGACTTGTGGGTTTTTACAGCCCAATGGGAGTGTCCGACTTCAACAGTTTCACGGTGGATTCATTCAATCACCTGGTAGCGGAACCGTCGGGTACTTATAAATACGGCTATAAAAGGGAGGAAAACACAATCCGGAATCCTGAATTTGATATTTATACCTTAAATCCGGGAGTGGCCGAAGGAGATCTCGCGGGCGGCAACATCAGTGTTCTTGAATCATTGATAGGAACAGGATACGAACCCGATTTTAAAGACAAGATTGTTTATCTGGAGGAAGTAGATGAAAAAACCTATAAGGTGGACAAGATGTTGTTTCACCTGCTGTCAGCGACTAAACTGAAGCATGCAGCAGGTATTGTGATGGGCGTGTTCAAGAATTGTAATATAAACGAAGAACCTTCCCTTGGCCTCAGGCAGGCACTTCACGATCTTTTGTCGATGTATGACATGCCAATTTCTTATGGCTTGCCCTTCGGGCATATCGACTATAAAATAAGCATTCCCTTTGGCATAAAAGCCAGGTTGAACGCCAACGAAAACAGTCTTGAGCTTCTTGAGAAAGCAGTATTGTAATTAGGGCATTATTTCATATAGCGGAAATTTATTATTTTTTATTTCAGTAAACCAGAATTATGGGTTCATTAATTTCAGCAGACAATCATTTGGCAATCTGGGCAGTCATCATGGCAAGTTCGGCATTTGGTGTTTACGCCGAAAAAAAAGGGTGGATAAAGAATATCGCAGGCGTGATGTACACCATGGTGTTAACGGCAATACTTGCACTCATTCATTTCCTTCCTTCCGCCTCGGGCGATAAAGATGTGGTTGTATATGATTTCGTTTTCGATTATGTAACGCCCATGGCAATTCCCCTGCTGCTTTTCAGCGCAAACATCCTGAAAATTATTAAAGAATCCGGGAGGCTAATAGTAATTTACCTGATAGGTGCGGCAGGAATAGTAATTGGGTCGATAATCAGTTTCTTTATCGTTAATGTAGGCCCTGAGACATTCAAGGTCGCAGGTGTTTTCGTCGCGACACTGGTGGGCGGCAGCGTAAACTTCGTTGCTGCTTCCGAAACCCTTGATTTCAGTACGAGCAGCCTGTTTACAACTACTATGGCAGTTGATAATTTCGGCATACAGTTTTATCTCATCTTTCTTTTCTACCTGCCGTTCATCAAAGTCTTGCAAAAATATTATCCTGAGCTTGATGCCAAAAACAACAATGCCGCTATTGAGGAAACCGAAGAACCCGGTGAAAAACCAAGCATTGGTTCCATTACCTATGCCATCGCTATTTCCGCGCTGATAACCTTTGCCGGCTCTTGGCTGGGCGGGTTGCTGGCCCAACTGTTCAATACCACCGCGAACCTGAGCCTCTTAGTAATAACGATATTAATGGCCATAGTTGTATCAACCTTCCCTAAAATCTTTAAAAAACTTGAAGATATCGCTTTCAGCCTGGGCATGTCGATGCTATATATATTCCTGGCAGTTGTGGGTGCGGCCTCCAACTTGAAAGATGTATTTCTTGCTGGCCCCGGGATCTTGATATTTGCAACCCTAACACTACTTATACAATTTATTATTATTATGTTTTTCGGCAAGATCTTTAAATTCAGCCTTAAGGAGATTGCTATCGCCTCCTGCGCAAACGTTTCAGGGCCTACCTTGTCAGCACCAATGGCAGCATCCTTCAATGCTAAGAACATGGTTACTCCAGCAGTGCTGGTAGGGATACTTGGTTATGTCATCGGCACCATACTAGGGGTCTCGGTCGGGTTTTGGTTGGCTCCCTGATTATGTGTTTTGTTTAACTAGGGTCTGCTGAAAAACGCCTAACAACGTGAGGTATATATTGTTACACGATTTTTGTTAGTTAGGGATGCAAACATTTTTCAAGGATTTATTAAAAAAGCCTGCATTTTTTCTAATAATCTTGTTTGCTAGCCCGTAGCACATCATCTACTTCATTGCTGCGACTCGCAGTATTATTATACACCTTCACCTTGCTGCTTCGTATATGATGCACTACGGACTTTTTCGGCAGACCCTACTATACGTCATCGGAATAATGTGCCTCAACAATCCTGCGAAGATTGTAACGGCTGGTCATAACCTGGCCATAGGCGCCAACGCTTCTTATGGCAAGCAGGTCGCCGCGCTTTGTGGTAGGCAACATAATGTTTTTTCTGAAGAAATCAGCCGATTCGCAAATAGGGCCTACAACATCATATTTTTCCCGAACTTCTTCCGAGCAGATATTATGTATTTCGTGGCGGGCCTTATAAAGGGCAGGCCTAATGAGCTCGGTGATCCCGGCGTCCACAATAGCAAATTTCTTTTCAACTCCGTTCTTCACATAAAGGACTTTGGCAACAAGGCTGCCGCACTGGGCCACAACTGAGCGCCCAAGCTCAAAATGCAGCTGTTGGTAGGGCCTCAATTGCAGATTGTCGGCAAAGACCTTGAAATAAGCTTTGAAATCCGGAATTGGGTTTTTGTCAGGATTTTCATAGTCGATTCCGAAACCACCACCAACATTTATATGTTCGAGTTTTATGTTCTTGCTTTCAAACCAGTCCTGTATCCCGTTCACCTTGTCGCAAAGACTTTTGAAGTTGTCCATGTCGGTTATCTGCGAACCGATATGAAAGTGTATCCCGCAAAGCTTGATGTTTTTGAGCCCCTCGAGAACCTTGAGCACCTCGTCCATATCCATGAGGTTGATGCCAAACTTGTTCTCGTTCAGCCCGGTACTGATGTATTCGTGTGTGGATGCCGCCAAGTTGGGATTAAGGCGGAGGGCAACATTAGCAGCCTTGTCCTTGAGCACTGCCAGCTCGTCTATAACTTCCAGTTCCGGTATCGACTCGGCATTAAACGCGAAAATGTCGTTTTCGAGCCCTATGTTAATTTCCTCGTCGGATTTGCCCACGCCGGCAAAAACAATCTTGTCGGATGCGAATCCGGCTTCTGCCGACCTCAGGATCTCATTACCGCTTACACAGTCCGAGCCAAAACCGTGTTCTTTTATCTTTTTTAGAATCTTTAAATTAGCGTTTGCTTTTACGGCATAGTGAACCTGAAAACCATATTTGGACGACTCCTCCTTAATGACCCTAAGGGTGTTCCCGAGCAATTCCATATCGTACCAATAAAACGGTGTTTGGTACTGTTCGAATTTTTTAATCAACTCCTTCATTATAAATTGTTGCTATTTATTAAAATCAGAAAGTGCGGTCATCAGCTCTTCCAATTTCGCTTTTGCCTCATCTGAGCTACCGCTGAAGTTGTTCACTATCATTGAAAAAGCAATTTCCCTTCCCGAGGCGGAAGTTAAGTAACCGGCATAGGCTTTTCCCCTTGTAACAGTTCCGCTTTTTGCGCGAATATTTCCTTCGGCACTACTGCCCTTGAACATGTTTTCCAATGTCCCGCTCCGTCCGCCAACAGCCAATGAGCTGTAGAACTCTTTGAAGTGCGCACTGCTGTTTTTCATATAATCGAGCACAAAAACCATTTGCCTTGGCGTTACAGCGTTATAATGCGACAGCCCGCTTCCGTCATTAAGCGACATGCCTTGAGTGTCCATGCCCTTCTGTGCCCAAAACGACATAAGTGAGTCGGTGGCAGGGACTGTTTGTTTTTTTCCGCCGAGATTTCCGGCAAGTTGCAACAGGCAATGCTCGGCAAACAGGTTTATGCTGTGTATATTTGTTTGTTCAATAATTTCTTTGAGCGAAACAGATCTCTTGGTATAAAACACGCGGAAGCCGGCCAGGTTGTTTTTTGCGCCCGATTCTACGATTCTTCTGATCGTTGTAGCTTTTTGGTTTACCGAAATATTGTTCGCTTTAAGAGCGGAGTCGAGCTGAAGGGCTGCCAGATATGCAGGGTCGGGGGTTGCCGCCTCAACTACATAATTAGTTCGACGCACGGGAAGCTCACCTGTTAGCGTCCGCCTGTTGGAATAGGGTGCGCCGAAAACATAAGCGTTGTCGTATGAAATAGAATCGGCAACAACATAATTAGTGAGCTTCAAGCCCTCGATAAAAGGTCGAATACCCGTTATTAGCGTTGTGTTACCATAGTCGAAGGTATTAAACAATATGGAAAAATAATTGTCGTAAATCGCAAGCCCGTTTGCCGAAGCACCATAGTACTGCCCAATATTTTGCCACGACCAGGTCGGCGGAATAATATCCCAGTCGAAATAACGGGCATCTGCAATTATGCGCCCTGAAACAGAATCGATCCCGTAGTCCTTTATTTTGTTGACAAACTCATTTAAGAACTGCTTTCCTGCTGTTTGCTCGAAATATTTGGAGCCGAGGCTTGGGTCGCCACCGCCTATCAAGAGGAGGTTGCCGTTGAGGTATCCGTTTTCTTGGCTAAGATCACCTGTATAGGCGAGCTTTGTTTCAAAGGTGAAATCAGGGCCGAGTATTTCCAGTGCTGCCGCAGTTGTGATGAGCTTTTGTGTGGAGGCGGGTTTAAGTGCGATATCTGGCTGATATGCTGAAATTTCCTCGCCGCTGTTGAGGTCGATGGCATAAAACCCGAAGGATGCGGTTTTAAAAGGAGGATAAGCCAGGATGTTTCCCACTTCTGTGTCAAGATCGTGCTTTTTTCTGCTTATTGGTTTTGTAGGATAGCAGGAAACGAAAATCATCGACGCAATAAAGGCCAGTAAACTCAGCTTTCCCTTATAAAAATATTCCTGTTTTTCAGCGAAGGCTGTTGAATCAAGCATCATTGTTGCAATTGGAACAAACCCCATTAACGACGGTGTCGATACCGCTAAGGCTGAATCCTGATGGCAGAATCACCTTGGGGATTGAAATATCGTTCAAACAAAAGGTGCCGTTGCATTTTGTGCAGTGGAAATGAATGTGTTGGTCTTCGACATCACAATCGCAGCTGTCTTTGCAAAGGGCGTATTTCAATGTTCCGCTTCCATCGTTTATGCGGTGTATCAGTTTGTTTTGTTCAAAGGTTTTCAGGGTTCTGTATAATGTGGCCTTGTCAGCCGATTCCAACTCGTTTTCCAGCTCGGGCAGGCTTGTGGCAGCAGTTTTCTCCATCATAAGCTTTAAAACAATCGCCCTCATCGCCGTTGGCCTTATATGCCTAAACTCCATTTTATTGTCTAATCCCTCATTCATGATTTCGGTTTTATGCAAAAATAGACTTTTATCAATTGTAATGAAGCCAAATTAATCTTTATTTGTTTTAAGATTGAGGCTTATCTTAAATATTATTGTTGATACTCTGTTGTTTATGCTTTTGGCCGATTTGCTATTTCTCTCAAATTCTTTGGGTTCCGCATTATTGCTGTCAACAGAAATTTATCTTGTTCACGTGCTGTGGTAAATGGTTGCCGACATTTTAAGTACAAGGTCTTGTGGTGCTTCTTGAAATATACGATTTATTTACAAGAACTTTATTTATAGTATTATGAGACTTTTTACGGTTTCAACCTAAGTGTTTGTCAGCAGTTTGATTTCTGCACAAAATTTCTACTGGACACCAGGTCTTATCTCAATTCTTCAGTAATCATACCGCTTATTGCCAGCGGTATGAAATTTTGTCTCGGACTAAAGCTAAAAACAGTATTTTTACGCCATGCAAATGGCTAAAAGAACATCCGCATATATAATAGTACTTACTGCCGGCGTACTGATGTTGTTTCTGTTGAACCTCAGTTATGGTTCGGTCTTGATTTCATGGGACAGGGTATTGGATGCGCTTTTGGGCAGGATCGCCGATTCGCCGGATGCCATAATAATTAATAGTTATCGCCTCCCACAGGCGGTTACAGCAACCTTTGTTGGCATGGCCCTGGGCTTGAGCGGTTTATTGTTGCAAACGCTTTTCAACAACCCATTGGCAGGCCCTTCTGTCCTGGGCATATCGTCAGGGGCTAGTTTTGGTGTTGCGCTGGTGGTATTGAGCGGGTCCTTGTCGGGAATCGACTTTATGTTGTCGGGTTTTGCCCTCGGGAACATCTTAGTCGTCGTGGCTGCGCTCCTGGGGGCCTTGGCCGTTTTATTGCTGATAATATTCGTATCGTCGAAAATAGCAAACATAGTTGTGGTATTGATAATTGGTATCATGATTGGATATGCCATAAACGCTATGGTGGGCGTTCTTCAGTTCTTTAGCCGCAGCCTTGAACTGCAGGCATACGTGCTTTGGGGGCTGGGGAGCTTCTCCAAAACAAGTCTCCCGCAATCAATCGGATTGGCAATATCTGTTTCCGTATTGGTGGTTTTGGGCTTCCTTTTTCAAAACTCCTTAAATGTCTTCCTGATGGGCAAGAATTATGCCCGCAGCATGGGTATAAATACCAAAGTGCTGCAGTTGAAGATACTTGTTATCGCAGGCCTGCTGGTCTCGCTGGCAACGGCCTTTACGGGTCCCATTGCCTTTCTTGGCCTGGCAATCCCTCATATTGCTCGCAATTTGTTCAATAGTTCCAACCACAGGATATTATTGCCGGCTGTTGTTGCCCTGGGTGCTTTTATTGCCCTTTTGTGCAACTTTATCTCAAAATTGCCCGGCTACGACACTTCATTGCCCATTAATGCCGTAACATCGATGATCGGGGCGCCCATAGTTATTTGGGCCATTGTTAAACGAGCCAAAATAAAGCAATAATGAGTCGGGTTTTACAAATACATGATTTGAAAACGGCATATTTCGTCGGGAAGAAAAACCAGAGGATACTGCATCATATAAAAAACGCTTATGTCGAAAAGGGGGAGTTTGTTAGCGTATTGGGCTTGAACGGTAGCGGTAAGACAACGCTCATCCGCTCTATATTGGGGATGCAAAAAGTTGTTTCCGGACAAATAACCTTCGATGATGTGGATTTTAAAGATATAAATGTAAATGAGCTATCGAAGATAGTCTCCGTTGTCTTAACTGACAAAATTGATGACGCGTTTTTAAAGGTAAGCGAGCTGGTGTCGCTCGGGAGGTTTCCGCACGGAAGTGCGATGGGCAGCTTAAACGACAATGATATCCGCAAAATAAAGGAAGCAATTGAAATAATGAAGTTGAGATCTTTTGAGAACCGGGTATTTTCGCAGCTTAGCGATGGCGAGAAACAAAGAGTTCTCATTGCTAGGGCAATAGCACAGGATACGCCTCTGATCATCCTTGACGAACCGGCCGCATTTATCGATTCCCCCGGTAAGCTGGGCATAATGAGGATGCTTAGGAAGCTGACTTATAATAAGTCCAAATCCGTTTTGTTGACGACCCATGATATAGAGTCGGCATTGCGTTTTTCCGATAAGATCTGGTTGTTGTCGCCTGACGGGAAATTCATTAGCGGTGAACCAAATGAAATGGTAAGATCAGGACTGATAAACGAGTATTTCGATAAGGACGGGATTGTCTTTAACAGGGAAAGCTTAAGCTTTGAAATAGTAAGTGGGGCTAATAATTGTCAATAGTTTGTTGAGGCTTTGTAACATGCAGATATTCTTATAATTGCAAAATAAATAATGAAATATCATCATTGCCGTAATAAGCATTTTAAGGCTTTGCGAGAAATAAAGACTATAGGAGCTATTGAATTAACAAAGTAATCAAAAAATGTAATATCATGCGAAATATTTCTTTAATCATCTTGTTTGTAATTATTTATTTGAGCAAACCAGTTTTCCCCCAAACAAATGCCGCCGACTTGATAATCTATAACGCAAAGATTTATATGCTTGATGATGATTTTTCGATATCATCGGCCATGGCCATAAAGAACGGTAGAATATTGGCCCTTGGCGATGATAGGATATTAAAGGACTATGATTCGGAAAACCTTCTTGACTTAAATGGGAAATTCGTATATCCTGGTTTCAACGACGGGCATAGCCATTTTTTGTCTTATGGCATTTCGCTGACGAAATATGCGGATTTGGTTGGAACCCGATCTTTTGATGCTGTTGTTGAGAGGCTAAAGGAGCATGACAGGAGCTATCCTTCCAAATGGGTCCTAGGCCGCGGCTGGGATCAGAACGATTGGCAGCACAAGGAGTTCCCCGACAATAGCTTGCTCAACGAATTTTTCCCCGACAGGCCCGTAGTGTTGACGCGCATTGACGGACATGCAGTAATTGCCAATGATTATGCGCTTAAAGTAGCGGGGATAAATGCGGCAACAAAGATAAAAGGGGGTGAAATAATATTAAAGAACGGCAGGCCGAGCGGCGTATTGGTCGATAATGCCGCCGGTTTGATAAAAAGCACTGTGCCGGGCTTCAGCGAAAAAGAAAAAAGCCTTGCGCTGATGAAGGCCCAGTATAACTGCTTTGCCGCAGGACTTACTACGGTAAGCGATGCAGGTCTCGACAAGCAGGATATTCTTCTGATAAAGAGGCTCCAGGACAACGGCAAGCTTAAAATAAAGGTGTATGCCATGATAAACCCCAATAAGGAAAATTTCGACTATTTTTATAATATCGGTCCTCAACATTATGATAGGCTGACCGTTTCGGCGGTCAAACTATATTCCGACGGCGCATTGGGCAGCAGAGGTGCTTTATTACTGAAACCATATTCCGACGATGCCGGCAATTATGGTTTGCAAATGCATACTGAATCTTATTTCCTGGAAATGTGCTCGAAGGCTTATGATGCAGGATTTCAGGTTAATACGCATGCAATTGGCGACTCGGCCAACCGTATTATGCTAAAGGCATATTCAGAAATCCTAAGATCAAGAAACGATAAACGCTGGAGGGTGGAGCACGCCCAAATAGTTAGTCCCGACGATATTGCTTATTTCAAGGATTTCTCAATAATCCCCTCGGTCCAGGCAACACATAGTACTTCGGATATGTACTGGGCCGACGAAAGGTTGGGGGACGAGAGGCTGAAGTCTGCTTATGCCTATAAAAACTTGATGGGACAGAACGGCTGGTTGGTCAACGGGACCGATTTCCCCATAGAGGATATCAGTCCGCTGAAAACTTTTTTTGCCGCCGTAATCAGGAAAGATGTAAAAGGATTGCCCGAAAACGGTTTTCAAATCGAGAACGCCCTGGACAGGAAAGATGCGCTCAGGTCAATTACTATTTGGCCTGCAAAGGGGAGCTTCGACGAAAAGGAAAAAGGCAGCCTGGAAAAAGGAAAACGTGCTGATTTTGTTGTGCTGGATACCGACCTGATCAAGGCTGGGGAGGAGCAGCTGCTAAAGGCAAAAGTTGTTTCAACCTATGTGGATGGAGAGAAAGTATATTGATGTGGAAAAAGGCCATTTATGATTTATTAACTTAACTACTAGAATATTACTTGCTTACAGCCCGTTAGTTATTATGAAAAAACTTACCATAAATCCGTATTTGGATTTCAGCCTGATTAATTTATGCATTTAGTTTGATGCAGATGTGAGGCGTCTAATCCTGACGATATAGTCGTCTATTTCAAAGGTTTAGCAACGAAGCAGATACGTTAAAATAAATGCACTTTAGTAAAAAATGACAAAAATCCGATCTTGGGAATACTTTTTTAAGATACTGGGATTATGATAATAACAAGTATTATGTCATTTTTTATAAATTTATCAGGTCAGAAAATATTGTAATATTATACATTGAAATTCGTATAAGATAATATTGAAATTTATATTTTTCCTGCTAATCAATAAACATTTGCGATATGAACAACCTGTTAAGAGAATCTGTGTCAACACGAGTTTTAAGCTTGATTTTAATATTCCTAAGCTTCTATTCCTGCAATGATGCCGACAGGAAACAACTTCCTGGCAAATCCAGGCAGAAAGTTGAATATTCCCCGTTGGTGTATTATGCCACGGAAGGCAATATCTCCTCCTCCTCGGAGATAATCGTGGAGTTCCGAAAAAATATAGAACTTATAAAGGATGGTGGCGACCAAATCCAGGAAGACATATTCAAGATGGTGCCGAATGTGGGCGGCAAGGTGTATTGGAGGGGCAAATCCTCGTTGGCCTTTGTGCCCGATAAAGCACTCGAAAACGGAAAGGATTATCATATAATCTTGAATATGGGCAAGTTGTTTGTCGTGCCTGACGGGCAGAAAAAAGATTTTGAGTTTGATGTTTCCGTAATTCCCCTCAGGTTTTATGTTAGCCTGGATGTGTTGTCATCTAGTAGCGAGAAGGACGAAAACCTTAATTATATAAACGGGAAATTACACTTCTCTGATAAAGTTGATTATGAAAAAGCTAAAACGCTCATCGGCGCCAGCCAGAAAAGCGATAAGCTCGACATCGTATTTGCTGATTACCTCATCGGCAACGCACTTGGGTTCCGGATAATAGGAATTAAACGTATGGAACAAAAAAGCAAGGTGATTATTAAATGGGACGGAAGCGGCATATATTGTAAGGACAGTGGGATAAAGGAAATACGCATACCATCCAAGAACATATTTGAAGTAACTGATATAAAGCTTGTAAACGGCCCTGACCAGTATGCTGAAATCAGTTTTTCCGATCCCATCGACAAAAGTTTAAACCCGAAAGGGATAATCTATATCGTCGAATCGCCAGAAGCAAAATATATTATCGATGCAAACAGGGTTTTAATTTATCCGGATAAGTATATTATCGGCGATATCAATGTGGTAATCAACAAGGAAATAAGAAGCAAGACGGGGAGAAACCTAGCCGGCAAAGTGGTGCTGAAAGGCTTTTTCGGGCAGCTTAAGCCTGCCGTCCGCTTTTTGGACGATGGGGCAATAATGCCCGGCAAGGACAAATGGTTGTTGACTTTTGAAGCCGTAAACCTGTCGAAAGTGGATGTTATAGTCCATAAGATTTTTGCGAACAACATTATGCAGTTTATGCAGATGAACAATCTTGGCGGTAAATACGAGCTAAGCAGGGTTTCGGGGATCATAAGCACTCAAAACCTTGAGCTGATGGCCGGTGAACAGGCAAATAACGGTAAATGGAATGCTTATCAATTAGATTTGCGAAACCTTATAAAAGGTTATGAAACAGGAGTATACAGAGTTCAAATCAAATTCAAGAAAGAATACTCGCTTTATGAGTGCGAACAGGACGACATAGACGATGCCGCCGAATATTCCTATTATCAATCGGGTGATTATTATAAGGACGAATATTATTATCCCGAAGGCTTTCAATGGTATAAAAAAGATGACCCGTGCTCAGGCTCGTACTATTATCATAAGCGTTTTATCCAAAAGAACGTTTTGCCCTCAAACATCGGCTTAACGCTTAAAGGCGGCGATGGCAAGGATTATAAGGTTTTTGCAACTGATCTAATCACGGCCAGGCCCATAAGCGGCCTTAGTTTGAGCATTTTTAATTATCAGCAGCAATTGCTTGAGGAAACAAAAACCGATGGCGATGGTTTTGCCGTTTTCAAGCACACCAAAGAACCCTGGCTCGTAATAGCCAATAGAGGCGATGAATATTCATATCTTAAAATAAGCGATGCCAGCACACTGTCATTCTCGCGTTTCAACACTAAAGGTATTAAGCTAAAGGAAGGTATAAAAGCCTATATCTATGGCGATAGGGGAGTTTGGCGCCCCGGCGACACCTTGTTTCTGACAATGATGGTTGAAGATATGAACAATGAGGTTCAGGAACAGCATCCGGCGTCGGTAAAGCTGTTCGACCCCTTGTCGAAATTAGTTAGCGAACAAACTATTGCCACTAATAAAAACGGTTTCTATTCCTTTAGGATAAAAACTTCGGTCGAGGACATTACCGGCTTGTGGATAGCAAAGTTTAGGTATGGCGGATCTGAGTTCTCCAAGAGGCTGCGGATAGAAGATATAAAACCAAATAGGCTAAAAATAAACTTGTCTATTGATAATGAGGTTCTTAAAAAGGGGGATAATCATGCTGAGCTGAAAGCGAACTGGCTACATGGCGGAATTGCCGGAAACCTGCGGGCTACGGTAAATGCTACTATAAGAAGCATTAAGACCTCTTTTGATGATTTCCCCGCTTATAATTTCGATGATGTGGGCAGGTATTTCAAGGCTGACGACATTGTTGTTCTTGATACGGAATTAGACTCCCGTGGCGAGAAAGGTTTCTATATCAAGCTGCCTTCCTTCGATCGCGTGCCGGGAGAGCTGAAGGTTAGTTTCGTGAGCAGGGTATTCGAAAAAGGCGGCGACTTTTCTATCGATCAAATAAGCAAGATATATTCGCCTTACGATTATTATATCGGGCTGCTGCAACCCGATGCCGGGGAGGGCAACGATTATCTGGAAGTTGATAAGCCCCACAAATTCAAAGTGGTTACAGTTGATGCCAATGGCAAGCCTGTGGATGTTAAGGGTCTGCAGGTGGAAGTTTATAGGATGAGCTGGTCGTGGTGGTATGGTTCCGGAGGCCGTTCAGCCGGCAGATACATCAATAAGGATTATTATCGAAGAGTCTATCAATCGCGGCTCGACACAAAAAATGGCAAAGCAGATTTCGACTTGAACATTTCTTATCCTGAATGGGGCAGGTTTTATGTAAATGTCTTCGATCCCGAAAACGGGCATAGCACAGGATCGATAGCTTATCTGGATTGGCCATCATGGTACAGCCGGAAAAACAGGAAAGGAGCAGAGGATGCAGCCTTATTGAGCCTGACAACCGACAATGAAAAATATAGTGTCGGCGATACTGTTAAAATAAGCCTGCCTACCGGCGAAAACTCGAATATGCTGGTAAGTCTTGAGAGCGACACTAAGATCTTGGATTATTGGTGGCAGGAAACAACTGCCGGTGAAAGCCTTGTCAAGTTTGTCGCAACTAAGGAAATGTCGCCGAATATATACGCCTATATTTCTGTAATACAGCCCTATGGAGCAAACGTCAAGGATGTTCCCATAAGGAAATACGGCTTGGTGCCTATTATGGTGGAAGACAAGAAGAGTGTTTTGTTGCCACAGTTGGAAATGGCCGGGACTATAAGGCCAAATTCGACATACGGAATAAAAGTCAGTGAGAAAAACGGCGAAAAAATGACTTATACTATTGCCGTGGTCGATGAAGGGCTATTGGACCTGACACATTTCAGGACGCCCGACCCGCATTCCTCCTTTTATGCAAAACAGGCCCTGTTCGTTCAAACATGGGATATTTTCAGCGATGTCATGTCGGCCTATATAGGCAAGATTAGCCAAACCTTTGCCATAGGCGGAAGCGATGAGATAATTGACGACTCGCCAGCTAAAAAGAAAGCCAATAGGTTCAAGGCAGTAGTAACATATTTAGGGCCTTTTAGCTTGGAAAAAGGTGAAACGGCAGAGCATAAGCTGCTTATGCCGAACTATATAGGTTCGGTAAGGGTAATGCTGATAGCCGGGAACCAAGGTGCTTATGGCAAAACCGATAAATCCGTCAGCGTAAAGCAGCCATTGATGGTATTGGCAACATTGCCTCGTATTCTCGCACCTGGCGAAAAGTTGAAGTTGCCCGTATCGGTCTTTATATTGGACGATAAGATAAAGAACGTAAGGGTCAAATTAATTCCTGACGATATGTTTATCTGTAAAGATAAGCTGAAGACGATAAAGGTTGACAAAATTGGTGAGAAGGACCTCGATTTTGATATTTCGGTGGACGAGGTCAACGGAATAGGAAAGATAAAAATAGAGCTAAGCTCAGGCAACGAGTCCGCCTATTACGAGCTGGAAGTACAGGTGAGGAATCCCAATGAAAGGATCTTTGATGTTGAGCATAAGATCATCCCGCCGGCCTCCACTATAACACACATAGCGGAACTCATTGGGCAAAAAGGGTCTAATGAGTTGAATATCAGTATTTCTGCCATACCACAAATCAATCTTGAAAGAAGGCTCGAATATTTGATCCGTTACCCTTACGGATGCATAGAGCAAACCACATCCTCGGTTTTTCCGCAACTCTATCTAAATCAGCTGGTCGGGCTTACCAACAAGCAAAAGAATAAAGTTGACTACAATATAAATTTTGCGATTGATAAAATTCTCAGGATGCAAATGGCAGGAGGCGGGTTTTCCTATTGGCAAGGTGGATCGACGGTTTCGGACTGGGGCTCGTCCTATGCAGGTCATTTTCTGGTTCAGGCTGAGGAGAAAGGCTATTTAGTTTCACATCAGGCGCTCACTAATTGGATTGCCTATCAAAAGAAAGCCTCGGATAGCTGGACGCCTCGATATGATATAAAGGGCAAGCTAAAAAACGACCTGCAACAGGCATACCGATTGTTTAGCTTGGCGTTGGCCGGAAAGCCTAACATAAGTGCCATGAACCGATTGCGCGAGATAAAAAACGTAAATGCAATCGCAAAATATGAGCTTGCTGCTTCCTATGCTTTGGCTGGTCAAAAGAGAATTGCCATGAAGGCAATTGCTAATATAAAATACCTGAGTCCCAACGATTCGTATTGGTATTATAATTACGGTTCCGAGCTGAGGGATAAGGCAATGATCATAAATGCGTTAAATTATATCGACAGAGAGCAGGCCCTCGCGCTGGTTTTCGAGCTAGCGGAGGCTTTGAAGTCGAACAGATGGTATAGCACTCAAACAACGGCTTTTTCGTTAAGTGCAATAAGCCAGTTTTATGCCAAGGATAAAAAAAATGAGCCTTTATCCTTCAGTTATACTTGGGCAAATAAAAACTCGGGCGTGATAGAAACGGGAAAGCCGATTTATTCAGTTAATCTTGATGCCCAACCCGGAGGAAAAATAAAAATCGAGAATACAGGTTCCAAAGAAATCTTTCTTACCGTAACTGCATCGGGAATACCAAAAATGGGTGCTCCCCTCGAAAGGGAATCAAAGATTGGTATGGAGCTGCTTTATAAAGATATGGACGGAAAACTTATCGATCCCGGACGTATTAAGCAAGGGACTGATTTTTATGCCGAGATCAAGATTACGAACAACTGGACCTCAAGGATGCGCAATCTTGCCTTGAGCCAGGTGTTCCCGTCTGGGTGGGAAATAATAAACAGCCGTTTGTTCGATTTAGGCGCCGAGCTGAAATCGGATCCCGCTGATTATGTCGATTTCCGCGACGACAGGGTAAACTTCTTTTTTGTTCTCCGCAGGGGTGATACCAAAAAGTTCATCGTTCTCTTAAATGCCTCCTACAAAGGCGAGTTTTATCTTCCGGCTGCCTCATGCAGCGATATGTACGATAAAACCATAGAAGCCGTTAAAGGAGGCGGTTGGGTCAGGGTGGAGTAAAAAAGGCCTTTAGCATCATGAGAATCCTGAAAAAGACAATATTGCAAATTTTTATGTGGCTTACGGCTGCCGTTGTGCTTTTATTTATCGGTGGTTGGATAATTTTGCCCAGGCCCTTGTTCACCGATGGTTTCAGTACCGTTGTCCTTGACAGGAAGGGTAGGCTACTTGGGGCTAAGGTCGCTTCTGACGGCCAATGGCGTTTTTCTGATACAACATTGATACCCAAAAGGTTCGAGACTTGTATCTTGAGTTTTGAGGATAGGTATTTTTATTATCACCCAGGCATAAACCCCATTTCTGTGTTTACCTCCTTAAGGGACAATATCATGGCCGGTAAAATTGTCAGGGGAGCCAGCACCATAAGCATGCAGGTGATGCGGATTGCCAGGAAAGGCAAGGCAAGGAGCATTAAGGAAAAGGCTATAGAGGGCATCATGGCCTTGGGGCTGGAACTAACTCATACGAAGAAGGAAATACTCGAGCTATATTGTGCAAATGCGCCTTTTGGAGGTAATGTCGTCGGCCTTAGTGCCGCCAGCTGGCGATATTTCAAACGACCTGCCGGCGATCTAAGCTGGGCAGAGTCCGCCACGCTTGCCGTATTGCCAAATGCCCCGGCATTAATTCATCCCGGCAGGAACCGGAGCAGCTTAAGGAAGAAAAGGGATAAGCTGTTGAAAAACCTTATGGACCAACAAATTATAGATAGCCTGGAATATGAGCTGGCCGTGCTTGAGGAGATCCCGGACAAACTCAAGGACCTTGAACAAACCTGCCCTCATTTATTACAAAAGCTCGAGAAATCGGGCAAGGGGCTGACACATACTACTACTATCGATGTTTATTTGCAGAAAATGGTCAACTCGGCTTTAAGCGGTCACGCAAACAGCTTTCAGGATATCGGGATCAATAATGCGGCAGTTATAATATCTTATGTTAAAACAGGGGAGGTGCTGGCTTATGCCGGGAATATTTCCTCCACGACAAAACTCAAGATAAAAGACGAGTATAATGATATGGCAATGGCCAACAGGAGTACGGGAAGTATTTTAAAACCTTTTCTTTATGCTGCTATGCTAGATGAAGGAAGTATTCTGCCCAACAGCCTGGTCAGGGACATCCCGAGTTATTTCGATAATTATTCCCCTCAAAACTATAATGGTGAGTTCCAGGGGGCTGTTCCAGCATCGCAGGCACTTGCCAGGTCATTGAATGTTCCGGCAGTTTATATGCTTCAGGAATATGGCATAGCACGTTTTTTATATTTGCTTAATAAGCTGGGCTTTAAGAGTTTTAACAAAAGTGCCGATTATTATGGTTTGAGCCTCATTTTGGGCGGGGGCGAGACATCTCTTTATGAGTTGGTAGGTGCTTATACGTCAATGGCCCGAACGCTTAGGGGCTTCGACGATAATTATGGAAAATACCCAAGGAATGCTTATCAGCCCTTAAGGCTTGAGCTTGCTGATAAACTAATTGATACGAAGATGACAGAAGAGCCTGGGCCCTTGCATGCCTCCTCGATATGGCTTTGCTACGATGCACTAAAAAAGGTATCGAGGCCCGAGACGGAAGCCGGTTGGGAGAACTTTGGGTCATCTTCGCAAATAGCATGGAAAACAGGGACGTCGCACGGATATAAAGACGCCTGGGCCATTGGCACGACTGCAGATTATGTTGTGGGCGTTTGGGTTGGTAATGCCGATGGCGAAGGCCGAAATGGTTTGAGCGGGACCAAAACTGCCGCACCCCTTATGTTTGATATTTTTAATAACCTAAAACAAAGTACTGAGTTTTATCCTCCCTACGACGAGTTACAGGAAATAGAGGTATGTAAGCGTAGCGGACTCCCTGCTTCCCGCTTCTGTGAAGATACCGAACTGATAGACTGCGGCTTAAGTGAGCAGTCGATTAAAGTATGCACTTATCATAAACATATCTTTACTGATAAGAACAAGGAATACCGCTTATCGCGTCAATGCGCCGACGACGATGGGCTAATGGCTGTCAACTGGTTTGTCCTGCCCCCGGTACAAGAGTATTACTATAAGAAAAAGCATCCGGCCTACCTGCCTCTTCCACCATATAGAAGCGGCTGCGGTGAAACGGGTGGAGAAAACAGCATGGACTTTATGTACCCCACATCCAACTCGACTATCTTCGTTTCGCATGATGAAAATAACAAGGCTAAGGAAATCATCTTCGAGCTTAGCCATCACGATGATAATGCAACCATCTATTGGCATTTGGACGACAAGCTTATCGGGATCACGAAAAGAAGGCACCAACTGCCTTTCGTTCCGGCAAGCGGTAAGCATAAACTCACCGCAGTAGATCAGGGCGGGGAATATAAATCAGTCGTATTCACTGTATTGCGTTAAGAAACCCGGTCTTTTCTATGAAAAAAGCGGATATCCAATTACCTGATCATTAATTTTATTCCTAGTTCAAAAATAGTTCCTTTGGTAAAACTGCGGTAAACATATTCGTTTCCTTTATAAAAGTATGATTGTTTATAAACACCGTTGAGGATGTTCTTCACCTTTGCACTTATCTGCCAATTTGCGCCAATGTCCTTGTTAGCGGTAAAATTAAGCGAATGGAATGCCTGCTCGTATATGTCGGGTGTTCCGCCTTTTACGTTTATAATGATTTTAGGGCCGTTCACATTATAAACGATATTGGCGTCGAAGCCGATATCGGTGTTTATGTAGCCAATAATGGCGTTGAAGATATATGGCGATTGTCCCGACATAGGTCTTGTTGCCCTGGCTCCCGGGTCGGTGGCCAAGATTGCCGAAAGCTCTATAGAGTCGATGGCGACTTCGGAAAAGATATAAGAAATGTTTATTCCCAATTTAAAATTCCTCAAAGCACTTAAAAAGTCGAGGTTTTTTCTGACATCGAATTCAAGACCATAAACATTAGCCTTGTCAACGTTGTCCCACCTCAGCTCGGGGTTTTGGGACTTGGGATTGTCCACAAGTTCTATCGGGTCGATAAATCCTTTGTAAAACCCGCCCACGGACAAGACCTCGCCGGGCTTGGCAAAATACTCCCATTTAAGATCGATATTGTTGATCAGGGTTCTTTTCAGTTCAGCGTTTCCCACATAAGTTTCGCCACCTGCAAAGTTTTCGTTAGCATAAGGGGCTAGTTCCCTAAATGTTGGCCTTGCCAGGGTCCTGCTCGCATTGAAACGTAAGTTTGTCCTGCTGCTCAGGTAATAAGTAAGGTTGAGGGCAGGCAAAAAATCGTTGTTCTTCAAATATCCCGGCTTTAGTTCGTTGTTGTTGCTTCTTGAGTTGATAAGCGTGCTCTCATATCTTAAGCCGCCGACAATTCTTAATGAAGGGCCGATTTTAGTATCGGTCATGGCATATAAGGCCAAAACACCCTGCTCTGCCTTATAGGAATTTTTTAAATCATCACCCGGATTGCCCCTGACATGCAAACCAAAGTTAAATCCTCTTTCAGGGTCATAGGTCGGAAAGTTTACGCCTATATTCCCATCCGCCAAAAAATTTGCGACGTTTCCGTCGTAAGAATTGCCTGATATTGGATATTGGATGGCATAATCAATTCTTCTATCGTTGAAAGAACGTTTTTTATGATAATATGAAGCCCCGAATTTTAATTTGGGAGACTGGGCCCCCGAACCAAGATCCATTGTGAAATCGCCCTTGAGATGAAGGTTGTTTTCTTTCATGTTCCTATAATATCTTGCGGGCAGCCTATAAATCGAGGGTTCTATTTGGTATTTGTTATCTCCCTCCGCTCCTGGATAATAACTATTGGTAAAGAACCTCATATCCGGCTCGTTTTGATATGAAAAGGTAAACGAGCCCATCCAGTCGAACTTTAGTTTCGAGAGGTTCTCAAAATAGTGGCTCCCTTTTATCTGTGCCGTGTTCAAGGATCTTTCAAGCCACTGCAGGACACGCGTCTCAATAAACAGCCCATCGGCGTCGTCGGAAGGTTTCTCCCCGATCATATACCGGGCCACCGACATGCCGCTTTGGTTCTTAAACATATTTATGCTCAATTTGTGTGAAGCGTTAATTTTATACGAGATGCTTAGAAGGGCGCCCCATAATGCTTCCGAACTGGCTTTTGTGTCATTATATTTGTGCTCGGTAATTAGCTGGGTATCATTAGCCCCGCCTAATTTATACCTTGCTTTGATACCGTCTTCGTAAAACTCGTTTTCATGTTTATAGCTAAAGCCGAAAAAATACCCTAATTGACTGTTGCCGAAATCTTTGCTGTCGCCTACCGAAAACGACATCTTGTTGTTCAGGAACGATGGGCTTTTAACCGGGGCCATCACCTTGTTGAAAGCCATGCTTATATCTGATAAAGTTTGTAAGTCGTTCGGGTAGTTTGGGATATTGTCGCTGGCAGGGGCGGGGATATCCCGTGTCCCGTTGTCGAAACCCAGTATATCGCTCGCTGAGCCGGGATATGAGATAAAGTTGTTGTTCAAGCTGGCGTTGCTATTGTAGGCCGCAGCAACATAGGCGTCAAGTTGATAAGCTTCAGGAAAATCCCTGGTCCGTATATCAATATACCCTCCTGTGAAATCCCCGGGCAAATTGGGGCTGAATGTCTTGTAAACGATAATGTTCTCCAATAAGTTGGTCGGAAAAATATCCAGTTGGACGGTGTTCCTGTCCGGATCGAGGCCCGGGATCTCGGAGCCGTTTATAGTGGTCTTGGAATAACGGTCCGACAATCCCCGTATAAATACATACCTGCCCCCTTGGACGTTAATCCCCGCAAGCCTTTTTAAGGCGGAGGCAGCATCGCTGTCGCCCGAGCGTTGCATCTGCTGTGCCGATAAGCCTTCGATAACGTTGCTTGATTTTTTCTGGATGCTCAGAAGCGCCGTTTCGGTACGGTGGTTTGCCTTAGCATTTACAACAAACTCCTCCAGGCCAACGGTTGTCGGGCTCAGTATTACGTTAACCGTCGTTACTTCGCCGGCCTTGATCTCCACATTCTCGAATATCCGGCTTTGAAATGAAATATACTGGCTTTTTAAACTATATATCCCTGGTTTAATATCAGTAATTGTATAATTGCCGTCAAGGTCGGTAGAAGTCCCTATGAAAGTGCCGTCGATGAGGATAGTTGCCCCTATTAGAACTTCGCCAAGTTCTGCATCGGTTATTTTTCCTTTAAGGGTCCCTGTTTGGGTGGCAGCCCCCAGCGGTATTAATATTAAGATAAGATAGAGTATATATTTTATGCTCATATTCAATATGTTTTATTCCTTTAATCAATAACGGCTTTATTGGAGGTCGGCCATAGTAGCCGCCTCCAATAAAACCGGATATTCGTATTAGTTCATATATTTGGAGTAGAGAGTCCATCCCGCCGTCCAGTCGTTCGCGGGATCTATCGCTCCTTTGTAGTTGACAGTGGTGAACCAGCTATCGGTAGTTGCAGTAAGGTTCTGTGAAACATCATTGGTAGGGATCACATTAAATGTATTTCCGTTGATAGTGAAACCGGGATCGCTGAACTCGTTCCCTGAATTGTTGAAATATGCCATAAGAACCAGGTTGGCGGCTTCCTTGTCCGCATCAGTTACTCCGCTGCCGGTCGATACCTTGATAATGGGATCGCCGATATTGAAGAATATATTGTTCTTGATTGTAAGCTGGCCTGCTTCAAATCGCGTGTATGAGCTCTCATCCACCAATAGTTCTATGTCGATGCCTTTTTCCTGGTTGTAGAAAATGGAGTTGGCATAGTTTCCTCCTGCGTTATCGCGGAAAGTAAGGGTTCTTTTTGCAGCTCCATCGCCACGGCCTACATAAGTTGCGTTGTAAATAGTTGGAATTGCGTAGGGCTCACCTGTTTCGGGGTCGGTGCCGCCATCGTGCTCGCCTAAGCGATCGCCTCTTTCATAACCTTGAACGCCAAGCCAGAACTGTCCGTAGCCTCTATATCCCTGGTCGTAGTCGAATGAGTCATCGCCGCAAAAGGCAACTACTATATTTTTTAACCTCGGCATACCGCCAAAAAATTCTATTCCGTCATCCTTATTAGCGAAAACTTCGATAAACTCAATTTCTGTAGAGCTTCCGACGGCTCCCAAGGTAAGGCCGTTTATTTCGTTTCCTTCGCCTATGTCGGTGCCGCCATGGCGGATCGAGATATATTTAAGTACACCTGAGTTATCGGCGTCGTTGGTGCCTCCGTAAACTCCGCGCGGCTCGGTTTGGGGGATTCCTTCTATTTGCTGTTCTTGAGGAATGGCATTTGTGCGTGCTTTTCCGAGAATTATCACCCCTCCCCAAAGTCCGTCGGTCAAATCCTGTACGGACCCGTTCAGGTCATCGGCTTCCGCAGTGAAAATAATCGGTTTTTCAGCCGTTCCCTCGGCCATTATTTTTCCGCCACGGCTAACTATCAGGGCAGATGCGTTGGCGCCCTGGCCTGCTTTTCCTTTTATTATTGTTCCTGCTTCAATGGTAAGTGTCTGGCCGTCGTTGATAAATACAAGTCCGTCAAGAACATAAAGGTTGTTTGCGGTCCAAGTTGTGGTACCGGTCCCGTTGCCGTCATCCTTTACGGTTATTGTTTCGTGCACGGTTCCGTCGAGGCTTGCAGTTTTTTCCTCGGTGGCAGCCATTGCCTTGCCATCGGCATTGTAGATACTGTTGGCTGTTTTAGGTTTTACTGAAAGTACTTCCTGGCCCGTAGTGTAATCGTTCAGCTCAAGGATGATAGATGCGTTCAATTGTCCTGCTGAATGGGTTACCAGATAAGAGGAAATCGTACTTCCTCCGTTGAGGCTAATATCGAAACTGTTCTCGTCGAGGTCGCCGGTTTTGTCGGAGTTCTTATAAACACCCTCGCTAAAGCCTATAACTACTACAAAATGCTTTAGCTCCCCGCTAATCTGAATTGAACTCATCGAAGGTTGTTTTGTTTCCGGGCTGGGTCCGTCTTTTGTTTTACATGAGTTAAGACCCATCAGGAAAATAACTGTCGCAACAGCCAATAAAGTAAATTGTTTCATTTTAAACATCATTTTAGTTTTAAAATTAATTACGAGGCAAAAATCATATTCATAAACTACAATGATGTTAGGTTAACGATAACAAAAGGTTAATAAATCGGGCTTTTAGTTACAATTGCTTAACAATTGCTTAAAGAATCAAGAGGTTTCACGGCAGGGACAGTAAAAGCAGCGGGAGCAAAGAAACAAGATGATGTTTAAAACGCGGCTTGGTTTCAACTTGGTTTGTTCAATAAGTTGATTTTTGAGCGAAATCAATTTTTATAGATCCCCCTTTTTTTTCAATGCATATTTTATCCCAACCGACAAGGACATGCCGTAATGCCTCATATTGCTGTCGGAAAAATAATCCGGGTTTGAAAAAGTTGTAATGCTGTGCTGATAAGCAAATGAAGCAGTTATAATGAGCCTGTCCATAATGGCATAAGCAGCGCCAGCTTCAATCAGCCCCCCGAAATCGAATGATGTGGCCCTGTCAATATTATCAAAGGTTTCGCTGCCCCCGAAAGTCGGGACTGCTATTTCTGCCTTCACGATGTATGCCGGGACGATGCCAAGGTTAACAAAACCTGAAAAAGTATTACCGATGGAATATCCGGCCTTTATAGGAAACGATAGGTAATCGTAATAGAATTCACTATTTTCCTTCGGGCCGATGGGGTCACCTGATGGATTGATAAAACTTATATCGTTCTTGAACCCTCTTTGTTCATAAAGCAGCTCGATATCAAGACTGAACTTGTCATTAATCAGATATTGATATGTCAGCCCGCCCTTGAAACCAAACCTCTTAGTGCTGTTGTTAAAAGTGTAATCGGAATTAACGGATGTGCCATTTATTCCACTTATTACACCAACAAAATGATTTTGCCCGAAAATCGGCAATGTGGAAATCAGCATTGCCGCGATAATAATCTTCTTCATTGTCATTTCTTTAAGTTATATAATTAATAAAGTAACCCATGCAAATTACAGCTTCTATTTAGCCTGGTGCTGGGGCCTTAACAAATCATTTACGGTTTTAACCGGATTGAAGGTGATGATCGGCGTTTCCACGAAAACCGTGATCCAGTCAGCCATGGCCCCGTTCCAAAGACCTGGCAGTTCCTGTGCCTTTAAATCCTTGCCCCCCAACGATTTTATGGAGATAAAACCGGTTTCGGGGTCAACATATCTTTTCAGGTCGAATTTATCGCCTTTGAAGTCGTTCATGCTGCAAACCAGGTCAACGGGGTTGAAGTGGGTGGCGTTGGCAACGATATGGTTTTGTCCTTCATCGTTCAAGTCCATTTGCGACGATTCAACTATTTGCAAGGATCGCACACCCTGCTGGTTCTCTACCCAGAACGGGCCTCCGCCCGGCTCCCCCTCGTTTTTTACCATTCCGCAAATGCGCATAGGACGGTTAAGCTTATTAAAGAGAAAGTCGATGCGCTCCATTTTGTCAAAGCCAAGATAGGCATCAGGGATGTTTATAAAAAGTTCATCCTGGGCAAATTCCCTTATTTCTTCAATCAGGTCGTCGTCGAGGTTGGCGTCTTCCAGCATGTCAAGGTATTCAAAGCTCTTTTCCTGAAGCTTGAGCAAGAGGCCGCCGATTGCTTTTTTATATCTGTAAGTTGTGCCTCGCAGACGGTCAGGAACGATATTGTCGATATTTTTCACGAATACGATTTCGGCATCAAGCCGGTTCATGTTCTCTATAAGGGCGCCATGTCCGCCGGGCCTGAACAAGAGCGTGCCGTCCTCAGTACGGAAGGGCTGGTTGTTCATGTCAACGGCGACAATGTCGGTCTCAGGCATTTGACGCGAGAACCCGATATCATAGCTTACACCATATTTCTGCTCATAAATACTTGATTTTTCGCCTATTGCATCTTTAAACCTGCTTTCGTGAGCAGGGGAAACCGTTAAATGCAGTTTCGATACCTTTTCTGAATTTGTCGAGTAAACCGCTGCTTCGACAAGGTGCTCCTCCACCGATAAGCGAGGGCCCTCGTCGTAAGAATGGAATTGCAAAAGCCCTTTTGGCATTGCGGCATAATTTAAACCTTTGTCGGTAAGGAAATACTCCAATATCGTTTTATAATCTTTCTTGTCCAATAAACCGTCAAGCGATAATCCGTTTGCGGAGATGATATTTTTAAGGTCTTGATAAAAGGCAAAGTTTTTGATGCTTGCGAAAAAATTAGAGACCGAGTTGAAGCTTTTGTCGCTTTCCATGGTGGCAATTTCCTCCCGGCTACCCCCGAAAGTAATCATAAACTCAAAAAGATGCTTGAACATACGGCTTGCGGCACCTGACGCGGGAACGAACTTCAACAATTCGTAATCAGGATAATTATCATCGAAAAACTTGACTAATTCGTCTATCCCGGCATCATCAAAACACTCTATGCCATTCCCGGGAGTTGCAGCAGCAACAAGTTTTATGAAAGGGAAACCCTTTTTGAAGTTTCCTATCTGATGTTCAACATCTTTAATATCAAGTCCCTTTTGTCTTATTTGGGCAATGTCTTTTTCAGAGAACATATTTTTGTTTTTTCACGTAAAATTAAAAATTTATTGCAAATGACGATAAACAATGCTGTTTTTTATTAAATAGAGCAGCATTGGGATTTTAATTATAATTTTTATTTGCAAATTGGAAATATGTGTTATTTTTGCAGCCGCTTTTACAGGGGAATAATCCTTGTAAAGGCAAAAGCCCAGATGGCGGAAATGGTAGACGCGCATGGTTGAGGGCCATGTTCCCGTTAGGGAGTGCAAGTTCGATTCTTGTTCTGGGCACAAAATAGATTGAAATGCCCAAGTGGCGAAATTGGTAGACGCGCTGGTTTCAGGGACCAGTGACCGCAAGGTCGTGTAAGTTCGAGTCTTATCTTGGGTACTTTCATATCTAATATTAAAGCAGGCAACATACGGAAAGTTTACGTTCAAAGCTCAAATTTGATAAATTTGCCATTCAATTATTTGATGTGAGGTTTATTTATCGCAAATTATTTGTTGTTTTGTTTTTTCTGTGGGGCACGGCCGCTGCCCAACAAGATCAAGCCCAGGTATTTGTCTTGAACAAATCCGGCTTGCCGGAGGACTCCCCAGGCAGGAAAATCCTCTCACTATTAGCTCTGGGAAATAACAAGGATCTCTCCAGGACTGAAGTATCAGTTGAGTATGAGATAAATACAAGCATCAAACTGCTTGGCAGCGGTAAAGTCCAAATTGAGGCCAGGCCGTTGATAATATCGATTAAAGGGGATAATGAATATCGCGGGTTTAGTGTTGACAGTCTTTTGCAAGCATCGGCTTATGCAGTCAAGCTTGAACTTATAAAAGCCGGGAAAATAATCTATTCCGGGAAAATATCTATGGGAAATAATGGTTTGCTGACGATCTTGAAAACCAAACAACGTATCTTTTCCGATGCAGGCCTTGTGGTAGATGCCGAAATTGCCGGGGTGGAATATTCGCAAAACGATTATCATAAATTCAACGATCTTGTCAAGTTGGTCAACGATTATTATGGTTATTCCCGGATTCTGGGCACATTAAATGAAAAATTCGTTAAGCAGGGCAGGGCTTCCAAGCAGGGCGCTTCAGGGGTTTTCATTAGTTGGCAGGAAGCTTCGAGATTGGGCGTGATATTGGGCAAGCTGGACTTTGAGGACAATTTACATCTCTCAAAACTGGACCCTGAAGGTTTCAAACAGAAATATTCTGCTTTCAAAAGACTGGAAAAACGTTGGAGCACTTTGTCGCGGCAAACATTGGAAAGGGAATTGAAAAGAGGTTTTCTAGAAGATAAATCATTATATGTCAAAAAGCTAATAGGTGTTTCGGAAAACTATTACCAAGAGTCGCTTAAGTTGCAACCATATATGGTTTCTGCCTACAGGCAGATGATTGTTTTGGACAATATGTCTGACCTGAGGATAATAAACTTTATATCAGACTATTATGATGCTTACGCCTATGGCGAAAACATTATCGTGCCCCAATTGCTTTATAAGGGTTTTGTCGAGCTTGCGAACATATATTTTCTCAAGTCCAGGAACATAATGGCTTTGGCACTATTGAAGAATGCCAAGCTCCTTCAAACCCGATTCGATCTGCAGGAATCTGAATTATATACCAAGACCGCCTATTCCACTCTGAACGGCATGATAGAATCGTTTCTCAAGGTATCGGACAAAGCCCTTCAGAGCGGAAAGTTGAAATTTGCGCAGAACTATTACCGGGAGGCAGAGGAGGTTTATCGCAAGAACAAAGATATGTTTGTTGAGACCGGGATAGCTGTAAGCCCGTTCTCTATTTATGTGGAAGCGCAAAAACGCAGGATAAAAGTTTTGCTCGGGCAGAAATCTTTTTACGAGGCCGATTTGCTGATAAAAAATGCAATGGACATATCTGATGAAAAAAATCTTGAAAAGGATGATGAGCTTGATCGGTTTAAGGTGCTGGCCTGTAATGGGATCTACAGGCTTAAGATTGAGGATATTAGCTCAAAAATGAAAACTTCAAATCTTGATGATTCCTATTCTCAATTGTTCGATCTCAAGAAATATATTGCCGGCAACCCTGATATTATTTACGACAAACAGGAGCTTGATGAAATTTCTTATTCCGTTTTCCTTGAATTTTTGCAAAACGGTGAAATTTTATTGGACAAGGGGAATAATGAGCAAGCCTTTGATAATCTGTTGAAAGCCAAAAATATCCAAAGTGAAATATTAACCTATGAGGTGGAAAGGCTAAATATCTTATTGAGGGCTTACTCGGAACCGAAAATATTAAGCATTTTGGAGGAAGCCCGTCTCGAAACCTGGGCAAAGCACGGTGACAGGGCAGCTGCGCTTCTCAAGGATGCCGAGGATCTACAAGCAAAATATCTACAACAGGACAATCCAGTGATCAAAAGGGCCATGCGCGAGCTAATCGGCAAGATGCAGGGCCGGCATTGCCTCGATGCCGAGTTCAGGCTTAACGAATATAATAACGACATAGTACTGAAAATCAGGTCCGGACAGTTTGATGTTGCAGTGGAACGAATAAAATCTTCTTATGTTTTGATGGAGGATAATAGCGATTGTAAGCTAGATTCCTATAAAACAGATAGCCTCGTGGATAAATACGGATACCTGCTAGATTTTTATCAAGAATATTCATCTATGAAAAACCAATTGTTCAGCGGTAATTATTTTGATGCGATCGATAAATACCTGCTTTTGCGAAGCGAATATGTTTCAAGGAACATCGGGATGTATAATTTTAGCCTGCCATCGCTTCGCAAGTTTGTTAAACAGCAGAAATTGAAATCATTAACAGTTAGCAGTATTGAATATTTTATCGCAAAAGATCAATTCCTCCTGGCATTCGAATATTTGCAAATATTGAATTCGCAAGGGGAAACGGCTTCTGAAAGCAAGGATATCCAAATAAAACTGGCAAGGGCCATGAAATCATCGGAAGGTTTCGATATCGACTCGGTAAATGAGATGATAAGCGATCAGGGGATAAGGCAAGAATGGTATAAATACTTTTCGAGGGAAGTGAATAGAAAAAGTCTTAATTTTGATTTCAAATTTAAATATAAAAAAGTATATGAGTAAGAAAAAACTATTGTTGATAAGCAATTCAACCATGGCGGGAAAGCCGTATCTGGAATGGCCAAAGCAATTTATCGCCGATTTTTTGAACAAGCATAAGGTAAAGGAGGTGGTTTTTGTTCCTTATGCCGGGGTAAACCTCTCGGATGAAAGCTTGGAAGAAAGCTATAATGTTTATGAGCAAAGGGTTGCCGCCGTGTATGCGGAGCTGGGCTTTAAATTAAAGTCGGTGCACCGGTCAGAAAATCCTGTCGAATTGATGAGGAGTGCCGAAGCCGTGGCTGTTGGCGGTGGAAATACCTTCCATTTGGTAGGAAAGATGCACGAAACGGGAATTATGGAAGTTATTAAGGAAAGGGTAGAGGCAGGAATGCCTTTTATGGGTTGGAGCGCAGGTGCAAACGTTGCATGCCCTACATTAAAAACAACAAATGACATGCCCATTTACGAGCCGGGCTCATTCGGCGCACTGAGCCTTGTACCATTTCAAATAAACCCTCATTACCTCGACGCAAATCCGGAAGGCCATGGAGGAGAGACCCGTCAGCAAAGAATAGAAGAGTTCCTGGCGGTTAATCGTGGAACGAAAGTTGTAGGTTTGCGCGAGGCGAGCATGTTGCTTGTCGAGGGGAAAACCATTAAGCTGCTGGGTAGCCGCAACCTTCGCCTGTTCGAGTTTGGCAAGGAAGCCGTAGAATATGTTTCGGGCAGCGATATGAGCTTCCTTTTTAATAAATAATTATAAACTTATGAAAATCAAAGTATTAATATTCGGATTGCTGGTTGCATTTGCATGGAACACCATTGAGGCACAGACTACCCTAAGCAAGGCACAGAGAAAAAAGGAACGAGAAAACGCAAAGGCCATTAAGGAAAAAAATGAAGAAGCCGAATGGCAGCTGTTGAAAAAGAAAATAGAGGATAAAGATTTCGTTTTTACCGGTAAAACCATCAATGGGCAATCGCTTGACCCAAAAATAAACTTCCTGTATATTTCTGATAACGATGCGGTTATTCAGTTTGCCAACGGCTTTGGCGGCGGGCTAAACGGGATTGGGGGAATTACCGTAAAGGGTGTGATCGACAAGTATAGGGTTTCCGCGAAAAAGCCCGGGAAAGCCATTAACGTAGTCATTACTATCAGGCCAAACCTGGGACAAGGAGTACGGGGTCCGATAAATTTCAACCTGTCGGCTTATTCCTTCGGTTCGGCAAGCTTGGGCATCGACAGCAATATTTCGATGATGCTAGGGGAAATACGCAGCTATGCCGACTCAAAGATATTCGTGGGGAACACCTTGAACTAGCTGCGTTATTTTTAAGGCGGCAAAGGGGCATCCCCGCGACACTATTGTCATTCCTGTGGCAGCGCCACTGAGGTTCCCGCCGTGCAAAAGCGCAATGCATCCCGAGATTGCCCACCCTCTGCTTTTTTGTTGATCATGAATGTTTTTGGGAGTTGCTTCCGCAAATATTGCTCAAATGAAACAATTAAAAAAAATAGTCCCGATTTATACTAAAAAAGGTATATTAATAAAAAAAATAATTAATTTTGCCGCCCTGAAACAACGCTCTGGTCTCGTAGCTCAGCTGGATAGAGCAGCAGCCTTCTAAGCTGCGGGTCGAAGGTTCGAGTCCTTCCGGGATCACAGTTCGCCTCGCTTTTTGCGGGGCTTTTTTTATGGAAGGATCCCCAATTACCTTTCTTGGCATCCCTATAAAAACCACAAAAACCCCTTGTTTTAGAAACCCTGGCCTGCGCTTTTTGAATTTTTTGAAGATACTGATTATTGTACGGGAAATTTTGTAAATTTGATGGGCTTTAAATTAAACTGAATATGTTGGAGATGGAAGAGGCTGATGAATTGTCGGGTTATCAGTAATATACAGAAAAGGCTTCTCGGTTTTATAGGAGAATGCAGATTGGAAGTATATTAGACAATAGTTGCCCCAAGCATGAAAACCGCATAAATATTGAAATCTTTCTTGATACTAAAATTAAAATGCACAGAAAGAATAATATCATAATCAGAAAGAATATTTCGTTCATGAAAGCGATTGTCTTATCATGTATCCTATACCCTTATTTTTTATACGCACAAAAAATCGACACAACAAAATCCGTTTACAGCTTATCGCTTGAAGAACTTTCCCGGGTTGAAATAAGCACCGGCATGGCAAAGAGTACAAGCTATAATGACGCACCGGCGAATGTGCAGGTTATTACGCAGCAAATGATAGTGGAAAGGGGATACCAAACCTTAACTGATATATGCCAGGATATCCCAGGCTTTGATTTCATGATGTATAACGATGGCGGCGGTGAATATCCTGGATACAGCAAGAACCGTGGCCTGGGGTCTGTGGGGAACCCTGAAATATTGATTATGATAGACGGTGTTGTGCAAAACGACATCAGTTTCAACTGGTCATTGTTATGGACTTATGGAAATATGTTGGTTGATGTGGAACAAATAGAGATAGTACAGGGCCCCGGTTCGGTTATGTACGGCGCACAGGCCTATACAGGGGTGATAAACATTATTACCAAAAAGCATTTTAAAGGTTTATATGCCTCTTCCGCGCTTGGCTCGTACAGCAGATGGAAAAACGAGATTTTTTATGGAACCGATATTAAAAAGAACCTAAACTTTACGATAGCCTTGCAGCAATTTCATGCTAAAGGCGATATGGGGCTTGACAGCTACGATCCCGGAGGTTATTTTCACGGAAATAAGTATCCTGATACTATTTTGGCCGATTACGACAAGAATGGGGATTATGTTCAGGACAAACAAAACCCCTTGGCCGGAACTTTTATTCCCGATGGTTTCAATACACAGAAAAACAGTTATGTCATAAGGTCGAATATATCGTATAAGAATACAAGGCTAGGTTTTTTTTATTCTGATTATCAGAGAGGTAATGCCTCTGGCTATCTGGCCTATGAATATGATTTGACCGATAAGGAGAGCATGGGGCATTATCGCGCTATGAATATCTTTATGCAAAACGACAGCAAGCTCAACCCAAGGCTCAGCCTTAATTCCAATTTGGTTTACCGTACTACCAGTATTTTGCCCAAAACAGGTTTTAAGTATCTATACCGTTTTCCCGGCCTGGTTAAAAGCTACAACAACTTTTCATATCAATTCTACTTTGAAGAAAAGTTTTTATACGAAATAAGTACTAAAAGCAAACTGTTGGTTGGAGTTAAAGCAGGCCTTAACCGCAAGAGCATCCGCATCATTTCCTTAGGCGAATACAATTATTTACGTTCAGGTACATCATCCTCCTGGAACATAGCCGTAAACGGAGGTGGCTTAAACCAGCCGATGAGCTATCCGGTTTATTATGAGCGGGAGGCTTCGCTATACGGTTTATGGGATTATAACTGGACTAAGCGTTTAAAGTCGTCCATAGGCCTTCGTTACGATTATAATTCCTATTTCGGCAGCATTCTTAATCCGCGTTTAAATGTTGTTTATAAACCTTTGCCCGCCTTTAATGTGAAGCTTTTGTTCGGCACCGCTTTCCGGCAGCCGGGCATTTTCGAGCTGTATGACGAGTTCAGGGGGAACCCAGGCTTAAAGCCTGAAAAAATATCCACCGGCGAACTGGATCTGTCCTCATTGATACTTCAAAACAAAATAGGGATTAAGCTGAATATTTTTTATTCTGATATAAAGCAATACATCGGTAAAGTACCGGACAGCACCAAGCTCTCCTTGGAACGCTACGAGAATCTTGCGAAAATAAATTATACGGGCCTAAGCCTCTTATTATCTGTTCAAATCACCAAAAAGATTCGTTTCTATTCCAATTACAGTTTTTTGTCAGGAATGTCCGCCAACGATTTGGCTTTATATGAAATTGAAGGGATAGCACGAAAAAAAGCAAATGCAGGTATCAATATTGATTTTTTAAAACATAGGTTTATTGTTGACTTGAGGTTCAACTATGTGGGCAGGCGGCTGGCCCCCTCGACAAATCAATGGCTGCAACGGAACGAAAACGGCTATGCACCTTCCTACCTAAAGGGAAACTTGGTCATTACTTATCGAATTGCTAATCAATTTAGCTTGCAGTTTATTGTAAACAATATCCTTGACGAGCAATATTACGGTCTTGGAAGGGAAACGGGAAATGGCTACATCGATGCTTATGAGCATGGTTCCAATTCTAATCCGGAAGGACATATTCCATCATATCATCCACAATTGGGAAGAACTTTCCTGGCAACTATCTCCTATAAATTTTGAGTATGGTGCGAGGGGGGAAAACACATATAGTCCGGTTTTTGATTTTGCTTTTGCTTACGGCACGGGCCGGTTACGTTTTGCCGCAGGCCGATAGCCTGGATGTGTATCGTTTCAATTTAATGGAACTCTCGAACTTATCGGTGGTAACAGTAAGCAAAACACCGCAAGAGGCAAGGAAATCGCCTGCAAACGTACAGGTGGTCACGGCACAGGAAATAAAGGAAGGGGGGTATTTTACTCTGGATCAGGTACTTGCTAACTTACCTGGCTTTCAGTTCAGGAATACCCTTGGATTCAATTCCTATATATTCCAGCGCGGGATACCAAGCCAGAACAACCTTATTCTCGTGCTTGTCAACGGCGTACAAGTAAACGAGCTTAATTCGGGAGGCTTTTATGGCGGGGCGCAATATAACCTCGACAATGTGGATCGTATCGAAGTAGTTTACGGAGCGGCCTCCGTGGTTTATGGCACCAATGCCATCTCAGGTGTCATAAACATCATCACCAAGGACAACAAGGGTCTGCAAGGGTCGGTGCTAACAGGAGGCTTCAACACCTTTGGCGCAAGCCTTAGTGCCGGCGGCGAAAAAAACGGACTTGGAATTAGCTTGGCGGCTATGTATAAAACCAGCCAAAAGGCCGAGCTTTCCGGAGCGGCAGGAGATTTTAACTGGAGCAATCAGATGGAAAATTTCGAAAATGACTATTCCGTTGATCTGAAAATGAAATTCAAAGGTTTTAAAGTCGGCATAAACTATATGAATAAACAGTCGTCACGAACCACTAACTATAAATCGACAGGGACCACGTATCAGGATTTTGGAACTCTCTGGAATATCTCGTTTGCGAATGCCTATGTCAATTACTCTCATCAATTTGGCGAGAACCTCATATTAAGCACAAGCCTTTACAACCGAAATGCCATTGTAATGGATAATACCGTAGGCATGATCAAAGATTCCTCGCAAACAGGGTATTATCGCCCCAATTTCCTTTTTGGGAACGAGAATCTCATGGTTTACAATCATAAAAATAAATTGAAGTTGATTTCGGGGCTTTCATTGCAATATGAAGAACTTGCGTCAGGTTTTTCCAAAACATATAGCGGGTCTCTGTCGGAGCGTCCTGCAAAGCCGCCAAAACCCCCAATGGTACAAAACGGGTTGATGAGTGTTTTCATGAGAAGCGATTATACTTTATTGCCTCCTCTGCTCGTCGTTGCCGGTTTCCGCTTCGATTATAGTACCTACTACGATAAGGTGGCTACGCCAAAAGTTGGGCTGATATTCAATTATCGCAAATTAACCTCAAAACTTTTATATACTGAAGCCTATCGGGCCCCGCGGCCTTGGGATTTTACAAGCGGCATAGGGAATCCTGAACTTAAACCTGAGAAAATCAGATCCTTCGAGTTTTCCAATAACCTATACTTCTCACGGAACCTTATTTTAGCGATAACTTTATATAACAACAAGCTCTCCCAGGCCTTTGTAAAAAGCAATGTTGACAGCCTTAACAGTTATCATTGGATAAACCTTGGGAAAATCGAAACCGATGGTCTTGAAATATGGACAAGGTATTCTGTCGGTAGCTGGAACTTTTATGCCAACTATACTTTTAATTACAGCCTTGACGAAAATAAAGTCGAAGTCGCCGAAATCGCCAAACATACGGCCAATGCAGGTTTTACATATCGTTTTAGGGATTTATGTGTACTGAACTTGAGGATGAACTATTACGGAAGAAGAAAAAACCCCGTAAGCATCACAACAACGGGAAGCAATTATGTTGATGCGGCAGTAGTGCTCGATGGCAGCTTGTCGTTCGTTAAGTTTAAAAACATCGATTTTCAGCTTATTGCCAATAATATCCTCAATGCCGAATATTATCATACTTCAAATCGCCCCCCTGAAAGATACAGACAGCCACAACAAAATTTTATGCTCAAGCTAAACTATAAATTTGACGATAAATGAAAAAAACACATCTATATCGAATGACCTTAGCCATACTGCTGGCGATGGCCACAGGCTGGTTCAACAAGGCTGATGCCCAGTTGACAAGGACTGAGGTTATTGGCGGTTATATTTATAATTTCGGCAATAAGATAAAGTGGCCCAAAGACAATTTTCCTGAATTCAATTTGGTCTTGTTAAGCTCTAATACAGATATAATCAAAGAGTTGGGGAAAATGGCGGCTCAAGAGAAAATACACGGAAAATCCATTAAACTAACTGTATCGAACAAGGTGGACCGGGCTGTCATAAAAAAATCGCAGATGGTTTTTGTGGCCAAGGACAAGAGTTACCTTTATCTAGATGTTTTTGATATTGCTGAAGGCAGTGGCATTTTGCTGGTGAGCGAGGATTATAGCCTGAAGAGTTATGTGATGCTCAATATATACAGTACCGATGACCAAAAACTTGAGTTCGAGATAAACAAGCCCAATATCATTAATCAGAAATTGCTGTTAAGCGATGAAATATTATTAATGGGCGGTACCGAAATCGACGTGGCTAAGGTCTATTATAAAACGCAAAAGAAATTGCGCGATATGGAACAAGAAATCAACGAGCTTTCCAAACAAGCGGATCAATTGAGGGATATGATCGCAAAAGGCAACGCAAGCTTGGACAAGCAATTGCAGGCAACAAGGAAACAGCATGAAATCATACAGTCGCAAACCAGGGAAATAAATTCTCAGCAGAAGATTTTGAAAGAGGAGCTGGAGAAAGCCGAAAAATACAAAACAGAGGTAGGTTTATATAAAAAGAAACTGCAAGACAACCGTGAATTGCTCGGTCAGCTGCAGCACAGGCTCGACCAAAACAAGAGGACCCTTCAGTTGCAAAAACAGGAAATCGATAGCAGTAAAAAAATACTGGAAAACCAATATGTGCAGATCGACATCATCAATAATGAAATAGCCCAAAAGAACAGATCTATAAAAGATAAGACCATAACTATCATAAAGCAAAAAAACCTCATGCTCGTTTTGTTGTTAGTGATAGTCGTTATAGGTTCTTTGGTACTGACTCTTTTGTTCGAGTATCGTCAAAACCACAGAAAAGCCAACAAACTCGCCAAGCAGAAACAGTTAATTGATAAGATAAATAAGGATCTTCAAGCCAATAACGAAGAACTGCTAGCCACGCTTGATAATTTGAAGCAGACTCAACAGCACCTGATACAATCCGAGAAAATGGCCTCACTGGGTATGTTGTCGGCCGGAATTGCCCACGAGATAAATAACCCAATCAACTTCGTATATGCAGGTATCAACAGTCTGCAACGCGATTTTGAAGATATTGACCCGGTAATTGAAGAGATAAGAAAACTTGATCCTGAAAGAGATAATTTAAAAGAGAAGCTGCTGCTAATAAACAAACTGAAAAGGGAGAACTATTTCGACGAATCTTACAAGGCTATTCCGGGAATTATAGCCGATATCAGGATTGGAGCAGACCGGACGGCAGAGATAGTGAAAGGGCTTCGCAGCTTTACCAGGGCCGACAGGGATAACCTACAGCCGTATAATTTGCACGAGGGCCTGGACAACTCCTTGCTATTGCTAAAAAACAAGTATAAGAACTCTATTGATATAATTAAGGATTATAAGCTGGAAGTACCTGAGATACTATGTTATCCGGGGAAATTAAACCAGGCTTTCCTCAATGTCCTGGCAAACGCCATCGATGCAATAAAAGATAAGGGTAAAATCGAGATCTCCACCTACCTGAAAAGCCAACAAGTAAACATCTCCATAAAAGACAACGGTATCGGTATGGATGCCGATACCCGCATGAAACTTTTCGACCCGTTTTTTACAACTAAAGACGTTGGTTCTGGCACGGGGCTTGGCATGTCGATTACTTATGGTATTATCCAAGAGCATAAAGGTCGGATAAAAGTGATATCGGAGCCCGGAGAAGGAAGTGAAATTATTATTATATTGCCTGTCAAATAATGGAAGCCATGAAACAAAGACATAAAGTACTCTACGTTGATGACGAATCAAGCAACTTGAGGATCTTTAAGGATACGTTTAGGAGGGACTTTGAGGTCTTTACGGCCATACCAGGTTTTGATGCCTTTGATATTTTGGGGCAGCTTGCAGTAGATGTGGTAATAACCGACCAAAGAATACCAGGCATGACAGGTGTGGACCTTTTGTGCGAGATAAGCAAAAGATTTTCGGAGATACCGCCCAACAGATTGATATTAAGTGGATATATGGAAGACGAGCATATAAAAGAAGCATTTGAAAAATATAAGCTTTCCCGGTTTGTCCCCAAGCCTTGGAATTATGTGGAACTTCTTGAAATAATCAATAAAACTATTAAAACTTAAGAACTATGAATATGTTTTCGCTATTATACGTTGATGACGAGGAAAGCAATTTGCGGATTTTCAAAGATACCTTTCGAAGAAAATTCAATGTTTATACGGCTGTTTCGGCCAGGGAAGGAATGAAAATCCTTGATGAGGTTAAGATCGACCTAGTGTTGAGCGACCAGCGCATGCCTGAAATGAACGGCGTGGAGTTCCTGAAATATACATTGGAGCATTTTCCCGAGCCAAACAGGATTTTGATAACGGGATACTCGGATATAAACGCTATGCAGAACGCCATTAACAATGCACGTATTTTCCAATATATACAAAAGCCTTGGGAAAAGAAGGAATTATTGAAGATAATCGAGAGCGCCCTGCATTTATATAACCTCGAGCTTGAGAACAAACAGCAAAGGGAGGAATTGAGCCTGGCACTGGAAAGGCTCAAGGAGCATGAGAGGAAATACAAGCTTCTTTCAGATATCACATTTGAAGGTATTTTAATACATGACAACGGGATAGTAGTTGATGTAAATATGTCGTTCTCGAAAATGTTCGCCTATTCTAAAGAGGAACTGATAGGCCGCAACATAATAGAGATGCTTGTCCCCCCCGTATGGAGGAATGTTGTTAATGATAATATCAAACGGAATTATGCAAAACCATACGAAATAGAGGGAGCAAAAAAAGACGGGACCATAATCCCGCTTGAGGTGGAAGCACGCAACATCAGCATATTGGGTAAAATGCTTCGCGTGACCGCCGTTAGGGATATCACCGAAAGGAAAAAAACGGAATGGGAAATAGAACAAAAAAACATGGATATCATCGCTGCCAAAGAAAAGGCGGAAGAAAGCGACAAACTGAAGACCGAGTTTTTACAAAATATGTCGCATGAAATTCGGACCCCAATGAATGCGATTCTGGGTTTCTCAGGTTTGTTGAACAAACCGGACATCAACGAAGATATGCGAATACATTATGTGAACATCATTCGCAACAGCGGTAAACAATTGTTGCGGATTATCGACGATATACTCGAAATATCGCAATTGGAGACCAAACAGGTTGCTATTATCGAAGAAGAGGTTTGTTTGAACACATTGCTCTTGGAACAGTTTTCCGTTTTTGACCTGAAGGCAAAAGAAAAGCAAATATCGCTCTATCTGAAAAAAGAGTTGTCAGACAGGGGAAGCACGATACATACCGACAAGACCAAGTTGAACAAAATAGTCAGCAACCTTCTGGAAAATGCCTTGAAATTTACTTTTGAGGGTTTTATCGAATTCGGATATCACCTAAAAAACGACAAGCTTGATTTATATGTAAAAGATACGGGAATTGGAATAGAAGCGAAAAACCAGGAAGTGATATTTAAGCGCTTCTCACAAGAGAAAAAGCAACTGACAAAAAACATCGGGGGCCTTGGACTGGGCTTGTCGATCGCCAAAGAAAACACTGAGCTGCTTGGGGGGGATATCTCACTCCGGTCCGAAAAGGGCAAAGGTTCCACATTCATTATCTCAATCCCGTATAAGCCTGTCAACCTAGTCGATAACAGTAATGACAAAATCAATAATGCCTTACAGGATACAATCAGGAAACATGTTTATACGATACTTATCGTAGAGGATGAAGAATTGAACTATTTGTTAATTGAAACGATACTGAAAAGAATTGATCTGGACTTGTTTCTGCTACATGCCAAACATGGACTGGACGCCATCGAGCTGTGTAAGCAAAACAAAGAAATCGAGCTGGTGCTGATGGACTTGAAAATGCCGGTGATGGATGGCTTTGAAGCCACAAAGGAAATCAAGAAGCTTTTCCCGGAATTACCGGTTATCGCACAAACAGCTTATACCACAGATGATAAAAGAAAACTTGCATTTTCGGCTGGTTGCAATGATTTTATCGCTAAGCCCATTAATGAAAACACTTTCAATAAAATTATTGAGGAATATTTGATAAAAAACTAAATTGGTGGCTGCTTAAAAATTGCATTAACTGCTTAAACAGGAAAATGAACAAGTATTACTGAAGTTTCGCATACCAACACTAGGCCTTAATATATTTGTTATCAGATGGTTATACATTATATAAATTGCTTGGTGAAACTTCGTGCCTTAGTG
>JAADIS010000092.1 GCA_013151215.1 Chlorobiota bacterium | reverse complement strand
TGCTTTTGAACGTGCTACAATTATTTCGGTGCTCTGCACCTCTTTATTGGGCATTGTTGATTTGTTTTAGATGGAATGGTTTGTTGTATTTCCGTGATTTGTTATTCTGTGCAGCAAGGATGTTGATGCCCGTAATAAAAAAAGTTCCACACAAAACAAGGTGCAGCGCAGCGCCATCTTTGTAGGGCATGCGGCTTCCAAACGGAAAGAGGTGCAGCGCACCGTTCTCTATATTAGAAAAAAACAATAATATTCCAATGTTTGGATTTTGCTTGGTTTTTTATCTTTTTTCTTATACAGATCGTCCTTTTTGTTATAATTATGAGACTTAATTCATTTAAAATATACATAAAATTCAATTTTGTACATTTGTCGACTAAATTTTTCTATTGATGACGAAAGAGGATGTAATTCTTGTTGACGAAAACGACAATCCAATAGGGCTGATGGAAAAAATGGAGGCTCACAAAAAGGCCGTTCTCCACCGTGCTTTCTCGGTTTTTATTTTTAATTCCGAAGGCAGCTTGATGCTTCAGCAAAGGGCGCTGCATAAATATCACTCACCTGGTTTATGGACTAATACCGTATGCTCGCATCCGCGCGAAGGCGAGACCTCAGTGGAGGCTGCGCACCGGAGAATAGAGGAAGAAATGGGTTTTGATTGCGATTTTGATGAGGCTTTTTCGTTCACCTATAAGGCCGAGGTAGGGCAGGGGCTGACAGAGCATGAGCTCGATCATGTTTTTATCGGAAAGAGCGATGTGGAACCTATTATAAACCCTGAAGAGGTCGCTTCCTGGAAATACGTCGATCCGGATTGGCTAGATATCGATATTAAAAAAAACCCGCAAGATTATACCGAATGGTTTAAAATAGCCTTGTCTGAGGTAGTTGAGCATTTCAAGCCTTAAGATTAGCGTGAGCATGTATTCATGGTTGTTTGCTGTGCTCCCCTTTTTTTTAATCGTACTTAGGACAAAATCCATATCGGCCACAAATATGCTGGTAAGTTTTGTTTCTCAAAAATGCAGGGCACAGAAGGGAGGTCAACTTAAACATGAGAGAGATAGCGAATCTTTGAGATAAGTGTAAATCACGAAAATCCGAAACCTTTTAATTCCTTTTGTGCAAAAAATTAATTAGTTTTGTAAGATTATAAACCAAACCTTGGATAGTAAAATCAAAATAGAAACCCATTTTAAAAATGAAACCTTTGTTGAACATTCAGCAGCTTGCTAAACTTTTTCAAAGATATTTTGAAACAATCGTGTACTGTCGGCCGTGAAAAAGCAATAGAAAAAACTAATAAAGAATATGAAATTTATAAAGAGAAAATGAAAAACAGTATTTCGCAGGAGGAAAAAGATTTTATTAAACGAATACAATAATAGCCACTAATGCACAAATTAAAGCCAAATAAAATCATTCACACATTCGATACAAACAGTACCATTCGTGCATTCGTGGCAACCAGAACCATTCGTGCATTCGTGGCATTAAAAACAGAAAGAAGATGAAAAGCATTATCTACAAAGAAGAAAGTTACCGGATAATTGGCAAATGTATGGAGGTTCACAACAACCTGGGGGCCGGATTTTTAGAAATAGTTTATAAAGATGCCCTTGAATTAGAATTCAGAAAAGCAAGCATCCCTTACGAAAGAGAAAAAAAGTATGAAGTAAATTATAAAGGGGTAATATTACCTCATAAATTCTTTGCTGATTTTGTTGTCTTTGATAAAATTATTCTAGAGGTAAAAGGTGTTTCCGGTATTGCCGAAGAGTTTACGGCACAGGCCTTGAATTACTTAAAAGTATCTGGTAATAAACTTGCTTTAATTGTTAACTTCGGGGAACTCAAATTAAATTCAAAAAGAATAGTGCTATAAATATAATAGCCACGAGTGCACGAATAAAGATTAAAGATTGCCACGAATGCACAAATTGAAATTAAGATTGCCACGAATGCACGAATAAAGATTAAAGATTGCCACGAATGCACGAATAAAGATTAAAGATTGCCACGAATGCACAAATTGATGATGAATAATATCATTCGTGCATTCGTGGCAACCCCATTCGTGCATTCGTGGCAAACAAGGCCATTCGTGCATTCGTGGCAAACAAGGCCATTCGTGCATTCGTGGCAAACAAGGCCATTCGTGCATTCGTGGCAACTTAGGCCATTTGCTCATTTTCGGCAGATCTACGGAACGCTACGGAATAAACAAGGTAGCAAAAACAAGCAGCAGGCCTATAATTTTCGCAGAATGTTTTGGGCATTATATAGCAAGATTGTCGATGTCGTTTTACTATTTGAGTATTTTTGCGCTCTGCTACTTGCGTTGAAATTAGTTCCTTGAATTGATTTGCCCGATTGCGGCATACGCAAAGCATTGTTTTATAATCAATTAATTAGATTTAGGCTTGTTATGTTTGAAAGAAAATTAATATTTGTTTTGCTGATATCGTTTTTTGCTATTGGAGCAAAGGCCCAGTTTGAGGATTTGCATTTTGGGACCGACTCTACGCTTGAGGTTGTTACCTGGAATATTGAGCATTTTCCGAAAGCGGGCCAGGAAACTATTGATTATGTTGCTCAGATCATTCAAGCACTAGATGTGGATATTGTTGCAATACAGGAGGTTAGCAGTAAGGATGATTTGGATCAACTGACCGATGGCATGGAAGCTTATGATAATTTTTATGCTTATAACCAATATGTCGCGCTGGCCTTTGTTTATAAAACAGATTTATTTCAGAATATAAGTTTTTTTGAGATCTTCAAGAATAAGAACAGGGAGTTCCCGCGTTCGCCACTGGTTATGAAAATGGATTATCTGGGGCAGGAATTTGTGATAATCAACAATCATTTTAAATGCTGCGGCAATCAAATCATGGATCTAAACGACGAATGGGACGAAGAAACCAGGAGGCACGATGCATCTGTTTTAATCGATGATTATATCACATCAAATTTCCCTGTTGGGAACATTGTCGTTGTCGGCGATTTAAACGATATACTTACCGACACAGAGCTAAATAATGTGTTTCAGGTATTTATTGATAAGCCGGACGAATATTTGTTTGCCGATATGGCCATAGCCGAAGGTGACGAAGCCAATTGGTCCTATCCCAGCTGGCCCCGCTCCCACATCGATCATATCCTTATCAGTAATGAATTGATTGACGATTTCGGAAATCCTGCATCGACAATAAAAACCATAAATGTTGAGGAATATTTCGAGCAGGGCTGGAGTGGATACGACAATAATGTATCGGATCATCGTCCTGTTGGACTGATGCTAAAAACGGAAAATCAGCTAGGAGTTTTGCCTAATGAGATTTTGTCCCGGAATATTCTGGTTTTCCCCAACCCGCTTAGCGATTTTGTGAATTTCAATTTTCCAGCTTCAGATGCAGAAATGAGCTTGCGGATATATTCAGCGGTAGGCGAGGAGGCCTTCGATGTTGTCATCTCAAAAAACCAATCGGAATTCAGCATGGATTTTAGCGGTTACGAAAGTGGTTTATATTTCGTTAAACTGAGTTCATCTACGTTAAAACCAATAGTGGCGCGATTTATCAAAAACTAGCATTATGAATAAGCCGGAGACCTCTGTCGAATTACGTTCGTTCCGCCTCAGCGATGCTGTCCGCCTGGCATTTCTGGCAAACAACAAAAAGATATGGGTAAATCCACGTGATGGCTTCCCCCTTCCATGTTCGCTCAAGGATGCGGAAATATTTATTGATAACTGTATGAAAAAGAAGCCTCAGACTGTTTTTGCCATACTCTTCGATAAGGAGTTGCGTGGCTCCATCGGGCTTTTTAAAAAAGAAGATGTTTTTGACAAAGCCGTTTATAAAAATGGGAAATTCGTCGATGAAATAAGATTTGCATTAATAAATACCCCAAAATAAGCTTATGGTTCCACGACGGGTTTTTTGAGTTAAATTTGTAAACGCATAAAAAATTTAATATTGATGAACACACTAATAATAAATGGCCATCCTTCCAGGGAATCGCTGATTGGTGCAATGGGCAAGGCCTATGCAAAAGGAGCCAGCCAAAAAGGAGTAGATATTAAAATCCTTGAGATTAGCGATTTGAATATAAATCTGGCAATGACAGGAAGGGATGATGAAAGTGAAGAGCCTGAGTATGTTAAATCATCGCAGGAACTTATTCGATGGGCTGATCATATTGTTTGGTTTTATCCAACCTGGTGGGCTGACATCCCGGCTAAGCTTAAGGCCTTTGTCGAACAGGTTTTTACCTCGGGCTTTGCCTTTAAGTACAAGGAGAGCAAAAGGTATGTTAAATGGGATAAGTACCTCAATGGCAAAACAGCCATGCTTTTTTCCACTATGGACGGCCCGGCCTGGTATTATAAATATTTCGTGGGTGAGCCTGCTTTTAAGATGATGCGCTATAACCTTAAGTTTTGCGGATTTAAAAAAGTTGGCAGGAAATATTACAGCTCGGTTGTAATGTCCAGCGAAAAACAACGTCTAAAATGGCTAAATGAAATTGAAGTTCTCGGAACTAAACTAAAATAATATATTTGATATGAAGACTATACTGATTACAGGGGCTTCCAGTGGGATAGGTCGTGAGCTGGCCAGGGTTTATGCCGAAAAAAACAATAATCTTTTCATTACTGCAAGGCGCGGGGATAAGCTGAAGGAGCTGAAGGGCGAACTGGAGGCAAAGCATAATATTAGCGTCGATTATTTTCCGCTGGATCTGTCGCAGCCGGCTTCGGCAGAAATATTATATGCCAAAACCAGTGAATTAAGCCTTAAGGTGGATATACTCATCAACAATGCCGGTTTCGGTATTTATGACGAATTCCTCGATTCCGAGCTTTTGCGCAACGAGATGATGCTCAACCTCAATATCCTTAGCTTGACCAAGTTGAGCCATTTTTATGCCTCTGACATGATTGCCCGCGGTGGGGGCCAGATAGTGAACATATCATCAATGGCTGCTTTTCAGCCAGTTCCCTTTATGGCAACCTATGCAGCCTCAAAAGCCTATGTGCTAAGCTTTAGCGAAGCTCTTGCTTATGAGTTGAAACCTAAAAATGTTTTTGTTACGGCAATATGCCCGGGCGCGACAAGGTCTGAATTTGGCGACACTGCCGGATTTAAATCAATATTCGAGTCAAAGGGTGTTCCGTCATCGCGCGATTTGGCCATATTTGCCTATAAGGCAGTGAAAAAGAAAAAAGTTATGGCGATGCATGGTGCTAAAAATTCCTTTATGGCTTTCGGGCAACGCTTTGTTCCGCGTTTTCTAGTAACCAAGATAACTGCGAGCATTATCAAGGAGTAACTTATTCACTGATAAATCTTGAGTTCTCCCCACTTTTGGGAAACTGGAATATCCTTAAATCGAACTCGGCAACAGCTGCAATAACATGGTCGAAGATATCGGATTGTATGCCTTCGTACTCTATCCATTCGGTAGTCTTGGCGAAAACATAAATTTGAATGGGGATGCCTTTCTCGCTTGGGTGCAGCTGCCTCACCATGAAGGTCATGTTTTTGTTGATATCGCTTCGCTGGATCAGATAGCTTTTTAGGTATTCCCTGAAAATGCCGATGTTTGTTTGTCGGCGTCCATTGGTAGTGATGTTGAAATCCGCTTTTTGCCTGGCGTTGAACTCATCTATTTCTATCTGCTTCTTTTCCACATAATCTTTAACCAATTCTATTTTTTTAAAGCGCCCTATCATTTCGTCGCTACAAAACCTAACGCTGTCCATATCGATGTTTATGGAGCGTTTTATCCGGCGGCCGCCCGATGTTTCCATTCCTTTCCAGTTTTGGAACGAATCGGAGATGAGCTTATAAGTGGGGATGGTTACTATTGTCTTGTCCCAGTTTTGTACTTTTACCGTTGTTAGATTTATTTCCAGAATAGTTCCGTCTGCACCAAATTTGGGCATGCTGATCCAATCGCCTATCGATACCATTTTGTTGAAAATCAATTGCAGTCCGCCCACGAAACCAAGAATGGGGTCTTTGAAGATCAACATCATAACTGCCGACAAAGTTCCCAAACCGAACAAGAGGCTGCTCAGGTCCTTGTCGAACAACTGCCCTATTGTTATCAGGATACCCGCGATATAGAGGATGATCTTTGCAATTTGTATTACTGCTTTTATGGGGTGGTCCTTAGAAAACGAAAACCTTTCGTAATAATCGTTCACAGTAGATAAAAGGCTGTCTATTATGAAGATGATAATTAGCACAAAGAATATTTCCACTATGCCGATGATGAAAGTTGCCAATACCGGAAAATGGTTTAGTGTCTCGTCCGAAAAGTAAAAGAGTATAAGCGCCGGGACAAGCAGCGACATCCTCTTGAAAAACTTATGTTTGACAAGCAAGTCGTCAAACTGGTTTTTAGATCTTTGGAAAAGTGGGAGCAATATTCGGCGAATTATCTTCCATGTTATGTAATAGCCTATATATGAAACTATTAACAGTCCAAGTAAAATAGCTATGTCAGCAATGTTGTTTGCCCATATTTCTTTAAGGCCAACTTGTGAGAGAAGGCTGCTCAAATATTGTTCTATCTTCGTTATTCCAGTCATCATAAAATCTTAAAAAAAGAGACCGGAAAAAAATTCCGGTCTGCAAAACTATATAAAAATACTTGTTGGTTAAGTCAATTATTAAAATTTTGATATGGCATCAAGGTATTTGTTCCTGATATCCTCAAGTTTCTCCACAGTTGAATTTTTATCGTAAATCCTAACGAAATCAATGATATTGTTATCCATATAAACCGTTGCGATCGCTGCATCGAAATTCTTGTCGGAGCAATTGTATCTACAGCTCATGGTCATCTTTTCAAAAGAGTTCCACCTAAGTTGCGTGGGTATGGTGAAATAATTCATGCAGCCGTCCTCCGAGTCGCGGTAGAAGTTGTCCTTGAGCTTCTTGAGGCAGAAGAACTTATGGACTTTTATTATCGTTTCTGTGGGGCCAAACTTTTTAGCCTTCCGGAATGCGATGCCTTGCTTCCTGAACTCATCCAGGATTTCGCCTACCATCGAATATGTCAGCCCTTTGAACCTGATGGCCGATCTGCTCTCGTTTTGAAGGTTGATCGTTGCCGGGGCTGCTTCCAGATCAATCGACAATTCTTTTCTGACCTCCTGTATGGCACGCTGTATAACATCCTCCTTGTGGCTAACGCGCGTTATGGCGAATAGTGATTCAGGCTCAAGCCTGTCGGGAACGGTGGATCCATGATAACCCGGGAATGGTGTTAAGGTCTCCAAAATTAGAATATTGGAGTTTGTCTCGTTTTCAACCGAGGCCACTTTTTCCTTTTTTGTTATCGTTCCAAAGGTGTTATAAATGCTTTTGCTCATAAATGATAATTTTAAATAGTGTTATTATTTCTGCGATGCTAATATAGGGAATTTTGACGAAAACAAAATTATTTTGTTTGAAACTTCTGTAAAAAATATGATAATGAACAGATATACAATAAGTTACGCCTTCACAAGGACAAAGAATAATTCCCTGCCCTCCCTTGGTTTTATCGAATTAGTGGCTGTCTCGAAATAAATAAACCTAAAGCATTCACCAAATAACGATTTATATTCCTCATGGTTGCCACCGAAGGGCGGCCCGCCAAAACCAAAGTGATGGTTGAAAAGAAGCCCGATGAGTCTTCCGTCCCGCCGCAACATATCGTGAACCTTTTTAACATACGATTCCCTGTTTTCAGGAGATATGGAACTGAAAAAAGTTTGCTCCACTATGATATCATATTTTCCTTCATGTTTGAAGAAATCATCGATAATGATTTGTTTGTCGGGGAAATTGGGGCAGCGCGCCCTGAACTCCTCTACTCCTTTAACTGCGAAATCGAGCAAATACACATTCTTGAAACCGGAATTGAAAAGGAATTCCACTTCCCATGCTCTTCCGGCCCCGGGAACTAAAATCTTTAGGCCTTTGTTTGGCAATTGCCTGAAATATTCAACAATCGGTGGGGAGGCATAGCCAATATCCCAAGAGGTTTGCCCCATCTGGTATTTATCGTCCCAGTATTTGTCTTGTCCGGAAAATGTCATCGATATAAACCTAAAGCTTAATACATAGCATCCCAGGGAGGAAGGACGACTGCCTTCTTGTCGAGGATTTTTAATGTTTTCGAGTCGAGGTATTTATTGTTTATCACAAGACGGAACATATACTCGCTAAACCATTCGTCGGTCATTGTGAGATAACCGTTTATGCCTTTGTCGGGGCCCCAGGAATTCTCCAGCTTCCACTTGTCGGCACTGCCGTCGGCAAGTATGTTTACCCCGACCAGGGCCATTCCATGTGTCGATCCGCTCTCGAAGGTCTCTATCCTTTGTTTTTTGTTCATATTGAATTCTACACCCAATAAATCGTTATAATCATAGTTGTTGATATCGAGTGTTCCGTCGTTCAGGTTTAGTTGTTTGCCAACATCACAAGAAAAATACATGGCCTCATTTGATTTGATGGATTTTATCGCAAACTTCTTGATTTCATCGGCCGGGAGGTTGATGTATTTCCAGTTGCCACCCTCAATAAGGTTTCTGTCGTATTCAACTTCATACAGTTTGTAGTAGTCGTGGCGTGGATCATCCATGAGCATAACGTAGTCACCTAAGTTCAATCCTATAACTTCGTTGTAAAACCCGATAGGAGTGTATTTTTTATTCTCGCTCAAATTACCGTCTTTGTCCTTGTATTGCCACATAAATTCAGTTGGAGGCTCACCAAGGCTTAAAGCCAATATCCTGTAAATATCCTTAAGCATATCGATTTTCTTTTGTTGCTTGGCTTCTTCGCTCATGCGGGAATTCCCTATCTGTCTCATTTCCAGACCTTGTTCCCTTAGTTTTCTCCTTAGCAAACGCGACATCATAGATGTTTTTTCACTTTGATAAGTGTCGGGCATGGCCGAACTTGGAACAAGCCCGTATTTTTTGATATTGTCGGCAAAAGTCGTCCATTGTCCGCCGTCACCGATAGGGTTATGGAAAAGCCATTCCACTTTTTTGTCATTCATCGGTAAGTGTGATGTTTCCATTGCGATCTCCAAAAACAGGTTTGCCTTCTCAAACTGATCCCAGAAAAAATTATATGTTTGGGAAAACTCGAAGTCGGTCAAGCTGTATTTTTCCTGAACCATCGGCTTCAAGGTGTTCAGACCTGTGTATAACCAGCAGCGCCCCGACTGCTTTTGATTTGATATCCCTTTGGTATTTACTTCATCGGTGAAGAAATGATTTACTTTTCCTTCAATATTTCTGTTCTCAGCCAGTTTTTTAATATCGTTATGGCTAATTGCATTCATCAATGCCCTGTTTTCGGCCGTATTCTTAAAGCTATCCTTGATTTCCTGTAACTTGCTTTCGTCTATCTGCTGGGCTTTGGTCTGGATTACCGAAAAAAACATTGCAATAGCAATTAAAAATGTAATATGTTTCATCTATTTATGGTATTTCATCTATTTATGGTATTTTACAAAAAGTCCGCAAGTTAATGATTAGTTTAAAACAATCTTTTAAGCAATTGATTATTTTTATGTGCAAATGTTTTATTCCTTAGAATCAATAAGAATTAGGTAAATGAAATGTAAATCAACTTATGCTATTGATAATCAAGGTAATTCGTCTTGGTTTTAATAAAATAAAGCCATAGATTTGATAATGGGTTTTAATTTTATGCAGTTTTCAACTTTGTGTTACAAAACAAGCGATCTAAATGTTTTCCGGATAAGGTATAAATCTTACTTGCTGATTTTATGGAATTTATTGGCTATTCCGCAAGTACCTTCTTTGTCGTCCACCAAAAAGTAGGTGCCTTCATCTTTTCTTATTAAGCCCACGAAATACTTTTCTTTTTCGTTGTGCTTCCAAATGGAAGCTTTTTTAAAATTGAAGTATGGTGAGTCCATCAATTCATTATAATATTCTTGAGCTGCTTCCAAACTCTTGAATTTCTTATGACCGACATATTTATAATTAAAGATAAAATCCGTCCATCTGGAACCAATCTTGGTGATTGCCATTGTCTCTGTATTCATTATTGAATCGTAAAAAATATTATCGTTTGAAATTGTTATCACAACTTTATTAACCATGGAGTTAAGGGACTTCGCATTAAACACCAGCGAGCCGTAGTCAGTATCTAATCTTAATTTATTATCGGGGTAACTGCTCTTGATCATAAGACTATCCGCAATATGGTTAAGGGTTTGTGCTTGTATTGAGAATATAGCAACAAGCAAAATGGAGGTTAACATTAATTTTCTCATCTTTTTCTTATGTTAAATAATTGGGGTTGAATTTGTTTACAATTATACAAATTATTTTCAGATTCAAGGGTTCTATTACTAAATATTATTTTGAGTGCCGGGAAAAATATTTAGTCGAGCAAAAAAGAGAATAGCAGATGCCTGATTATGTCCAAAAGTCTTTGGAATCGTTGATTTACTGTTTGAAAGAGGAATGGCAACTGATACAATAATTGAGTGTTAGCGATAAGGACCCAAGTGATTTGTCTTTGTCTTTTGTTTTTATAGTTTCGGTCATCCT
>JAADIS010000026.1 GCA_013151215.1 Chlorobiota bacterium | reverse complement strand
TACGGGTTTTACGGCGGCGATGCATATAATTATATAATGCTTGGCGGCTATGCTGTTACAGGCGTTACCGACCCCTCAAAGAATTTTGTTGAGTATTCGAGCATCCGCAATTCATCTTACTGGATAGATTTTAACACCAACAACAAAAAACTGGCCTGGGGCTTATTTGCCGGTTATACCAAAAACCTTGGGAGCGCAAACGAAATTGTTGGCCCTATATATGCTCGCGGCAGCGACATCGATTTCGTGTATAGGGTCTCCGGCCGTCTGATATGGAATATGAACAAATTCCGTATTGCCCCTGAACTGGAATATACCGCAGTGGCTTATGCTAGGCGCGGGGATTTCGACATCGATAAATATGACAAGGTAACCGGCTCTAAAACAGTTGCTAACTTAAGAGCCCTGGTCGGGTTCTATTATTTCTTTTAAAATAACAATTAATAATTCTTCAAATATAAATAATTCATTATGACAAATAAGATTAATAGTTTAGCAGAGTATCTGCAGAAGTATCAAGAAAGTGTTGCCAACCCGGAGAAATTTTGGGAGGGCATAGCAGAAACACATTTCTGGCGAAAAAAATGGGACAATGTCCTGGATTGGAATTTCGATGGCCCCGCTGCTCCTGACGTGAACTGGTTCGTAAACGGCAAATTGAATATTACCGAGAACATCTTCGAGCGCAATATGTATATGCGAAAAGATCAGGTTGCCATCATCTGGGAACCCAACGACCCTAAAGAAAAAGAAATGAGGCTTACTTATGGCGAGCTTTTCGACAAGGTAAAGCAGTTTTCCAATGCGATGCTGAATATGGGAATCAAGAAAGGCGACAGGGTCGCGATTTATTTGCCCATGGTTCCCGAGCTCGCGATAGCCATGTTGGCCTGTGCCCGCATCGGTGCGATCCACTCCATAGTCTTTGCGGGTTTTTCGGCCACGGCACTCGCCGACAGGATCAACGATGCGACATGTAACCTCATAATCACCTCCGATGGCGGTTATCGCGGCACCAAAACCATTCCGTTGAAAAAAATTGTTGACGAGGCGCTCGAAAAATGTCCGTCTGTTGATAACGCCATCGTCTTAAGACGTACCGGTGAAGAGGTCAATATGATTCCGGGAAGGGATATCTGGTGGAGTGATGTTGTTAAAGGTGTTGATACAGGGAATGTTGCAGAAGTAATGGATTCTGAGGACCCTTTATTTGTCCTTTATACTTCCGGTTCGACCGGGAAACCAAAAGGAGTTGTTCATTCAATTGCCGGTTATATGGTTTATGCCGAATATACGTTTAAAAATGTGTTCCAGTATAGCGATGGTGATATATGGTGGTGTACGGCCGATATCGGTTGGGTAACAGGCCATTCATATATTGTTTACGGGCCTCTCCTGACCGGTGCTACCTCGGTAATGTTCGAGGGCGTCCCAACATGGCCCGATGCCGGCAGGTTCTGGGAAATTGTAGATAAATATAAAATCAACCAGTTTTATACCGCGCCAACCGCCATACGCGCCCTGGTGGCCCAAGGCGACGAGCATGTTACAAAACACGACTTAAGCTCGTTAAAAGTGCTGGGAACAGTTGGTGAGCCAATAAACGAGGAGGCATGGCGCTGGTATCACGATTTAGTAGGGAAGGGTCGTTGCCCAATTGTTGACACCTGGTGGCAAACCGAGACCGGTGGCATTATGATTACGCCCCTGGCCGGGATAACCCCTACAAAACCATCGCTCGCAACCCTGCCGCTACCGGGCATTCAACCTGTTTTAGTTGACCATGAAGGTAAAGAGCTGAAAGGAAATAGCGTTGAAGGCATCCTATGTATCAAATTTCCATGGCCGGGCATGATCCGCACAACTTATGGTGATCACGACAGATGCTATCAAACATATTTCGCTAACTATCCGGGACTATATTTCACCGGTGATGGCGCCAAGCGCGACGAAGAGGGATATTACCGCATTATTGGCCGTGTTGACGACGTAATTAACGTATCAGGCCACCGCATAGGGACTGCCGAGGTTGAAGATGCCATCAACCAACATCCGAAGGTTAACGAATCAGCTGTTGTCGGTTACCCGCACCCGATCAAAGGTGCAGGGATTTATGCTTATGTAATTTGTGATGCGCTTTCGGATAATGAACTGGAAACAATTGAGGCAGAGATACGCGCGACCGTAACTAAGTATATAGGGCCAATCGCCAAGCCTGATCAAATCCAGATAGTCAGCGGTTTGCCAAAAACCCGTTCTGGTAAGATCATGCGTCGCATCCTGCGCAAGATTGGAGAAGGCGATGCCTCTAACCTTGGCGACACCTCTACTCTTCTGGATCCCGGTGTTGTTGAGGAAATTATCGATGGCGCAAAAGTCGAAGTTAAGCGTTAGTATTGTTAATCAGTTGTAAATCAAATTAATATAAATCAAAATCTATTGTAATGGAAAATAAATTAGCTAATCCGGCTCCTTTGGGTTTAATGGGGTTCGGAATGACGACAGTTCTCTTAAACATTCATAATGCAGGCTTTTTCCCGCTGGGCTCGATGATCCTGGCAATGGGGGTGTTTTATGGTGGAATTGCGCAAATAATCGCAGGAGCAATGGAGTTTAAAAAAGCAAATACCTTTGGCACAACTGCTTTTACGTCCTATGGCTTGTTCTGGATCTCGCTTGTGGGGCTGATAGTGTTCCCTAAACTGGGCTGGCTGGAAGGCCCGCCTGCCGGGTTCATGGGCTGGTACCTGTTCATGTGGGGCGTTTTCACTTTCTTCATGTGGATTGCAACTTTCGGTAAAAACCGCGCATTGCAGTTTGTGTTCTTGTCGCTGTGGATATTGTTCTTCCTGCTTGCCGCAAAAGACTGGACGGGCAATGCGAATATTGGAGTAATCGCAGGCTTTGAAGGTATAATCTGCGGTCTTTCGGCAATCTATTTGGCCATGGCCGAGGTTATTAACGAAAACTGGGGCAAAACCGTCCTGCCTATCGGCGATAGATAGCCGAATTAAATAGTTCTTTTCATAAAAAGCATTTAAGCCCCGATCACTTTTGTGAGAGGGGCTTTTGCTTTGGTTCCTATAAAATAAATTACTTTAGCAGACTTAAAGTTTTATGTGCTCAGTCAATAATATAAATACTTGATACGATAAAAATGAAGAATAAATATACTTTATCCCTGCTTGTAATTCTTGTGTTGGTTTATTTTGAAAGCTGCAAAAAGGAAAAGCTTGAAACACCTCTTGTAACCAGTGTTTCCCACGACTTCGAGTCGGGGAGCATAGGGGAGGCGATAAAACTGTCGAATACCGGGTGGGAGCTTTATCTTGCCGATGACAACGACAATCCTGACCTCCCGGATAAATGGAGGAACTGGTGGTATGTCAGGATGGAAAACGTAAATACCGATTCTGTTACAAAACTCGTTCTTAAAAACAGGGGCTGGCCATTCTATTATTTGCCTGTTTATTCCTACGACAACACTTCCTGGTTCAGGTTTTCGGAGGATGAAGTGAGTCAGAACCAGGATGAGGAACTAATTATGCAAAAGCGGTTTGAAAAGCAAACGGTCTGGATCGCAAGGTTTTACCCTTATACTTTTAGTGATTTGGAAAAATATCTGGAGGGAATAAGCGGAAGTCCGTTTCTGGAAATTCAAATCCCGGCATACACTCAACAAAACAAGGCGATGTACTTATTGAAAATAAGCAATTCCGCTATTGCTGATTCGCTTAAGAACAGGGTTTTCATACATGCGCGTTCGCATCCCGGCGAGGTCCCTACATCTTTTGTCGTCGAAGGTTTGGTCGATTATCTGCTTTCGGCTTCGCCGCGGGCAACGCAAATATTAAAAAACACTGAATTTTATATTTTCCCCATGCATAATGTGGATGGTGTTATAGCCGGGAATTATCGCTCCACGCCCCAAACGGAAAATCTTGAAGTTATGTGGTTTTTCGACCCTGAAAACCCCATTGACCTTACTGCTGATGCAGTACAGGAGGTCAATGTCGTTCACGACTACGCAAAAAAACTCATGACTGACGGCGGACCGGCATTAAGCATGGCCTTAAACCTTCATGCATCTAATTCGGAACCTGATGTGCGTCCTTTCTTCTTCCCGCATTTCGGTCCGGAATCCTTGGGCTACGACAGCTTGGAGTCTTCGCTCTGGAGCAAGCAATTGACTTTTATAGCTAGCTTAGCCTCAAATTATGGTGTAGAAATGCTGGAGTCTGTTCCTGAGGAAGGTGGAAGTAGCTTTACCTCAAAAACTTATCCTGAAAGTTGGTGGTGGGCAAATTTCAGTGATGAGGTAATGGCAATAACAATGGAGACGACTTATGGAAGGGCCGGCTATTCGCCAAAGTGGATAAGCCCTGGGGACCTGCGCGACCTTGGCGCTTCGCTTGCATTAGGCATAGACGATTATTATAATGGGAATATTGACAAATCCTTGTTGATGCAACATAAAAAAGTTGAGGGCTTAAGATATCCCGACTTATATCCCCCAAACGATTTGGATGAATTGAAGAACTGAAGTTTCGCATACCAATACTCGGCCTTAATACATTTGTTATCAGATGGTTATACATTATATAAATTGCTTAGTGAAACTTCGTGGCTTAGTGCCTTTGTGGCAAGGTATTGATAATTAGCCACTAAGACACTAAGGAAACGCAATTATGATATTACTTATTATGGAATTTATATACTATTGATATTCATTATGTTAACGCATTTCAATATTTAATAAGTCGCAGCTTGTCAAAGTTTATTTAAAAACGCGAAACTTCAGTAATTCTTAAACTTTTAAGCACAAGTTTAAGGGAAGTTGCAAACACCCTTTATTTTTTTGATTCATATTTCAAAAGAATTAATGACATCGACACTATTGTATATAGCCATTTACACTTTTGCTGTTATTTTGTATATTTGCATTTACAAATAATTATTCTAATGGATAAACTTATTTCTGAATCACTTCAACGGGTCAATAGTGTAAGCGTAAAATTCAAAGATATCTTTATGGTAGAATTAACTGGAAAAATCGCTTAATTGCCATTAAAGGGTCAAGAGGAGTTGGCAAAACCACTTTATTATTACAATACGTTAAAAGTGAATTACCTAAAGATCAAACTGTATTGTACGTTCCGCATGACCATACATATTTTTACGACAATAGTTATAGTTTAATAAACCTTGCCGATGATTTTGTAAAAAATGGAGGAAAGCATCTATTCCTTGATGAAATACATAAATACTCAAATTGGTCGCGTGAATTAAAATTGATTTATGATAAACATATCAAGCTCAAAATTATTTTTACTTCTTCATCAATACTTGAAATATACAAGGGGGAGTCGGATTTAAGTCGAAGGGCAGTTTCTTATGTGCTTAATGAACTTTCGTTAAGGGAATACATTGAACTTGAAAAGGGTATTAAACTACCTATTGTTACATTTGATGACTTACTTATAAATCATAGTGGCTTCGCTCTGGAGATAATGGAAAACATAACCCCATTATTCGAGTTCAGGAAATATTTAAAACTTGGGGCATATCCGTTTTTTGTAGAAGGTTTAGAAGAATACCCTCAAAAATTACTGGCTGCATTAAACCAAGTATTGGAAAATGACCTTATAGCAGTACATAAACTTGATTTCTCAATGGTTTTAAAAATTAAAAAACTATTGTTTGCAATAAGCAGTTCAGCCCCATTTAAACCGAATATATCAAAATTGAGCGAAAGGGTAAGCGTAACTCGACCAACACTTATGCGTTTTCTTGATTATTTAGAAAGGGCTCAGTTAATATATGAACTCCGGAGCAGTGATATTGGAATTAGTTTAATGGCAAAGCCCGAAAAAATTTATATTCACAATACTAACCTGATCAAGCTTCTGTCGTCGGAAAATACAAATATTGGAACCCTCAGGGAAACATTTTTTTTAAACCAGTTATCAGTGGGGCATAGTATTAATTATAGTAAGGCATCTGATTTCTTTGTTGACAACACCTATAATTTTGAAATTGGCGGCAAAAACAAAAAGCAAAAACAGATTAGCGGAATCAAAAATTCCTATGTGGTAAAAGATAATATTGAATTGGGGGCAATGAATGTGCTGCCACTTTGGCTGTTTGGTTTTTTGTATTGAGGGGGGTTAATGAATCTTATGTTTTAATCAAACCATTTTTGAGCGTGCCAAAAAGGCGTTTGTCTTTGTCAGGACGACTGCCCAATTTTTCAATAAATATTCTAATATTTGAAAGGGCGGCTTCTAAAGCATTAAATTTGTCGGACTCTGCAAGCGAATGAAACTCAATATCCGTAGCTTTTGTGAGAAAATCTCCTCCTGACTTGAAATAAACAGAAGAATTGCCTGATTTTATACGAAGGTAATTTGTGAATATCCCTCTGTCATGTTCTTTAACTGACTCATTTGCCAACACAATGGAAAGATTGCATGAGATGCCCATTTGCTTTAATTTGTCATCTACTGTAGATTCAACATCATCATTTGCATTTAATTTTGAACTGTGAACAAATGACATTAAAAGTAAATTTTGTTTTACTCTTATTGCTATATTCCTCAATAATTCGAAAAAGATTGTTGTCACAAGCTGTTTCGTCAAACATATAATTGTCAACAATAATCAAATCGGAAAATAAGGAATTAATCAGGCAAAATGGTCTATCTGGCGAATGAGTTCCAAACCTTTTAAAAATTAAATAGCATTCTTAGGCTAAAGTTGCTTCTTTTGTTTGGGTTAATTAGTAATTTTGTGAAATAAATAACGGGAGAGGTTGAGATGTTGAGAAGTTCGGATTATCAAATATAAAATCCAACTGTTAATTATAGAAGTAAGGGAATCCTAAGTTTAAAGCATATAAGATTAAAACATCATGCCAATAAAAAAGCTCAATAGTATTTTCAGGCCGCGTCGAATTGCCTTGATCGGTGTTTCCAATGACCCCAACAGCGTGGGCGGCATTACGCTTAAGAATCTCGTAGGCGGTGGGTTTCAGGGTGTTGTGTATCCTATAAACCCTCGCCGGGAGGCCGTTATGGGAATTCCTTGTTATCCGGACGTTGAAAGTTTGCCCAAAACCCCCGACCTGGCAATCATCATGACTGCTGCTAAAAGAGTTCCTGATCTTGTAGATCAATGCGGCAAAGCCGGGATTGCCGGCCTTATTGTTATGTCGGCAGGATTCAAGGAGGCTGGCGAAGAGGGTAAAAAACTAGAGGCCGAATTAAAAGGGATAATTCAAAAATATCCCTCGATGAGGGTGATAGGCCCTAACTGTTTGGGTATCTTAGTCCCGGGCCATAAGCTCAACGCCAGTTTCGCCGATGAAATGCCAAAAAAAGGACATGTGGCATTTATCTCGCAGTCGGGAGCACTTTGTGCATCGGTCCTCGACTGGGCCAGGGAAGCAAAAATAGGATTTTCATATTTTGTCAGTATCGGCAATGCCGTTGACGTCAGCTTTGGCGATTTAATAGATTATTTCGGCCAGGACCCCAATACTAAATCAATAGTTTTGTATGTGGAAAGCCTGGCAAATGCAAGGGCGTTTATGTCGGCCGCAAGGGCTTTTGCCCGAAAAAAACCTATCATAGTATATAAGTCAGGGCGCTTTCCCGAATCTGCGGCAGTAGCAGCCTCACATACCGGGGCTCTCGCTTCCGAGGATAGCGTTTACGATGCCGTATTCCGGCGTGCCGGCATGGCCAGGGTTTATGATATTGGTGATATTTTCGATTTTACCGACCTTGTTGGAAGAAAACGTGTTCCTAAGGGTTCAGGGCTTGCGATAGTTACAAATGCTGGCGGGCCTGGAGTAATGGCAACCGATACTCTTATCTCTTTGGGAGGGAAACTGGTAAGGCTTGACGACAGCACAATTGATAAGCTCAATGATGTATTACCTGATTTTTGGTCGCACGGAAACCCCGTAGATGTTTTGGGCGATGCAAAGCCGGAGAGGTTTACAAGCGCCACTCGAATTGTTTTGGAAGATGAGAAAGTAGATGCGGTTCTGCTAATTCTTACCCCTCAGGCAATGACAGACCCCACAGAAACGGCTTTGCAAATAAAAAAACTGGCCGAAAACACTTCGAAGCTTATAATGGCCGCATGGCTCGGTGGATCTAAAATGCAAGAAGGTGTTCGAATATTCAACGATTCCGAAATACCGGTTTATGCAACTCCGGCACAGGCTATTAGAGCCTTCATGACGCTTTCTGTTTACTCAAATAACCTGGAGATGTTGTTTGAAACACCGAAAGAAGTTCCTGTTGAGTTCAGTTATAATCGCAATAAGCTCAGAAAGAAATTTGAAGCGCAAATATTTTCGAAAACGAAACTAGTCTCCGAAGATGATTCAAAACGGATAATTAACGAATATGGCATTCAAACAACACATCCTGAACTTGCAACTTCCGAAGATCAGGCCCTAGCTATAGCTAACGAAAAGGGCTATCCTGTCGTCCTCAAGATTCAGTCACCCGATATCTTCCATAAAACAGAGGTTGGAGGTGTGTCGTTGAATATTAAAAACGATGAAATGTTGAGGGCTTCCTTCAGGAATATGCTTGAAACCGTAAAACGAAACCGGCCAGAAGCCAAAATTGATGGCATCACCGTTCAAATAATGGTGAATACCGAACAAGGGGTAGAATTAATATTGGGGATTAAAAAAGACAAGCTTTTTGGAACTATTATGCTTGCCGGTATGGGTGGCACCAAAGCAGAATTATTTCAGGATAAAAGATTGGAGTTCCCTCCCTTGAACGAACAACTGGCAAGACAGATGATAGAGTCCTTGAAAATATACCCGCTTCTGGAAGGTTATAGAGGGAGTAAGAAACTAAATATCGATAAGCTTATAGAAGTTATTATAAGGCTTTCTTACCTGGCCGCCGACTATCCTGAGATAGAGGAGCTTGATATTAACCCTGTGATTGTTACCCCTGATGATGTGATTGCACTGGATGCCAGGATTGTAATCGATAAAGATGTTGTTGGTAGCGAAAATACTGATTATTCTCATTTGGTTCTCCGCCCTTATCCCGAAAGGCTTATAAGGAAGGCAAAACTTAAGGATGGCACAAAAATCACATTGCGCCCAATAAAGCCTGAAGACGAGCAAATGTGGCTTGAGATGTTGGGCTCTTGTTCAAAAGAGTCTATTTATCATAGGTTTAGGTATGATTTCTATTTCAATTCGCATGAGGTTGCAACACAGTTCTGCTTTATCGACTACGACCGCGAGATGGGAATAGTTGCCGAAATTGATTTTGAAGGGCGTAAACGATTGATAGGTGTTGGGCGTTTGATCGGCGACCCTGACCTGGAAACTGCGGAATATGCAGTTCTTGTCACCGATGAGTGGCAGAAAAAAGAACTCGGGCAGATCTTGACGTCCTATTGCGTTGAAATCGCAAAATATGCAGGTATTAAGCGTGTGGCTGCCGAAACCACAAAAGATAATAAAGGAATGATCACGGTTTTTAGAAAGGTAGGGTTTAAAGTTCATTTTAACGAAGATACCACAGTGAGCGTGGTGATGGATTTGTGATGCCGGTTGCGCTGGTTAATGAATACAGCTGAAACGAATATATGGCTTTAACCATGACATTATATAAGCATGAAACCATCAAACGTTGAATAAATTTGGGAATTGATAAAAAAATAAAAGAAGTAGCAAGACTTGTCCGCAAGGCCAGATATGGTGTTGTTTTCACTGGCGCGGGAATTTCTGTTGCCAGTGGCCTTAGGCCTTTCCGCGGCGAGAATGGATTGTGGAACGATGTTAACCCCAACTTTTTTGAGATAGGTTTCTTTCATAAAAAACCGTATCAGTCATGGAAAATTATTAAAGATGTATTTTATGATAAGATAAAGGAAGTTAAGCCCAATATTGCCCATGAAGTGCTTGCTGCGATGGCTGAAAGGGGTTTTGTTGAATCGGTGATAACCCAAAATATCGACGGGCTTCATCAAATGGCGGGAAGCAAATTTGTTTATGAACTTCACGGTAGTTGCCGGCAATTGGTATGTACGGAATGTATGAGCGAATACGATCTTGGTTTTGCCGATTTAAATTTCTTGCCGCCCACTTGCTATGTTTGTAAGGGAATTTTAAAACCCGATATGGTTTTTTTCAATGAGCCTATCCCGCATTTTGCCAAAAAGCGATCCTTCGAGGAAGCGGAAAAGGCTGACTTATTTATCATTATAGGCGCCAATGCCGAAGTTTATCCTGCAAACTCCATACCCCTTGCTGCCAAGGAACATGGAGCAAAAATCATAGAAATAAATATCATAGAATCTCATTTCACCCACGAAATCACAGATGTTTTTCTGCAAGGGAAAGCAAGCGAAATTATGGCGGGAATTGGCAAATTACTTTATGTATAAAGCATTTGTTAATTAATAAACAAAACTATCTTTGCAAAAAATTACCTCAGGTATGTATTGCCTGTGGTTTTATGACATTAAAATTATAAAATATTAAATATGAATCAGTTATCGGAGTTTGGCCTTGGAAATGCCTTGCAATCGAAAAGCAGCATACATTGTGTAGGCATTGTAGGCTGTGGTTCGGTAGGTCAGGAATTAACACTTTTGGTCGCAAAATCGGGCATTGAAGTTATGTTCGTTGATATTTCTGAAGAAAGGGTTGCGGAAATAATGCTTGATCTTGGCAAAGAGCTCGACGATGAAATTCATCATTGGGGAATGACAGGCTCGGAAAAGCGACTTGTTTTGTCGAGGATAAAAGGCAGTGCCGATTATGCCAGTTTAAAAGATTGCGAAATCGTTATCGAGGCAATAAGCTCGCGTAAAAGAGGGACTATGCTCGAGGTTCGCCAGGAGTTGTTCAGAAAAATAGAATCGGTAATCAAGGATGATGCGGTAATTTCATCCCAGCTCTCAACTTTAATGATATCGGATCTCGCATCGGCACTTAAAAGGCCCGAAAGAGCAATAGGCCTTCATTTTATCGATCCCATCTCTAAAACTAATATCGTCGAGGTCGGAAAAGGGCATAATTCTTCTGAGGAGGCTTTCAAACAGATTTCCCGACTGTGCAGGATGATAAAACGCAAAGTTGTGGCTGTTAACGAATCGCCGGGCAACATCAGCACAAGGATGATTATCCCGTTTATCAACGACGCATGCGAACTCCTTTCCGAAGGCGTAGCAAGTATTGAGGATATCGATACCACTATGAAAGAGGCTTCAGGTCATCATATAGGGCCCTTTGAGCTTGCCGACAGAATTGGTCTCGACAAGGTTTTGAAATACATGGAGAACCTATATTCCGAATTTGGGGAGAGAAAATATAAAGCATCCCCAATCATCAAAAAGCTTGTTCGTGCCGCTTATCTTGGCAGGGCAACGGGAAAAGGTTTTTATAAATATGAAAATGGCAAGGTTGTTGGAAACACTGTTCGCTTTGTTATCGACTAAATGCCTGAAAATCATTAAAGAAATTTAGAAATGAATATAATTGTTTTAAACTGCGGAAGCTCGTCGATAAAATATCAGCTTTTCGATATGCCAACACAAAGGGTTATTGCCAAGGGCATTGTAGAGAAAATAGGATTGAAAGGCAGTTTTATAAAATACGCCAAAGGCAATGGCGAAGCCATTAAGCTTGAAGGCGAAATATTGGACCATCAGCAAGGAATCGAATATTTGCTCGGGATTATTACTTCCGAAAAACATGGCTGTATAAATAAAATCGAGGAAATTGATGCCGTTGGGCATAGGGTTGTTCATGGAGCCGAAGAGTTTAGCGGTTCTGTGCTGATTACCAGGGAAGTAATAGATGCCCTGGAAAAATCTAGCGAACTGGCACCGCTCCACAACCCACCTAACTTAAAAGGTATTTATGCAATGCAGACACTTCTTCCTGATACTAAGCAGGTTGGGGTTTTCGATACTGCTTTCCACCAGACAATGCCCGAACATGTTTTTCTTTACGCAATTCCTTATGTCTTATACGATCGCTATAAAATCCGCCGTTATGGATTCCATGGCACAAGCCATAAATTTGTTTCTGCCCGTGCTTGTGAAATACTTGGAACAAACTATAATACTCAAAAAATTATTACATGCCACCTTGGTAACGGCTCTTCGGTTGCTGCCATAAAAGATGGGAGATCATGCGATACATCTATGGGGATGACTCCTACCGAAGGATTGATTATGGGAACCCGTTCTGGTGATATCGATCCGGGCGCTTTATTGTATATTGCCGATAAAGAAGAAATCAGCATTAAATATACCAATACTTTATTAAATAAGTTTTCCGGTTTAATGGGTATTTCCGGCGTTTCGTCGGATATGCGCGAAATAGAGGATGCCGCCAACGAAAATAATCACAGGGCTCAACTGGCTTTGGAAATGTTTGCATATAGGGTAAAGAAATACATCGGAAGCTATGCCGCTGCCCTAGGTGGTGTAGATACCATTGTCTTTACGGGCGGGATCGGTGAAAACGATAGTGAAACCCGCAAGAGAATTCTGAATGGCTTGGAGTTTTTAGGATTTGAGCTGGATACAGATAAACTTGATACAAGGGGCAAGGAAACAATACTTAGTACTCCTGAGTCGAAAGTAAAAGTAATCGTTGTTCCTACTGATGAGGAACTTATGATTGCTAAGGATACTTTCGATATAGTTGGATAGTTGTTTCATGCGAAGGCGCAAAGGGTTCCCTCTCATTTCGTTGCGGTCGCTGCGTCGTTGCGAGGGTTTTTTATGAGCTTTGTTCAAGCACCTCACGCAAAGGCGCGAAGGCGCGAAGGGTTCCCTCTCATTTCGTTGCGGTCGCTGCGCCGTTGCGAGGGTTTTTTATGAGCTTTGTTCAAGCACCTCACGCGAAGGCGCAAAGGCGCGAAGGGTTCCCTCTCATTTCGTTGCGTCTTTGCGTCTTTGCGTGAGATGATATTACTTCTTGTCAAGCAAATGGATTTGTGATATATTAACCTCTGTGATGTAATGTTTAACACCATCCTTGCCATCCCATTGCCTGTTGGTGAGTTTCCCCGCTACTGCAACCTGACTGCCTTTATTGAGATATTTCACGGCAAGTTCAGCTGTCTTGCCAAAAGCAACAATGTTGTGCCATTGAGTTTCTTCAACTTTCTCACCGTTTTTGTCGCGATAATATTCGTTGGTTGCCATTGTGAACGAAACTTTTGATGTTCCACTGTCAAGTTTTACGTGTTTTGGATCTACTCCCAGGCGTCCGATTAATCGTACTGAATTAGTTAAATTAGTCATGATATTATATGTTTAATTGTTAATAAAAAAGTTCTTTATAATGTTCCCCGTATTTGGGCTATTTCTTTATAAAAACATTTAAGAACGAAAACTGATGCAAACATATAGCGACTAAAAATCATAAGTCGTATAATAAACGTTTACTTCCATTTACTTTCGTTTGTAAACGGTTAAAAACGAATAATATTTGGTGTAACAGCAGTTTAATAAAATCAAGAATTTTGCTTTTTTCGCCATGACTTGTGGGTATTCTCGGATTATCTGGATGAAAATCGGATCAACAATAGTGAAACAACGCCTTAAACGCTTCCGAATCCAAGTGTTAATACTTTGCCAAACATATTAAAACAGTTTGTCGTTAAGTGATTTAAGCGCTTCAATTTTGAAGCCTTTATTTACCAATAGCGAAACATTGTGCATGCTCCCGCCATAGGAAATCATCCTGATCGGAATATTTTTCAGGGCATCGAAGACCTTTAAGGCATATCCTTTGCTCTCGGCAATAAAGTTACCGACCACGCAGACAATCGACAGATTGGAATCAACTTCAACTCTTCCATATTTTTTGAGCTCGGTAAGTATTTCAGTTAAATTATCCGTATTGTCGATGGTTACGGAAACGGCTACTTCCGAAGTTGTGATCATATCGATAGGTGTTTTGTAAGTCTCAAATATCTCAAACACTTTTCTAAGGAAGCCATAGGCAAGAAGCATCCGGCCGCTGTTTATCTTAATGGCCGTGATATTATCTTTTGCGGCAATGGCCTTAATATTAATTCCATCGGACTGGCTGCTGATGAGCGTACCTTCCAGCCCGGGTTTCATCGTGTTTTTAAGCCTTACCGGGATATTTGCCATCTTGGCCGGTAAAACACTTGAAGGATGAAGTATTTTCGCCCCGAAATATGCCAGTTCGGCCGCTTCGTCGAAAGATAAATTTGATAGAGGGTGAGTGTTCCCCACATATCGCGGGTCGTTATTGTGCATCCCGTCGATATCTGTCCATATTTGTATCTCTTCAGCTTCGACGGCGGCACCGATAAGTGATGCGGAATAATCGCTGCCCCCTCTTCTTAAATTATCGATTTCGCCATTAGGATTTCTGCAAATAAACCCTTGGGTGATATAAATATTAGCCGGGGGAAGCTTTTGTAAAGCGTTTTCAATATTTTGTTTAATCTCGTTGGCCACAGGCTCGCCCGAACCGTCAGTCCTCATAAAATCGAGGGCGGGTAGCAATGCTGAATTTATTTTCCGTTCTTGCAAATAACAATTCAACAGGATAGTAGAAATTAATTCGCCCTGTGCCAAAACAGCCTTCTCCCCGGACAAAGTAAACATGTCAACAGCAAACGATTTGATAAAGTCGAAATGCGTTTTGATCTTGCCTAACGCTTTTGATTTGAACTCACTTTTTGTAAAAAGCTCATCAACAACTAAATAATAATCCATTTCCAGTTCCTCGATGAATGAAAGAGCCACGGCTTTTTCTTTTTTATAAAGATGTGACGCTATTTCCACTAATGCGTTCGTTGTTCCGGCCATGGCCGAAAGAACCACTATTTTATTATCTGGTGAATTGATTAATGAGGCAATTTCCTTTATCCTGGACGGAGACCCGACAGATGTCCCGCCAAATTTCATGACTATCATAAAAATAAACTTTTTTAATTTGCAAACAAATGAAATATTTGAATGCAACTCAACTAAAAGACCGGGAATTCGACAATTAACGGAAGAGGCCGGAAGGAAAGCCAAAGCCACCTCCCGGTCATTCCGATAACCAAAAACTTTTGTTGACGTGAATAGAATTTTACCAACCTAGGATGGTTATGCCTGCTGTCCAGGGATACAATTCGGGGCCGCGGCCTTTTTGAAACATCGTGTTCAATTGGTAGGTTGCAAACAGGTTGATGATTCCGTAACCAAATCTTACGGTCGCATCAAATTTAAAAGGTTGCAAATAAAAGCTGTTATGGTTTTTAACAATATTCCTGCTGTTGGAGTTTGGGGTTGTGTATTTAACGAAATCCACAATCTGTCCTTTTTTCAAATCCCAAAGGCGATAACTCTTGTTTGGCTCGTTAAAATATATTTTCGTATGTGTGCTTAACCTTAGGCTTGCAAGTATTCCAACACCAAAATAAAAACGACTGGTTCTTTTTGTTTGCTTGGTCTGCATTTCAAAAATTAAAGGAACTGTAAGATACATGGCAGTAAGCTTGGTTTTTCTGACAGAAATGGGGGCGCCATCGTTACCTATCATATAGAAGCCATATAAGCTTGAGCTGTCGGAAGATAAGTATGTGGACTTGCTGAAGCGGTAGTTGTTCCATGAAAGCCCCAGTCCTGTGATCAACCCAATGTTTTTACCTTTATTGAGGGCAATATTTTGCTCGTAGAGATTAAGGTTTACCGCTGTGGATTTTTCATACTTCAAGTTTAGATAATCGTATTCCGGCGCCCAGTTTGTGTTGAAGCCGGAGGTGACATACCCATTTATCCCTAGTTCAACACCGCCCCAGTGGCCGTTGAACTTTGGGGCTTTGTTCCTTTCCCATTTCACGTCGCCATTGTCGGTAACAATAAGAGTGTGGCTGCCAACGGTAACCTTTGTGGTGTCGCTGTCGATGACCTCTACGTTCAGCGAGCCTACTTTTATTTTTGTCGTGTCGCTATACATATTGAATTCTGATGTTTTGAGAGTGTCGTTAAAAACAACTACTTTTTCTGTTTTACTGTTATTTTGGATGATAACAGTTTTAGGCTTTTGAGCATATCGTACAGTTGAACTGCCTGAAACAGTGTATGTTAAACTGCTTTTGGCATTTACGAAGCATTCGCTGGCGCCGCTTGCGCTTATGACAGTGCTAGTGGTCTTCAGATCACCGGCCTTTATTTCCGAAGCGCCGCTGGCACTTGCTATATGTGAAGAAACGTTGCCGCTTATCTTAAGCTCGCTCGCGCCCGAGCTTTGGGAAACAAGGTTCGTATATTGTATTTCGAGATCGGCTTCCGAGGCGCCGCTGGTAAAAACTTTCAAATGGTCGCCTTTTATGCCGTCGGGAGTTTTGAGCTCACTGGCCCCTGAAATACTGATTTCGTGAAAAACAGGGGCTGTGATATAAAACTTCATTTTATCGTAGTTCTTTATTTTGTTGTACTTAAAACGGAGCTTCTTGTTTTTTATCTCATAAGAGATGTATTGTTGCAGGTTTTCATTAGTCTCGATAACGGCCGTATAAGTATCCCCGTTCAATAAAACTAACTCCTGGGCCCCGCCGGCTTCAACGGCATCGAATTCCTCAAGCTGGATCTTGCTTTTGGTGATTTCGCCCCGGCCTTTTATTTGTGCCCTTATAGGCCCTGAAATAACTATCGTTAACGCAAATACCAGTGTTTGTAAAACTATTTTCTTCATGATTTTAATCTTTAATCTGTTTTTAACCTGAGACGGTTTAATATTGATTTTGTTACAGGAGACATATTGTTTTCCGGGATTGTTTTGTCATGATAGATTGTAAGTGGCATATAAACAGTATGATATATTGGCTGACAGGGATTTCCCGGAATGACAGCAATTATTCAGCACCCTTGGGCTTGAAGTTTTTGTTAATGGCGAAGGTGCCGGTTTCCAGTTGATAGTTTTCGAGCGAGCCGTCGCTGTTGTAAACTTTTAGCTGCTCAACTTCGCTGCCCGTTACCGTTGCAAAGAAACTAATGCCTCCCTGAAGAATTTTTATTAGTGCCGGGTCTTTCTTTCCCGTCTGGTCTTTTTTGCCGGAGATTTTTATGTTGTTGACTAATTTAGCCGTGTTGTTGCTTATTACTTTAGCCAAGAGGCTTTTGTTTTCCTGTCCGGTTAGGTCCCGAAAGTCGTCGCCTGTGTTTTTTGGATATCGTACTTTGGCACAATCTATCACGCCCACAAGGGCCAGGTCGGGAACTCGCATCCTCAAAGCTTGAATGCGGACAGGTTTTCCAAACTCGGTCCCGCCGGCAATCCTGTGCCATGTTGGCTTGACAGTTTCGATAACGGCTTTCGCGACTGACTTCCGCAGCCTTATATCGGTGTTTATCTTAATGGAAACGGAAATGTTCCGGCTTTGGGCAAAACTAATTCCGGAGTTCTTATGGTAGTTGCTGTTGCCCGGGCGCAACAACCAGAAAAAACTGATAAGCAGTGCGATAGATGCGGCAACAGCAAGCGCTTGGTACTGCCATATACCAATATGCGCTCTTTTTTTTAAGTTGTTTTTATGTTCGAACTCGATTCTGTCGGCATTAAGAATAAGGGATTTATGAAGGAGGAACTCTTTTTCCAGTTGAGGGTTTTTTATAACGAAATCGTCAAGCTCCCGTTGCTCGTCAACTGATAGGTCTTTTTCGTAAAAAGCGATGAAGAATTCCTCGTAATTCCCCTCGTTTATGCTTTTGGCAGGAATTACCTCCTTCTGCTTAAGGGAGTTTTTATCGTTGAAAGTCAGTTTTTCCTCATCTAATAGCTTAAAGTTTTCTATATCCTCCAGCTCATTCTTGATTCCGGGATTGCTTTCAAGAAACAGCATAAGCTCCCTTTCAACTTCCAACGACAAATTGCCATCGAGATAATCGATAAGGTAAACTTCGTAATTATTTAAATTTATGCTCATGAATTCAACAAACTGTTTCCGGGCTGACAAGGTATTTCTTGAGACTAAGCCTGGCCCTGTAGATATAAACTTTAACTTGTGCTTCGCTGAGATCGGTTATGTCGCCGATCTCCTGGTATGAATAGCCCTCGTAATCCCTGAGCATTACAACGGATCGTTGAATCGGTGTAAGTTTCAGTAGCGCGCTTTCAAGAATTTCTTTTAAATCGGAGAAACCTCCGCCATCATGCGATACATCATGCTTTAAGGAATTAAAATCCTCTTTTCTCTCATTTTTTCTAAAATAGTCGATCATAGTGTGATAGGCAGTCGAGAACAGATACGATTTGCTTTTAGTGCCATCGACCTCCTTGCGTTTTACCCATAGCTTCAAAAACGAGTCCTGCACCAAATCGTTGGCCAAATCCTCGTCCCTGGTGTTCTTCAGCAGGAACCGGAATACGGCGTCCGAGAATTTATCGACACAATTATTGTACTCGCTAACAGTCATTTCTTGTTGGTAAAATCCTAATCACAAAACTATGACGTGAAAGTAAATAAAATAGTTACAACGGGAGGTGGCTTTTTTTTCAGGAAGGGACGATGATAAAACAGCAGCCTAAATGCCTGTTCTATTTATTTTCGCTTATTACAATTCAAGCAATCAATCGTTCAGTTTCAGCACCACTAAAAACGCCGACTGCGGAACTTCTACGTTTCCCACCTGCCGCATCCGCTTCTTGCCTTTTTTCTGTTTCTCAAGGAGTTTGCGCTTACGCGTGATGTCGCCGCCATAACATTTGGCGGTTACGTCCTTGCGGACTGCCTTCACTGTTTCGCGGGCAATGATCTTTGCTCCTATTGCCGCCTGTATGGCAATGTCGAATTGTTGCCGCGGAATAAGGTCCTTGAGCTTGACGCAGATCCTCCTTCCCAGGTCATAGGCGTTGTCCTGATGGATGAGGGTTGACAGAGCGTCAACGGATTCGCCGTTCAGCAAAAGGTCTAGCTTTACCAATTTGGCTTCCCGATAACCTGAGATGTGATAATCGAAGGAAGCATATCCTTTTGAAATGCTTTTTAGTTTGTCGTAAAAGTCGAAAACAATTTCGCCCAAAGGCATGTCCATCGTAATCTCAACCCTGGTGGTAGTGAGATAGACCTGGTTTCGGAGCGTTCCTCTTTTGTCCAGGCAGAGTTTCATTATAGGGCCGATATAAGCGGAGTCGGTAATTATTTGGGCGTTGATATAAGGTTCCTCTATATGGTCGATATAAGCATGGTCGGGCAGGCCTGACGGATTGTGGACCTCGATCCGCTCGCCTTTGTTGGTAACAACCTGGTACGAAACGTTTGGCATAGTGGTAATTACGCTCATGTCGAATTCGCGGTCGAGTCGTTCCTGGATAATGTCCATGTGCAACAACCCAAGAAAGCCGCAACGGAAGCCGAAGCCGAGTGCAGCAGACGACTCCGGCTCGTATGTCAAAGAGGCATCGTTTAGCTGAAGCTTCTCCATAGAGTTTCTGAGTTCCTCATAATCATCAGCGTCTATGGGGTAAATCCCAGCAAAAACCATGGGTTTGACATCTTCGAAACCTTCGATGGCGGCATCGCAGGCTTTCTCTACATGAGTTATCGTATCGCCCACTTTTACTTCTTTCGATGTTTTGATCCCGGAGATAATATATCCAACATCGCCTGTTTTAAGCACGGGGCGAGGCTCCTGCTCAAGTCGGAGAACGCCTATCTCGTTGGCCTCATATTCTTTTTCCGTATTTACGAATTTCACCAAATCACCTTTGCGGATTTTGCCGTTCATTACCCTGAAATAGGCGATTATCCCCCTGAAGGAGTTGAAAACGGAATCGAATATCAAGGCCTGGAAAGGAGCCTCGGGATCACCTTTTGGCGGAGGAACTTTCTCGACTATCGCGTCAAGCACCTTGTCGATGCCATAACCCGTCTTTCCGCTGGCTTCTATAATATCCTCATAATCGCAACCTAAAAGATCAACTATTTGGTCTTTTACCTCGTCGGGCATGGCATTGGCAAGATCCATCTTGTTGAGGACCGGGATAATTTCCAGGTCATGCTCTATAGCAAGGTATAAATTTGAAATGGTTTGAGCCTGAATGCCTTGTGTAGCATCGACAATTAACAGCGCACCTTCGCAGGCCGCTATCGACCGGGATACCTCATACGAAAAATCCACATGGCCGGGAGTGTCGATAAGGTTGAGGACATATTTCTCCTTGTCGTCGAAATAGTCCATCTGTATGGCATGGCTTTTAATCGTGATACCTCTCTCGCGCTCCAAATCCATATCGTCGAGGACCTGCTCCTGGGCATCACGGGCACTAACAGTTCCCGTAAACTCCAAAAGCCTGTCGGCTATGGTGCTCTTTCCATGATCGATATGTGCTATAATGCAGAAATTCCTTATGTGTTCCATCAAGTTTTAGTTATTGATTATATTCCGGGCAAAAGTGCGTCCGGGAGTTTATAGTTTACTTTAGATAAAAATTTGATTGATTTTTCTATTTCATCGTGCATGACTTTGTCGTTTTCAACAAAGGCTACTTCTTTACGGTAGCTGGAAATAAATTCCTCTATGAACCCGGATGACTTTACAGGTTTCCTGAAGTCTAGTGCCTGTGCTGCGTTGAACAGCTCTATTGCCAGTATGCGCTGCAGGTTATCGACTACCCTTAAAGCTTTGGTGGCTGCATTGGCGCCCATGCTCACATGGTCTTCCTGTCCTTGCGACGATTCGATGGAATCGACAGAAGCCGGTGTGCAAAGCTGTTTGTTTTGGCTGACGATGGAAGCAGCCGTATATTGCGGGATCATGAAACCGGAATCCAAACCAGGGTTTGCGACCAGGAATGGTGGCAATCCGCGCTTGCCATGTAGCAGTTGATATGTCCTTCTTTCGGAAATGCTTCCCCATTCGGCGGCGGCAATGGCCATATTGTCGAGTGCTAAAGCTAAGGGCTGGCCATGGAAGTTCCCGCCCGAAACAATAATGTCCTCATCGGGGAAAATTGTCGGGTTGTCCGTAACGGCATTTATCTCGCTCGAAAAAACGGTAGCCACATAGTTTATCGAATCTTTCGAGGCTCCGTGCACCTGAGGTATGCAACGGAACGAATAAGGATCCTGGACATGCTCTTTGTGCCTGTTGATCAGCTCACTGCCTTCAAGAATAATTCTGAATCGTTCAGCGGTTTGTATCTGGCCTTTATGATTTCTTATTTGATGAAGCCTGTCCATGAAAGGCTCTATTCTTCCATCGAAGGCATCCAGTGAAATTGCACCGATAATATCGGCAAGTTCGGAAAGACGGAAAAGCTTGAGGAGTGAGTGTAGGCCATAAGCACTCATGAATTGCGTACCGTTCAATAAAGCCAGACCTTCCTTGGATTGTAATTTAAGCGGTTCCCAACCGAAGATGTCAAGCATATCGGCCGAATTCATTTTTGTACCTTTATAATAAACCTCGCCATAGCCAATAAGCGGGAGAGATAAATGTGCCAGGGGCGCAAGGTCGCCGGAGGCTCCCAGTGAACCTAGCTGGTAAACAACCGGGACAATATCGTTATTGAAAAAATCCAACAGCCTTTGAACTGTTGAAAGCTGGACGCCCGAATGACCGAACGAAAGCGACCGTGCCTTTAAAAACAACATCAGCTTGACTATTCCTGGCGGAACCTCTTCGCCAAGGCCACAGGCATGGGATTTAACGAGGTTCTCCTGCAGCTTGCCTAAATCGCCCTTGCCGATGGTTTTGTCGTAAAGTGCCCCAAAGCCTGTATTGATACCGTAAATAGGTTTCTCTTGCGAAGCCATTTTATTGTCGAGATATTTGCGGCATTTTACTATTAAGGATGCGGATTCCTCTGATAATCCTACTTTTTTGTCAAATCGTAAAATATCAAATATCGTCTTGAAATCCAGTTTCTCAGGACTGATTTTATGAATAGGACCCTCCATTTAATTTTCTTTTATAAAACTAATTATTTGCGAAAGCTTGAAATTGTGCTGAGTGCCGGTCAGCATATTTTTCAGGGTGTAATCCCCCGATTTTATTTCTTGTTCACCAACGAGCAAGACAAAAGGAATTGCCTTTTGATCGGCATACCTCATCTGTTTTTGGATTTTTGCGCTATCGGGGTATAGTTCGGCATAAATGCCTTCATTGTGCATCTCCTCCAAAACTTTTAACGCATGCAGCGATTCCGTTTCGCCGAAATTGGTTATCATTACCCGGCTAGAGCTTGCTGTTTGTTTTGGGAAGAGATCCAATTCCTGAAGCGTATCATAAATGCGGTCGGCACCGAAGCTAACGCCCACGCCTGATATCCCCGGCAATCCGAAAATCCCGGTAAGGTTATCGTAACGACCTCCGCCACAAATACTTCCAATGTTCACGCCCTCGGCCTTCACTTCAATTATCGCCCCTGTATAATAATTAAGCCCCCGTGCAAGCGATTGGTCAAATTGTATGTTGGCCTTGATGTCCAGCATATCCAGTTGGTTGAGGACAGCCTCAAGTTCAGCAACACCTTTTTGCCCTTGCTCAACATTATCGAAAAGGGCTTCAAGTATTTTTAGTTTCCCCGAATTCGTACCGCTAAGTCCCATGATAGGTTTTAATTGCGAAATGGCATCGTCGTCAATGCCTTTCGATTTCAGTTCTTCATAAACTTTTTCAACACCTATCTTGTCCAGTTTGTCGATGGCAATGGTAATGTCCATCAGTTTTTCGGGAGCATTGACCTTTTCGGCAATGCCGCTAAGTATTTTCCTGTTGTTAAGTTTTATGGTGATGTTTATGCCCAGGGTTTTGAATATTTCGTCGATAACCCTTATTAGTTCGGTTTCGTTGAGGAGGGAGTTCGATCCAATAACATCTATGTCGCATTGGTAAAATTCGCGATATCTGCCTTTTTGGGGCCTGTCGGCACGCCACACGGCTTGAACCTGATATCTTTTAAAAGGAAATGTTATGTCGTTTCTGTGCTGGACGACATATCGGGCAAAAGGAACGGTAAGGTCGTATCTCAGTCCTTTGTCGCTGATTTTCGTTGCTGTTTTTGCGGCCTTGTTTTCTTTCAGGTCGGAAACATCCATTTTTTTCAGGAAGTCGCCTGAATTCAAAACCTTGAACAATAGCCTGTCGCCTTCCTCGCCATATTTTCCCATCAGGGTGCTAAGGTTTTCCATAGCAGGTGTTTCAATGGGCAGATAACCATATTTCCGGAACACTTCCTTGATAGTGTCGAAAATATAATTCCTCCTGGCCATTTCCGTTGGCGAAAAGTCGCGGGTGCCTTTTGGTATTGATGGTTTTTGTGCCATTTGAATCTAATGTTAAAAGTTAGCAAAATTACTAATTAAAAGGATAAGAAATCCGGCGATAAATCAAGAAATAATACTTTTGCAGATATGTTATCCGAAGCATCATGTTTTTCAAGAACAATAAATAAACGAATCCTATTGGTTGCAATGGTGGTTCTAGTGCTTTCGCCTGCTCTTAGGTCGCAGGTAAATTATCGTTATTTTTTAAGTCAGGGAAATGTGGAATTGTCGAAAGATAATTATGTAGGCGCGATAAAATCACTGAACATAGCTTTGTCAACGAAAAAGGATGGTTTCGAGGCTTACTTTTTAAGGGGCATAGCTAAGTATAGCCTTGGTGATTTCAAAGGTGCCGAGATGGATTTCTCATCAACATTACGGATACATCCGCTTTATGTAAGGGCATACTATTTCAGGGGCATCGCGCGCGACAGGCTTTATGAATATGCCCATGCGATAAGCGATTTCAACAGGGCTCTTGAGATAGACCCATTTAATCCCGAAGTCTTTATGGCCCGAGGCGACACTAAAATGCACATCAAGGATTTTAAGGGGGCGGTAAACGATTATACGTCCTCAATAGATTTAAAGGACGATAATTCATCGGCCTGGCTGAACAGGGGGGTGGCCCGGCATTTCTTAAAACAAAACCAAAAAGCGCTTGCCGACCTGAACAAAGCAATCAGCCTGGATTATTTTAATACGGAAGGCTGGTTGAAAAGAGGAATGGTGGAATATGAGATCGACAGCCTACAGGCCGCCCTGGGCGACTTTAATTATTCAATAAAACTGGACGCAAAAAACCCGTATGCCTTTTTTCAAAGGGGCCTGACTTATTTGAAGCTGGGGGATACTGTTGCCGCCTTGGACGATTATAATACGGTGGTGGAAATGGAGCCCAACAATGCCCTTACCTATTACAACATAGCGATAATCAAATCGCAGCAAAAGAAATATAAGGATGCGCTTGAGGCCTATTCGATAGTTGTTAGCATAAACCCCAATAATGTTTACTCTTTTTATAACAGGGGGATTATCAATTACTTGATGCATGATTTCAAGAATGCCGAGAAAGACTTTAGCCGGGCCATAGAAATATTCCCGGATTTTGCAGGTGCTTATATCAACAGGTCGGACACACGAGGCAAGCTTGGGAAAACCAGGGCTGCCGCCGAGGACGAGAGAACTGCCAAAAGAATAATCTCAGCCGTAAACGGCGAGTCGGACGATTATGCCTTGTTGTACAGAAGATATGGGGACTCCACCTATTTTAACAAGATAATGGAGTTCGAAGCCGATTTTGTCAGCGGCAACCTAAAAAAAGGAAGGGTTCAGTTCAGTCGGGTATCGATAGCGCCCAAACCGAATTTCTTTCTTGTTTATGCGTTTGAGCTGCCCGATTCCATCAAGATGAAGTATGGAAAATATGAGTATCTCGATAAGGGTATTGCCAGCTTCAACGCACAGAACGAATATGGGATACGTTTTGTCTTCACAACCCGGCAATGGCCGGTGAGCAAGGAAAAGGCCAAAAAGGAACTGCATAAAATAGATACCACTATCCTGATCACCGGGGACACGGCTGCGGCCTTGTTCATGAAAGGAGCCATAAACAGCACCTTGCAAAATTATACAACGGCGATGGACTCCTACAATAAAAGCATAAAAAAGGACAAATCGCTTGCTTATGCATATTTAAACCGCGGGGCGACACGCTATGAGCTTGACGAGTTTATCTTTGCCGAAAAAGAATACTCGAACTCCATTAACATAAGCAGAAACACTCCCAGGGCAGGGAAAAAGGAATTGCCTCCCGATCACCAAAAGAGCCTCGACGATTTTAATATGGCCATTAAATTAAAGAAGGGGCTTCCTTTCGCTTATTACAACCGTGCCAACGTAAAAGTGCGCCAACAAAGGTTCCAGCGCGCCATCGACGATTATTCCATGGCCATAAAACTAGAGCCAAAGCTTGCCGAGGCTTTTTTTAACAGGGCCTTGGTCCTGCTTTATCTGGATGAGGAAAAACTGGCTTGTTCCGATTTGAGCAGGGCAGGGGAGCTGGGCATAAACGAATCCTATAATATCATCAAACGATATTGTAATAAATAGGGTTTGCTGAAAAAACACTTTGCGGCCGGGCCGGGCCTCTATATCCGACCTTTGTTTCTGCCCTTGTTTCCCATTTATGGGAAAGCCTGGGTTTTTTCGATGATCTGTAGGAAATCGCCAGGGTTTCCAATGGTTTTTTTATTTAGTTTTGTAAGCATCAATAATAGGGCTTATGGTACGTGAACTGGGTGGGAGCAATTCGATCTTCAACAAATTCCTTTCAGAGATAAGGGATGGGGAGACTCAAAAGGACAGCATGCGCTTTAGGAGGAATATGCAGCGGCTGGGAGAAATTTTCGCTTATGAGATAAGCAAGACGATGAGCTATGCGGAAAAGGAGGTGGTAACGACCCTTGGCAGCGCAAAAATGCGCTTGTGCAGCGAAAAACCCATTTTGGCAACCATCCTTAGGGCCGGGCTTCCGTTGCACCAAGGATTGCTGAATTATTTCGACGATGCCGACAACGCCTTTGTGTCGGCTTATAGGAAATATGACAGCAGCGAAGAATTCCATATCAATCTCGACTATCTTTCCTCACCTTCGGTAAAGGGCAGGGTACTTATAATAAGCGATCCAATGCTTGCAACAGGTGGCTCGATGATCGCGTCTCTTAAAGGTTTGATGGAAAAAGGAAAACCGAAAAAAATACATATAGTAACTGTTCTTTCAGCCGAAGAAGGGATAGAAAGTATTAAACGACACTTTTCGCTCAGCGATATCACGATTTGGACCGGCAAAATTGATGATGAACTAACAGCAAAAGCATATATTGTTCCCGGTCTGGGCGATGCCGGCGACCTTGCTTTTGGAATTAAAGACGACTAAATAGGAATTATGACCAATACCAGATTATTAAAAGAAAACCTCAGGATATCGTTCCTGTCGATAAAAAGCCATTTGCTTAGAACCATACTTACGGTAATGATCATCGCTTTTGGGATCATGGCGCTCGTGGGCATACTCACCGCCATTGATGCCGTGGAGTATTTCCTGAACGATAACTTTGCCATGATGGGATCAAACACCTTCAATATTCAAAATCGCGATATCAGGGTTCATATCGGAGGCAAACGCAATAAAAACAAGTCTTATGAAGCCATTTCGTTCCAACAGGCAATGCAATTTAAAGAAGAATATACGTTTCCTGCAACACCCTCGGTATTTACCTACGGGACGGGCATTGCAACTTTGAAATATAAATCGGAGAAAACAAACCCGAACATCCAGGTAATGGGAATTGACGAAAATTATATAAAAGCCGCCGGGCTTGAAATAGGCCGGGGACGCGCGCTTACGGCAACGGAGGTAAAACAGGGAAGCCACCTGGTAGTAATTGGGCACGAAATTTATAAGAAATTATTTACGAACAAAAAAGAAGACCCGATTGGGAAAATAATATCGGTGGGCTCAGGAAAATACAGGATAGTGGGCGTGCTGGAGGAGAGGGGCTCCAGCATTGGTTTTAGCGGCGACCGCTCGTGCATGGCGCCCATAGCCAATGTGCGTCAGTATTTCTCGCGCCCTAACATGAATTTCAGGATCAGCGTTATGGTAAACAGCCAAAACGACATGGATGCCGCCATAGGGGAGGCAACCGGATTGCTGCGCAAGATACGCGGCGACAAATTGGGCTCGGACGATTCTTTCTCGATAATCAAAAGCGATAACGTGGCCAATATGCTCATTAAGCTAACGAGCAAGATACAAATCGGGGCCACGGTAATTGGCTTGATAACATTGTTGGGCGCTGCCATAGGCTTGATGAACATAATGCTCGTTTCCGTTACCGAAAGGACAAAGGAGATCGGTATAAGGAAGGCGATTGGCGCAACCAGCAGGACTATAAGGAACCAGTTTTTGGCCGAAGCTGTTGTTATCGCTCAAATAGGTGGTTTCCTGGGAGTTGTGATCGGCATCCTGATAGGGAACCTTGTCTCCCTTACCGTCGGCAGCGCTTTTATCATTCCATGGGCGTGGATGTTTATGGGATTGGGGATCACGTTCGTGGTCGCTTTATTGTCGGGGATTATCCCTGCCAACAAGGCTGCCAACATGGACCCTATCGAATCGTTGAGGTATGAATGACAAGCTGCAACCCTGAAGAAACGCTTAGTTCTGGAACTATTGGCTATACAGCAGGTTTAGCCGGCAAAAAAAAACCGGCCTTAAACTAATAAGACCGGCTCCGTATCTCAAAAACCAATAATTCTATTTGGCCGGTTGATAGATGTTTTCGCTATTTCTATAACCGGTTTTATCTTTCCACCAGTCGTAACTGACTTGTCCGCTGCTCTCTGCCCACTCGGCAAATTTGAGATAAGCGGCAGTGATTTCTACTTTTTCCACCGGGTATTCGAAGCTCTCTATAATGTTTATTGCCCACGGCAGGTTGGTGCTCGTTTTATAATATCTGCCTTGCGCCGGGATGCTGTTGTCGGCATCGGTGCCTAGCAGCGTTAGGTCGGCCAAATCGGTAGGTTGCTTATTTGGCAGATGAACCTCCACCCCTCTTTCCTGGTTAACTATTATGAACGGATTGTAGGGAGGGTGCCCAACATCGGATAAGTTGACGGCCTGGGTGAAAGTGATGGTCAGGCTCAAAGTGTCGGGAGTTACAAAAGGGGTTTCGGGCTCGGTATTCACACCTACGCCGGCTCCTGCCTGAGGCAATACATCGTAGGCGTCGTCCCAAACGATAATGACAGCATTTGTTTGGCCCGCCTCCAGATTGCGGCTGTCAAGCGTAACCAGGTCTCCAGTAATGCTCATTTGGCCACTAACAGAAGAAACAAGGTTGTTTGCTATAGGTATCTCGAAGCCGAAACCATTATGGAAGAATGCGCCATGCGCCCTTAATATAAACGTAGCTTGTATTTTAACAAGCTTGTTGTCGCCGTTGGTGATTTGATTAAAGTTGTAATCTATTACGGCATCGTTAAAGTCGTAATCGCCTACTGCCGGCCATAAATCCTCGAATGAGAGTGTCCCGAAATCCCCTTGATTGAAATAATAGTTGTTAAAGGCCATATCCGGATCTGCCGGATAATCATCGAAATTATCGGGCACGCCGTCGCCGTCGCCGTCGGAGCCGGTATAATCAACCAAAGGAAGGTCGTTTTGATCTACCGACTGTATAGGGCTGGCTGTAACGTAAAAGATAGCGTCGTTGAAGTCGTGGTCGCAATAAGGCTTGTCGCGCCTAATATCCTCTATGCCCAGCAAAACGAGGTCTCGTGCGTTATCGCTCAGCAAAACAGTATGTTGTTTAAGGGCAGGGTCGGTCTCGGGGTTTAGTTGCTTATCGGTATAGACTATCCACTTCCCGTCGGTTACCCCTCCGTTTTTCCAGCCGTTTGCCATCAGGGCGAAGCCGATGCTGGTATTGCCCGGAAAAGTGCCTATCTTCACTTTGTCGCCCGAATGCAAACCGCCCCCGGAACCCTGGAATGAAGCGTTCGGGAAAATAATCGTTATCGAGTCGATGTCGTCGGGCGTAGCAGGTGGTTGATCGGTAGGGTAGGTGTAAAAGCCCAAAACATTGCGGTAACCTGCGCCCTCGTGAACAAAAGTTACCCACACATCGGCAAAATCAATTAAGCTAATGTCAGGGTTGATGTCGTTCGCAAAATATTCAGGCCGGTAGCTTGGCAGACGGACCCTTTCGGGCAAAGTGTTGTTTATGTCCTTTAACAATAGGTTGTCAACCACATCGCCCACAGGCTCCAGATAATCAGGAACCCCTGCGCTATTATAGCCGCCCAGGAATTTATAATTGGCATTAGTGCTTTTCGGCTGCAATACCGATTTAAATGAGGCTTTTTGTTGTTGCCCGCCCAAAACAATATCGAATCCCGAATTATCGAGATTAATCATCCCGGGTGTTGGAAGGCCAACATAATCGGTAGCAACGAATAATTGGGTATAATAAGCAGGCACCTCATAATCAATCATATAAACACCATTGGTGTTTGTAAGCCCGCTAACTATAAGTTTGCCGTCGGCCGAGTCAGGGTCGGCGGTATAGATTAGAATCTTGGCCCCTTCGATAGCATTATTCGCGTTGTCGAGCGCCGTTACCTTAAAAGTTGAAGGTTTTACCGTTGACCAGTTGAAATTGTCGGAAACCTGAAGGTCGGCCATAGCCTTAGCTTGGTCTTGCGGTGGCGTTTCAGTTCTTTTGCATGCACCGGATGCAATAAGCAGAATTAGGACAGCTCCTATACCCAATATGGTTTTTTTCATTTTTATTAGTTTAAAATACGAATATTAATATAACAATAGATGCTCCGTTATTGCATATTGTTGGTTTACTGAATATTAGAGATGTTGCAAAAATGATATATTTCCCGTTATGGGAAACCAGTCCCGTCATGGTCAATGCGAGCCGAATTTCAGATAGCCGACCAACCTATCGTATTCAGGTACTCTTTCCTTATAATAAACGTAAACATAATAATCGTTGGTAGTGTCCCAGTTGTCGCCTTCGATAACAGTTATGTCACCAACATCCTGTCCTTTTTTCCTCACCACATAATTATAGTCATAGTAACCTTGTTTCAGGAAAAGGCTGCCATAATAGCGATTGGTCCGAGGGTTAAAATGCATGCGGTTCTTTTCGTCCATTTTCCAGTCGTTCAGCTGACCCATGATATAAACGTCGGCATCTTGGATCTTCTTCGAGAAGAGGGTAAAATCGACTACTGCATATTCGCCTTCTATATCCGTATCTTGGCTGTTCCTGGCCTTTATCAGCCGCCGGCCGTTGATGTCGTCGAGGGTTTCGTAGGGCTTTCCTTTTCTGGGGGCATCGGCGTGAAGAATGATGTTATAGCCGTTTTCGTCGCTTATAATGCGTTGTATCTGAGGCGATTGATAATAAAAGCTCTTCATGTCGAAATTACGGAACTCATTGCCCCCGTCGAAAACAATGCCATCGGCATAATTATACTCGAGTGTGTTCATCATTATAGACGTTGGTTTTAGGTTTTTTTTCATATTGTCCCAGCGTCCGTTTTGCCTGATATTTACGATTATCCTTGTTTCCGGCTCGGCCGAGAAAAGGTCAGGCGTATGTATTTTCAGGTCGATTTGTTGCTTCAAGCGTGTATATTCCATTTTTTTGGGATAATAGGGGATGCTTGCCTCGATACGGGCTAGCGGCTCAACCACGAAAAACCTTCTTGTAAGAATTACATTCTCGGGCTCGGGGCTGTCGATATATACCTTTATTATATAGTTGCCCGAAAGTTTTATGTCCATGTTCTCGTTCGGGAAAACAAGATTATAGTGAATATACTGTGGCACCGCGTTTAGCGAAAACTTATAGTCATAAATTTCGTCTTCGAAATAACCCTCAAGATATTTGATCTGTTCCAGGTCTGTGGTCTGCCAATCGCTGCTACAGTGGATAATTGTGTATCTGAAGATGTATGCGTCGTCGCCCATGTCGTCGAAAGATAAATGAAGCCTTTTGCCGCTGCCCAGCACGAGCACGGGATCCGACAGCTGATCGCTGCCCTCGTAAAGCAAAACCGTTTGTATGTTAGGGTCGTAGGTTTTGTTGTCGTTTGTTATTTGCGCCGCCAGCCAGCTGTTTGCCGCGAGCATCAACAATAATGGAATAATCAGCGCTTTTGTTCTAAGATCAAGTTTCATGTTCATCGAAAACGATTTGAAAAAATATTTATTATTACCAAAACTAATAAAAAGAAGACAACTGTTAAACTATATTAAAAAGTTTTTTACCTTTACGCTTTGATTTTATAAACTAAACATTGAGCAAAATGAAAAAACAAATTACCCCCCCTGTAACTCATTAATTAACAAAGCGTTACGAATTAAGAGAACTTTCTGCCTGGCATTAGCGGCAATATTTTTAACTTTGTCAGCTATGGCACAGAGCAGTTTTGTGGGCGAAGTACAGCTTAAGCAAACATATTACGATTCACTGATCAGCCAAAGAGGGGCGGACAGCATGCAAGGAACCGGGTATCTACAATATCAGCGTTGGTACAACTATTGGGCGCCAAAGCTTTTACCTGACTTGGACATTAGTGATTACCAACTGTCAACGATCGAAAACGCCGCGGGCTATACTCAGGAGGCTCTAAGCCCGGGCGAGCCAAAATGGCGGTTGATCGGGCCAAGCGACAACACAAACAACAGCGCCGTGAAATATGGCCCCGGGCAAATTCATTTCATTTGCGAGGACACACATGATAATTCGGGCAACACCCTGATGGCTGCCTCACCAACCGGCGGGTTGTTCCGCTCGACGGACGGGGGCGAAAACTGGATAAATGCGGGGACCGACCTGGGATTATTTAAAAGCGGGGTTTCCAGCGTTGTCATTGATGAGCTGGCTTATGGGACATGGTATGTAACAACAGGCAATGGCGAGGCATACGGCTCCTCAAGAATATGGCAGAACTCAATAGGCGTATGGAGGACAAAGGATTTGGGAAGCACTTGGGAGAATATCGGGCTGGACTATTATATCGACAGCTCGAACGGCGATACCAATTTAATATACAATATGAGGAAAGCAGTCCAGGTACCATCGGGCGGAAACACCAAATTGGCAGTTGCAACAACGGCGGGCTTGTTTTTATGCGAAAACGCCCTGGACGAGCAACCTTTGTGGGAAATGCTGATAAAAGGTGATTTTTACGACGTAGAAAGAGACTTGCTCAGCGATACGATAATTTATGCCTCGGGCTCAGATACCACGGGGGTTTTCAAGATCGACCTGAACAATAAGACTTATGAGAAATTATTAGATCCCGATTCGCTCAACCCATACGGGCTGGACTCCATGGATTTCAAAAGGGTCAGGCGCCTGTCAATCGAAATTTCGCCTGCTGCGCCTAATTACTTGTTTGCAATATACACTCAAAGGGATTTTGCTTATTCAAGATTGTTGAGATATGATATAAATACTGGAACTTGGTCGTTTAAAGGAGAACTCCCTTCCGACGAAGGTCCAGGAGGTCAGGCATTTAACGGTTATGAGCGGACGTTGGGCTGGGACATAATGCCGGACACGAACAATGCCGGTCAGCTTTGCCTGCTTAGCTGTAACGTCAGGCCGTTCAGAAAGGTTTGCAATCTCCTGGACGATCAGGATACTGTTTTATATTATGATCTTTCTGCCGTGTCCAACGATAAACCTCATGATGACTGTCATTATATCTGGATAAACGGAAACGATATATGGGCCGGTACCGACGGAGGGGCTGTTAAAGGACATTTCGTGAACGATACCACCATGGAATGGGAAGCGAGAAACAAGGGCCTTGGGGTTTCCAACATGGGATACATTGATGTCTCTAGCGACGGCATGTTCTTGACAAGTGGGCAGTATGATTGCGGCAGCAACTATTACGAGACCGCGGACGAGACAAGCTGGACATCTAATTTCAGGAACGGGGGCGATGGATATCAAACAATTATCAATAGCCCAGCGAATTATTATATGAGCTCACAAGAAGGTCAGATCATTCATCTGGTAAATGGTAATAGCTCCTCGGTATCTGCCGGGTCGGGAAACGTTTATTTCAATACCCATTTCCAAAACGTGTACGAGACTTTGTATCTTGCAGGAAAAAGTAACGTAATGAGATATGACGGCAACAGCTGGAATGACTGGTCCGACTTTGAAAACCTCTCAAAATACCCCGATATGGGGCCGGGCAAATCAATGACCTGGCAAACGGAAGTTTATACCAACTCCATAATGTATGTCAGCACTTTGGGCAACCCCCCGGAAAATTATTATTATTTCCACGTTTTTAAGTACAAGAACAACCCCGACAATGACTGGGATTCGATAGCCAACCAACCTTTCAGCTCATGGGTCTCCGCCGTCGAGACCAACGGCTTAAACCCAAACGGGTCGGTCTATGTTTCCACCCGCAACAAGATCTACGAGGTCAGCTGGACGAACAACGACGTCTCAAATGCCGTCTGGCAGGACATCTCGTCTAATCTTGACTCATTGACGGTACAACAGATAAATACCATAAAATGGAAAAGTTACGGCATGTTCATCGGAACCGACCGCGGGGTGTTTTATAAGGAAAAAGGCTCTGGCACTTGGGAAAGATATGGGAATTTACTGCCAAATGTGGAGGTAAAAGACGTCGAGGTTGCCAACAACAGGGTTTATGCCGGCACTTATGGCAGGGGCTTGTGGTTTGCGTCGGCCCCTACTTGTGCCAACAGCGGAATCGCCGACACGATTGCTAACAGCACTACTGTCAACAGCACTACGACGCTTGAGTTTTTCAACGATGTTATTATTCCCCCGGGGATAACATATACTGTAAAAGGCACCGTAAAAATGGGTACCGGATGTAGAATAGTCGTTCAAAGGGGCGCCAAGCTGATTGTTGACGGGGGGACTTTGACGAATGCCTGCCCGGATTTTTGGGAGGGCATTGATGTCTGGGGCAACTCGAACGCCGTGCAGGACACCATAAACCAGGGATGGGTCATACTTAAAAACAATGCCCTTGTGCAATACGCCAGGCAAGCAATAACCACTGTAAAAAACGAAAACGGCTTAATGGACATAACCTATGCAGGAGGTGTTGTTCAGGCGGATGACGCAACATTCCTAAACAACAGAGTTTCGGTCGTTTTTCACCCTTACCCCAAATCCTATGCTATGTTCCCATTAATGAACAATGCCAGTTATTTTAAAAAATGTACTTTTGAATACGATGGCGCATATTTGGCTTTCGACAACAAACCATTGGTACACATGGTTTTGAACGAAGTGATGGGCATTTTATTGGAAAGTAATGTATTTGAAAACTCAATAATACCCCACGATATCGATTACGATAAAAGAGGGACCGGAATTGAGGCATGGAACAGCGGGTTTTTAGTAAAAGCCTCTTCAGTTACCGGATTGGGAAATACCTTTAGTAAATTGAATTATGGAATTAAATCATATGCATACACCAATAGCAACAGATTAATAGAAATTGAGGGCAACACATTTAACAATAACAATACCGCTTGTTATCTATCGGCTGAAAACAATTGCGCAGTCAACGGCAATATATTTAACGGCAATCCGGCCAACCCTTTTGTAAATACAAATACAACCGGACTTTACCTGGACAACTGCACCGGCTACCAGGTGGAAGAAAACACTTTTTACAGCAACGACAACCCACAATCCGCAATAAACCGGGCAGTTGTCCATATCGGCCTGGTGGTAAACAACTCCGGCCCCGAGGACAATATGATCTACAAAAACAACTTTCATAACCTGCGCTATGCCACCATTGCGCAAAACCACAACCGCGACAAAGGCCGGCAAACGGGCCTGCAATATAAGTGCAACGTGTTTCAGGACAACTACCAGGACATTGCCGTTACCTGGGACGGAGCGCCGAGTTCCCTGAACGGCATTGCCGAGAACCAGGGGAGCGCGGTAGATACCGTTACAGCACCGGCGGGCAATCTGTTCAGCCAGGCGGAGACTTGGAGTTATAGCGATTTCGATAATGAAGGGGAGTATGTATGGTATCATATGCCAAAATCATCGATTTCTTTGCAATTTAAAATAGTTCCAAAAAGTAGCGACACAATAAAAGTTAAGCGTGCTTTTAATATTGATATTTATCCTTGGCGACCTTTAGATGGATGTCCATCTCATCCTAATGAGAAAACAAAAAACGCTTTGAACATTGCTATTACAACCAATGAAATATACCAAACTTTTTATACCGATTCGTTGGAAATAAAAACTGATGCCGGCAATACTACATCGCTTAATTTGGATGTAGCAACCAGCCTTCCCCCCGAGACTATGCAGCTCCGCGACCAATTGCTTGGCGCATCCCCTTATTTAAGCGATACGGTGATGGTAAATTCTGCAGCAAAAGAGGACGTGCTGCCAAACAGCATCATTACCGAGGTGCT
>JAADIS010000022.1 GCA_013151215.1 Chlorobiota bacterium | reverse complement strand
CGACAATTTTCCCGCCTTATTTTGTGGTCGGCGCCATCTTTTCCGGCTTCGGCATGGTGCTCACGCTCATGATAATCCTCAGGAAAGTTTATAGGTTTAAAGATATCGTTACCGATGCCCACTTCGATGCCGTTGCACGTATCCTTACCTTTATCTCATTGATAATGGGAACAGCATACTTAACCGAATTGTTCATGGCATGGTATTCAGGAAACGAATACGAACTCTTTACCTTCAAACAGGGTAACAGGCGATTATAAATTCGCCTACTGGACCATGCTCACCTGCAATGCCTTCATCCCCCAGCTGTTCTGGTTCAAGAAAATAAGAAAGAACATCACCATAGTATTTATAATCTCCATATTTATAAACATTGGGATGTGGTTCGAGCGCTATGTAATTGTCGTAACATCGCTTTCAAAGGATTTCCTTCCCGCCACCTGGGCGACATACTCGCCTACGATAACCGAGATTTCCATATTTGTCGGGACCATAGGCTTGTTCTTAATGGGAGTACTTATGTTCTTCCGCTTTGTGCCGACAATCGCCATAAGCGAGGTCAAAGGTGTTTTAAAAGAAACTACTACATTAAAATCATTTACCGATGAGGACTAATATTATAGGTATATACGAAGACGAGGAAGTTGTGCTGAAAGCAGTTGACAAACTTCAGGAAAACGGCGTTACCGTCGCCGATGTGATGTCGCCATTCCCCATTCACGGGATATTCGAACGCTTAAAACTAACAACAAGGCTGCCGTTGGCAACCTTTCTTTACGGGACAGTGGGGGCTATTACCATGTTTGCCTTCCTCTATTGGTCTTCCGTAATAAATTATCCCTTAAAGTTCGGGGGGAAACCCCTTAATACACTGTCGTTTATAATCATCATATTCGTCCTGACCATAAATATAGGAACACTGTTCACCTTCCTCACATATTTTGTCCGAGACAAACTATACCCGGGAAAAAAAGTAGAACTTCCCGTTCCGGAGACTACCAACGATAAATTCGTCATCGTTGTAAGCAAGACTGAGAACATGACCGACGGCGATGTATCGAACATCAATAATATAATGAAAGAATCGGGAGCCATCGAAATCAAGGAATCCGATGTAAACTATAATTCGTAAAAAAAGGAAAAATGAAGTATAAGAATCTATTGATATTATTGTTGGTTCCTTTGTTCTTTGCCTCGTGCAACAAAAACAAGAACAACCCGGGTTATGCGTTTATGGGCAAATACGATATGTATTACAGCAAATACTATAAGGCATATTCGCCGAATCCAATCCTGCCCAACGGCATGACCAATCAACTTCCTCCCGAAGGGTCGGTAGCAAGGGGGAACATGCCATTCCCCTATCCGGGAAGCAATATCGGCGAAAAAGCCGTTAACCAAACTAAGGCAGGCATTGAGCTTACCAACCCTGTGGTCGTCAACGACCAGGTTCTAGCAGAAGGCAAGGAGACCTATAGGATTTTCTGTTCCGATTGCCATGGTATCAAGGGCAAAGGCGACGGGCATCTTTATACTGCTAAATTGTTCCCTGCCAAGCCTACATCGCTGGTTGAACCTTATGTTCAGAACAAACCTGACGGTGAGATCTACTATGTGGTAACTTATGGCTCTATCTCAGGGCTAATGGGCGCCCATGGCTATATGATCCCTTCCGAGGACAGATGGAAACTAGTTCATTATCTAAGGGAATTGGCTAAATAAAGATTATTTAATAAGAAAAATATCATATCATGAATTTGGATATACAATTTAAAGTAGGAAGTAAGTTCAGGACATCTATGTTCGTAATGATCGCAATTGGTCTGATAACCATAGTTGCAGGCTTCCTTACGGGAGATACCCATCGTACATGGGCTAATTTACTGTTGAATAATTTTTACTTCTTATCGTTGGCGATAGGTGCCATATTCTGGATGACTATGCAGGCTATAACACAATCGGGCTGGTCCTCGTCATATTTGAGGATACCCCAGGCAATGGGCATCTACCTGATTGTTTCATTCGTGCTTTGGTTCGTGATGTTCTTCGGCATCCACGACCTTTATCACTGGTCGCATACCGAAGCCGTACAAAACGACCCTATCCTACTGCATAAATCAGCATACCTGAACCTCCCGTTTTTCGCCCTCAGGTTCGTGGTATTCTTTGCATTATGGATATTCATAACGATGCGCATCCGACGTATGTCGATAAAAGAAGATACCGAGGGCGGCACCAGGCTGTTCGGGAAAATAGAGTTCTCCTCAAAGGTGTTGATATTCGTCCTGGCCTTTACCTTCTCGCTTTTCTCCATCGACTGGCTGATGTCGCTCGACGCACACTGGTACAGTACCATTTATGCCGTCAAGAAATTTGTGTCGGCCTTCCTGCACGGAACGGCATTGGTTGCAGCAATAGCAGTTATCCTTCACATGCAGGGCTATTTCCCCCAGCTGACAAAAAAACATAAATCCGACTTCCAAAGGTATATTTTCGCATTGAGCATTATTTGGGCTTATATGTGGCTGTCGCAATATTTGCTTATATGGTATGCCAACATACCCGAGGAAACAGTTTATTATGTGCCTCGTATAATGTCGGAATATAAAACACTTTTCTATGCCGAGCTGGTACTCAACTGGTTTGTCCCTTTCCTTTTCCTTATGTGGAACAGGATCGGGAAGACAAATTGGGGGATATTGACCATAGTTGCCATTTTAATAGTTGGTCAGTGGGTCGAGCTTTATATGTCTATAATGCCGGGAACCGTTGAATCACACAAAATCACATATATCGAAATAGGAAGTTTCATAGGTTATTTCGGACTGTTTGCCTTTGTTGTGGCAACTGCCTTGAGCAAAGCAAACCTCATTCCCAAGAAACATCCTTATTTGATGGAGAGCCTTCACGATGACCATTAAAACGTAAACCAATAATTATTCTATATATTAACTCGCTTGAACTTCGTTTTCGCGGGTTTTTTTTGCTTATCGACTTATGCTTCGGTAAGGGGGCAAAAAAAACCAAGGCAATTAATTCAATATTTCAAGACCGTTGCAAAAGGCAATATTTTGTTCAAATTCGAGGCGGCAGTATTTTTAAACCCACAGCAGACTGTTGTCTGTGAGGATTTTAAAAATACGACAACGAAGAAGGTGAATAATAGATTGCCTTAATTTATTAAAAAAACCTGGTATTGCAACGGTCTTATTTCATCTTGGATATAGAGAACGCTGTACTGTGCCACTTTTTGCTTGGCGCCGGGAATATCCGGATATATCGAGGCGCCATAAACTTGGCTTGTTTTGTGCCAAGGCAACTGGATTGGGCTGCTATCTGCAAATTTCGGGATTGACCTGCAAAACCCTTACCGGAAACCTAGCGCGTTGTTTCATTAATTGAATACCTTTGATGAAATTTTGTTTATCGACATGCCGGGAATACTATTCAGCCTACGAAGACTTCATAAAACATCAAGGGCCTTGAGCCTCGATGTTGTTATTGGCGTTCTGGCCATGGCGGTATTTGCGGCTAAAATGCTAAAGGAGGAAATTAGTGCCAACTGGCTTTTGATACTAGCTCTCGCAACATGGTCGTTTTATACCGCCGACCACCTTTTAGACGCTTTTAAGACCAAGGGAAACACTCAAATTTTCAGGCACCGACTACATTATAAATATTCATATTTACTTGGTATTCTTAGTGTTGTAAGTGCAATTATTGCGGCTGCCCTCAGTTATTTCTTCTTTGAAACCAAAATTATTGAATACGGCTTGTTCATAGGTTTAATGGTAACTGTGTATTTCGTTCTACTAAGTTTTAATAAAGGCCGTAAGTGGAAATTCCTCCAAAAAGAATTTATAATCGCCCTTGTTTATGTAGCCGCAATTTGGCTTGCACCTCTGGTTTGGCTCTCTGAAAATCCTGCGACATATATTATCTTTATTATCTGCATAATGTTTTTATTGACTTGGGCCGAAGGCATAATGGCCTCATATTTTGATTACGACAATGATCTTAAAGATGGGCATACAAGTTTTGCCATTGTCTTTGGAATAGGTATTACATTAAAATTATTGAAATTTTTTCATTTCACAATGTTGGTTATTTTATTGATTTTGATGTTTTATGCTGACATTAAGATGACTAGGAATGCTTATTCTATTTTGTTCGCCATGAATCTTATTCTATTTAGCATAACTTTATTTCCCGCCTATTTTGAAAAAGATGAAAAATACAGAATTATCGGTGAAATGGTTTTTTGGATACCTATGATATTAATCTTTGTTTGATAAATTCACTGAAGAGTTATTGAGAACTTTCCCAGAACTCACAAAAGAAGTTCAGTTTTTTAAAAGCGTTTATCCAAGTACAAACATCCTGAAAACAGCAACGACATAGCTCCTTCCATAGATTAAAACCTTACTAAGAGCAACCAAAGTTTGCGTGAGAAAACAGGACATACTCATCCGTTTCTGCCCGTTGTTTAGAAGAATTATTTTGTTTAATGGCATATTATTCCAATTGTATAACAAAATGTGCTGAAAGCCATTTTGCTTATTACAATGGTTAATACCGAAACACAATTAAAGCGGCTTTAGGATTGAAATGAACTAAAGGCGCATTTTAATTGGTACTCGGTATTATTCCACAATTCGGGGGCAAGAGGTGCAGTCTACTATTTTAAATTCCGTCCTCCGGTTTGCCTGCTGTTATACTTTTGTACATTGTACTCCATTAGAACATCCATTCACAAGACGTGTTTCTTCACATCCTTTTAGTATAATTCTGGTTTTGGAGATGCCTTTCGCTAAAATATAATCAACCGCTGCATCGGCACGGCACTGGGTCGTGAAAAACTACAGAGCAATCTTTTTCAATCGAAAAAAGAAGTGCCATTACTTTGGCAAATCGTTCAGTGCCACCATCTTTTCTGCAATGGTTTTATTCGCTGCCGTTTCGGGGCTTGACCTTTCGGCAGATTGTTTAAGGTCGCTTGCTGCCCTGGCTGCAATTAAAATAAATATGGGGTCATTTTTATCCAGATTTACATTTTGAGAAAAACTATATTCACCACCAAATAGAATCATAGCAGTTATTAAAATGATGATTTTTACAGTACTTTTCATATTGATTTATTGCGAATTCGGGTAAACACAACAACATCAGCCTCTAAATGCAATAGAAAACCAGTCTGCGGAATAAGGTAATAAGTGAACGGTACTTATAATCAAATAAGCGGTATTCTATGGAAGTTTAATAGTCCCGTTCAGCACAAGCTGAAGCAATGTGAGAAAAGCAAACAGGCAGGAAGGGATGACAAGAGACATCAAAAAGAAAAAAGGACAGTGTCCTGATACCCGTTTATCAACTTTCTTTCCCGTCTTGTTGATGTAATACCAGTGGTAGCTTAGCCAAACACCATGCTCACCTTCCAATTTTATCTCGCAGTCGATGCTCACCTGAGCAACCCCATTCTCAAAAGCCCATCCTTAGGATAGTCTGGTCCATTGTCAAATGCGAATACTTTATACATCACTTTTTCTTGTCTGTCAACAGCAACAAAACCAGAGGGCTTTGCAACAATGGCATAGGTTATAAATGTATCGGTGAAGCACATCGAATATTTTCCAGATGGTATAATGGTGTCGCCTATCAAATTCACATAACCAAACCTGTTATGTGTAGTGTCGTAAACATTTAACAGGTAGTCATTTTCTAAGAGCACCTTAGGGGTAATGCTTAATCCACAAGCTGTTATGGCTCCCAGGAGAAGAAATATGATTAGGTTGTTTATGGTCTTTATGTTTTTCAATTTTTCTCCTTTTTATTTTTACAGCTTCCAGAGCCTGAGCTTACATCTCTGTAATTTACCATGAAATCTTAACTCTGCCATCTCCTCCTGCAGCACCTGGTGATAACAAATAATTATTAGAATGGTCAATACAAGTCGGAAAAATTAGCGAACGAAAATAACCACCATGGCCACCATTTCCTCCATCATTATAATAACCAGGTCCTGTTCTGCCTGGCCCTCCACCTGCACCACCTAATCCACCTGCACCACCATTACAACCACTTACAATTGCTCCATTCGTTCCTGAACTTCCCGACCAATTGTTGATTGTGCCACTACCACCCGCTCCACCCCCACTCCAGGCAATAGAGTTAATGCCATAATGGCTACCAGCCCTACCCTCAAGGCCACCTCTTGCTTTCAATACCATAGTAGAAGTATTACCGAGCATGATTTGAGAATTAAATCCGTTACGATGATTTATACCATCATGTAGAGATGCACCCGCTATGCCGCCTTTACCAACTCCAACATAATATAATCGTGTTCCTGTAGAAGGTACTGTTACAATAATAGTTGTTATAGCGTAACCGCCGCCGCCGCCGCCGCCGCCACCGTTTCCTCCAAAGTTCCGTCCCTCCTCACCGTCACCACCTGCGCCACCAGCTCCCCATAGCTCCATTGTAATAGGTATTGATTGTCCAGGGCAACCGTTAACGTTAGCTGTAGTTCCGAATGCGCCGACAGTAAACGAGTAAATGCCAGGGCCTTTAATCCAGGAACCGTGAGGCTCAGGAGGAAAAGTTTGAACAGCTATGGTATTTGAATTATTACTAATCCCACCGCAAGCGTTTACGGCTCTTACCCGGTAGTAATAGGTTGTACACCCGATGATACCTAATAAGTCAACTTGAGTTAACATACCTGCATCAACATTATTACCATTCGGAACAAATGAGCTGAAGTCAGCATCCATAGACAAATCAAAGTAATAACCACTTGCCCCATTAACAGATGTCCAGTGAGCCATGAACCCCAAGGTTGCAGTTTGAGTAGCCGCCGTCGCTATTGGTGGTGCTTGTACAGGAAGAGTTGTACTTACACTAATTATATTTGAATTTTCACTCTGTCCACCACAAGCACTTAGTGCCCTGATACGGTAGTAATAAGTTGTGTTGCAGTTTAAACCGAAAACGAATTTTGAAGCTGCTGTACCAATACTTAGATTCGAGTAGCCGTTTATGTAGGAACTAAAGTTAGTATTTGTAGATACATCTATGTAGTAGGCGGTGGCACCAGGAACAGTATTCCACTTAGCAGTGAACTGGTTTGCCTGAATTCCGGACGCTGCAATGGCTGTAATAGATAATGAAGGTATTAGAGTATTAACCCTCTTATAATTGCTGTTGGCACTAACACCACATTCATCTATGGCGCGTATGCGATAGAAATATGAGGTGTTGCAGTTCAAGCCTGTTACGACGAAAGAGTTTGCTATGCCAATACTAAGATTTTGGTAGCCACCAACATAACTAGCAAATGCAGGGTTAGTAGATACATCTATGAAGTAGCCTGTGGCACCTGCAACGGCAGTCCAATTTGCAGTGAACTGAGTTTCCTGTATTCCTGTTCCGGGATTAGCCGTTGGAGCAGGAAGTGCCGATTGAGAACATTGGGAAGTTGAAAAGTAGAAACCGCAAGAGCCACATATAGTGTTTCCACAGATAGGAGTTACCACTAATTGATAATCACCTGCTGATGTTGGTGCTGTAAAATTAATAGGAAGACTTAATGCTGTACCAGAACTATGAACTACTCCGCTGCTTACATTTATTATCTCCCAACTATATTCTGCCTTGCACTTTTCCTTAAGACAATTATATGGAGTTGTAGCATATTCAAATATACTTCCTGCTATGATTTTATTTTTTAACGTACTCAAACATTCTATTGACTGCGAAGTACCACCATTATCAGTATGATAGGTTATGTTTTGTATAACGCCCCAGTTTTTTTCTTTACAGGTGCATTCCGGGCAACCTTCTACAACAAAAGTGTAAACACATGGCTCACATTTAATTCCATTACATATTGCATTAAGGCTTAGAGTGTAAATGCCGTTTGATGTTGGCGTAAAAGCACCTTCACTCCCACTTCCTGATTGAACAGCCTGACCATTTCGGGTAATTTCCCAGGATGTTTTGGCCTTACAGGCTGTATCGTTGGGGATGCATTGGTAGGCACTTGAAAAGTTAATGAGTTCATTGCACTTCCAATCGATCCGGCCACCACAATCGTAGTTGACTTTGTTTATATTAATTGGAGACCAAGTTCCGCAATCACATCTGAGTGTAGTTGATTTTAAACCCCACCGGTCAAATATGCTGATTGAACTTCGCAAATCTCCACACTGAATCATCCATGCATATTTCTTCCCGGCTTCAAATTTCGGAGAAGATTCGGGGTATTTATAAATCATTTCTCCTTCTCGACTTGGCAATTCGCCCCATACATCAAAAAATGATTCCGAATTTTGCATCGCTTCTTCAGGTAATTGATTTCCTATTATTTCTACGATTCTCAACCTGAATTTTTCTCTGTCATTTGTAATCTTAAAATTTAGCCACCTGAATTTAGGATTGTCAATATTTATACCCTCTCCATTTTTTGGTGAAATTAGTTTGACTCTTTGGGTCGTACCGAGATCGGTCATATCAAGTGTCCTTGTACCACTGCAAATTACCTTATCGTCTTTATTCAGCCATTCGTATTGTACCGAAATCGGTCCTGATTTTACATTTGCAAAAAGGATGCTTCCTAAATTACTCTCGCCCCCAGGAATATCTCCTGAAGACGCTGTCCAAACGATCTCTGATGAACCGGGAGGGAATTTTGAAGGAGTACGTTTCCATTTCTTGGAGGCGCTTTCGGAAACAGACATATACAAATCATTGTTCGTCTTTATTCGAAAAGTTTTCGGTTTGTTTTGCTCCTCTTTCCCTTTGTAATTGTTAACGATTTTACATTGATATGCAGTAGAATCTCCTTTATAGATTTTACGTTCCTCCATAAAATCAACACTTAAATATTTACATGCTTCATCGCTCGCTATTTCCTGCTCAATACAGTCTTTCCCTATTTCTTTACCTTCTTTATCTAAAGCAGAAACACAAATATTATAATCTCCTGAGGGAATATTACCCGTGTTGAGAATTACATCACGCCATTCGTCAGATGCGAATTTTATATCCCCGTTTTTAATATCCTCGTAAGTAAATGTCGTTGTTCCGGGAGGAAGGGTAAATGGTTTTAAGTGAATGATGATGATTATCACGATTGGATGTGTTTCTTGTGTCGTCATTTTACATTCTAAACTTACCTCAAGTGGCTTTCTTGTCGGGTTGTTCAATGTAAAGTTCCAGAGGTCGGTCATCCGCAATTGATTTGGCGGTGGCCGCGATATTTTGACAATGGCCATGGGAGGATTCACATCTCCGGTAGTAAATCTAAATCCAAACGGATCGGCAAATTCGTATCCATCAACTAAATTCCTTTCCTCGTTATCAAGAGGAGTAATTGTCCAAACATAATTTATTCCTTCTTCGGGTGGGGCAAAATCGAAGGGCCACTGTGTTTGAAGAATGCCTCTGAAATCTTTTTCAATTATTGGCCAATTGTATCTCACAGCATCCACATTGGTCTGTCCATCTGATACTTCCCATATTTGCAACCTATAGGTCACAATATAATTAGGACTTGGAGCCACGGGTGACCATCTGAAAATTATTCCTTTGGCCTCTGTTTCAGGGATTATTTGGTTTTCGCGTGGAGCAATCAATACAGGAGCCTGATAGGCAATAATGCGGAACATTTTACATTGTGGCGACTGAGCTGTTAAAGGTGTTCCGTTTATTGGATCAACCAGGTCGGTACATAATCTGTAATTGCCATCAGGGATTCTACCGGTTGACGACATCGAATTAAAAGAATTGCCGTAAGTTTTAACGGCCTCTAACGGATAAATATTTTCAGCATTGAATTGCGAAATACCAGGCATCAAAGTAAGTAGAGGCATTTTAACAAAATCAGTTTCTGCAACCAATTCATCATCGCCGTTGAATAGCTGCGTTTTTATCTTGCAATCTATTGATGTTTGAGATGTGTTATTTACAATCAATCGAGCAGTTTCAGTTTTGTTTTGCCAATCCGAAAAATAGGGTGACGGGTTGGGTGACATGATCAATTGAATAGTTTGAGCAAACAGCATGCTGCTTAATAAGCATGCCAATAAAGTTAAAATAAATATTTTTTTCATGTCATTAAAATTTATAAGTTAATGATAAGCGTAAGAGGTTTTCCTGATAAGATATGCCAGGTCTTTCGCTTCCATATTTAAACAAATTAACAGAGTTGTATGCGGATAATTTTATTTTCTTATTTAGATTATATTTCAATCCCAGATTGATAAATATCTGTGAACTTGCTGACAGCGATTCCAATTTGTTTGTTGTATAACTAATGCCTGCCGTAGTGTTCAGCTTATTCTTAAAAAACTTATATCCGAAATTCAAATTCGCCGATAAAGTAGTAAGCATTCCAAAAAATGACTGATTATCGAAATAGCTAAATGTGGTACTTATATTCAAAGGTGTACTCAGGTTAGCCAGCAAGTAAGTTAAAAGTACATTTTGAGAATTGTTGTCATTTACTTCACCAGTGACCGTATTAAAATCAGTGAAGATGTTTTTTGAATAAAGAACAGTTATCACATGCATATTTTTTGTGCCCATATAAGTATAGGTTGGACTCATCCCTAATGAGAAAGTACTCATCTGAACTTTTAAAGTATCTGATGTGATAGAATTGCGGAAATCGAAATTGGAAAATGAAGATGTAAAGGATAATCCTTTTGTAATCTGCAAATTAACATCAGCACTCACAAGTGTTTGGGTTGTTGTTGCAGACCTTGCTTCCGATAGGTTATTAAAGCGTTTGCCATAAGAGAACGATAACTGCAATTTGTCTTTAAACAGGTTAAAACGAGGATTTATGGTAAGGTCCATAACGTCGTCCTGCATAAACGGGTAACCCAGTGGCACAAATCCGTCTCCGATATATTTTCCTTTTAGCTTTATGCCAAAAATTTTGCCATCCTTTGCAATAGATAATACAGTGGCATAATTTAAACGGCTCGATTCCTGCAATCTGAAAATAGTAGGAGGAAGGCTTATTATCGCATTTTCATCTCCAATGAGCTCACTTCTGGAGTCTCTTGTAAAGGCAGATGCTGCAACCTCCCCTTTCATATAAACCTGCTTGCTTATTTTGATTCTGTAATCAATTGAGCTGAGTAAACCGTTTTGCGGCACTGTGTTAATCGGTTTTGTTTTTAAAGATGTAGTATCATCTTTCATTAAAGTGGTAATAAAATATACATGCGAAGCTTCCTCTTTTCCATATCCAATTTTGGCCGAATACATTTTACGTGCATAAATGCCCTGGATATTTTTAGTAGTATCTTCTTCAATGGCCAACTGCGTAGTTCCTACAAAACAAGAAAAACGAAACAAACCCGGCGTCAAGTTAATCCCAGCGCCAAACTGTGGCAAATCGCCAACACTTAATTCAGAATAGCGTGGTACCTGTGTGCCCAATAAAACCTGAATCCACTTATATTTAGGGGCTATTCCAATCCTATTTGAAGGATCTTTGATAAATTCAATAAAGCTTTGACTGCCAATAGCAGGAAGTATGGCGCTTTTTTGACCCACAGAAAGCATTAAAGAAATGGGTAAAGAAAATTCCCCATAAGTTAATGTGCTATTTACTACCAGTCTTCCTACACTTCCAGGTCTGCGTGCCTTGATGGCTCCGACTGTGTCAGAGGTCATGCTGTAGAAATCTCCATAAATGCCCATATTTCCTCTGAATTGCCATTTATTTGTACTTTCCTGGCCGATAACAGATTGGGCCAAAAAAATACACAAAGCAATCAGCAGGAAACCTAGTTTGTTTTTGTTTTTGATAGATGGTCCAGTTTCATTATTTCTCATTGATTAAGGTGTTATGTTTATTAAGCATCCATCATTTAAACTCACTATCAGATACCGTTTAACATATTGGAAATATCAATATTTGTCTCGCCATTCTTGAGCCATAAGTCATTAGTATGAGAGTTGTTATGTTCAATATGTTGATTATTGCTTTTTGTGCAATTTTAATTTTTAATGATTTTAAAAGTCTTCAATCCTGTTTTGTTATCGTTAACGTATAAAAAATAGCTTGCAGGAGGGAGTCTCTCCATTGGAACTACTGTAATGCTACTGCTTATTTTTTGGCTAGATAATAGTTTGCCATGTGAGTTGACCAATCGATAACTTAACTTTGTGTACATTTCACTTTCCACTTCTAATTTAATAAAGTCGCTGGTTGGATTGGGATAAATGAAAATGGAAAGAATTATGTCTATATTGTTGTCAGTCCCTACCGGGAAAAATTCGAAAGGTTGTTGTACTCCCTGGTTTACTGAACCATTTGCTGTGCTGTAGGTGGCATTGAATATCTGTCCAATTGAATAGCTCACTGAGCCGTCGCTGCTTGTGGTGTTACCACCTGAGGAAAGTACTGCTTGTTGTGCCTGCAATTTTGATAAGCCTGAAGCAAATAACAACAAGATTATTAATGTAATGATTTTATTTCTCATTATAATTAGTTTATTAAAAAATTAAAAAGCCCTAATTGCACGTATCCAATACACAGAATTCTTGGCGCCATTGACCTGGGAACCATCGTAGAAATATTGAGCCCATGCGTATATGGCGTTTGGTTGCTCAGTAGAACTCCAAAAAATATAATTTGGAAAATTGGTGCCGCCATGTGCCAGAGCTGTAGTATTAATTGCCTCTTTATTTTGGTATATCAGGTTTAATTCTTCTTTAGAGGGCAGGTACCAATCACCATAAGTTATACTTTCTTCGGTAATTACCAATATGGAACAAACGTAAGCGGCATAAGTGTTCCCATCTCCCAGCCCTTGATCGGCAATAATGAGCATTGTATTCATATTTCCCGATAAAGGACCATCTCCAAAGGCCATAGTATTGGCATAGGCTCCACCGGCATACCATCTTACTCCTGTACCTTGATTTTCTTTTGCACAAACCAAACCGTGTTGACCGGATTCGTCCACCCAAAAGACAACACCTCCGTTTACAAAATCACCAATTGCATAAGTAGTAGCACTGATAGTATCATTAGTAATTTCGATACCGCTACCAGCAGTTAATTGGTCTTGCTTATTGTTCCAATATGCAGTATCTGTTGCTGTAATTCCACTTGCCACGGAAGCACTAAATACAGGATCAAGTTCTCCTCCAGTAATGTTTTGTGCGGTTTCTGCATATAAAGCATAAGGCACGCTTAATAATTCACTTGTGCCAACAATAGTATAGTCAGTTCCTCCATTCGGATCAGTTTCCGTTTTAAGAAAATAAGGTCCATTTGCCCAGTCAATTAACTCAAAAGTTCCAATTAGTGGTATTCCTGTACCAATTTCAATAGTTACTAATCCGTTGGAATTGGTTTGCGGATTTGGATTATACATTTCTTTGAAAGCCTCTGTTCCACTTGCTGAGCCTTGCAAAATACTGATTTGCATACCGATACCCTGGTTGATTACCAGCTCGTTGCTACCATCGCGTATTACAGCCTGGTAACTTAATTTTTGTGGTGGTTGAGCCATGATATTCGCTATTAAAAAAATAGCACATAATACTGTTAGTAGTTTTTTCATAAAGTTTAAGTTTTTGTAGTTAAAAATTGATTTTAGTTTATTATTTCACCATTTTTAATCTTTATAGAAGTTTTGTTTTTCAGATTCTTAAATGACGATCTTAATTTCTCTATTTTTTCAAAAGAAACATTTGGATCGTTTTCCAGATCAAGTATGGCTTCCTCAATTGATTGGTATTCTTTAATATTATCAGCAGAAGTATTTTTCTTAATTATGATCAGGGGGGCGGATTCAGTATGCTTTTTTGAGAATAATCCGACTAGCTTTTTAATAATCATCAATATGTTTTATTTAATTTTCATCAAACCTAGACATAACAAGGAGGTAATGCAATACCTAACCAATGGAAGGTATATGCTATTAAACGAACGGTAGGTAATTATAATTTAACGGTAAGTGGAGTGGCAGGATTTGCTTCGGGAATGGAAATTTTATATAGTGGGGGAGGAAGTGAAATAATGACTTTTGTACCTTGAGAGTCATTATCCTGGCTGCTTAAATCTTCGAACATTATTGGTTGTGGAAGATGCATTTTTGTGCTCAGCAAACTGAGGCGTTCTTCAATAATGTGTATCCCTTTGGAGATGTGATCTTCTTTCTTATGCTTCTTGGCTTCTTTAATGCCAATTCCATTGTCTGTTACCTTAATAATCAACGATTGGCATACAATCGAATCAATATCCACATCTTCAAAATTAAATGAAACGGTCAAAAGCCCTTTGTTCCCGGAATTGATAATCCCATGCCAAAGCGAATTTTCCACAAAAGGTTGGATGATCATATTGGGTATCATAATCACATCGGGGTTAACATCTGTTCCCACAACAATTTCAAACGTAAAGTTTTCCTGAAACCTTAATTTTTCAATATCCAGATATAATTTTAACCGTGTAATTTCCTCTGATAGTTGAATAAATGCTTGACCGGCTGTATCCAAATTTTTCCTCATCAATTTGGCCATCATGGCTATATACTCATTGGCTTGTTCATACTTTTTGCTATTAACCAGATATTGTACTGAATTAAGTGAATTGGAAATAAAATGAGGATTCATCATGGCGGATAAAGCCTGATGTTTTAGTTCGTTAATCCTTTCTGTAAGTTCTAGTTCACTTCTAATCTTTTTGGTATTCATTCTCAAACTTAAAATCAAAATAAAAAGCGATATAACTATAAATGACAGGATGATCAAAATATAAAACCAGAGGGTTTCGGTGAAACGGGGCAAAATGCGAAAGCTTAATAAACAGGGTTCGCTCCAGCCGGTGTTTTGTGCTTTGGCCATGATTTGAAGTTCATAAGTTCCACTTCTAAGTGTGATAAAATTGAGGGAGCCGTAATCAGTGGTAATCCATTCATTGTCCAGTTTGTACTTATATTTTACCGAGCCCGGCGAAGAAAAATATAATGCCTTAAAGTCGATAGTTATATCATGCTGGTCCGGTTTAAATACCAAATCGGTGTAATTAGTATAAACCGAATCACCGGCTTTAATGCTGGTGACTTTCATACTGGGTGGAGACGGATTGTAGTTGTTGAACAAACTGATATCTAAAAACGAGATACCATTACTCGTGCCAATAATAAGAGAATTCCCTATGCTGTTGTAACTAAGCGAAAGTACTTCGTTTGATGCAAGACCGGTTTGCCTGTTGAGGTACTTAACTGAATCCCCAGAAAATAAATAAAGCCCTTTCATATTTCCGATCCACAATCTGTTCTGGTTATCCGACACTATGGATGTGGATGAGGAAAGGTCGTAGCCATTAATTTTTGTGTAGGTGTAAACCGAATCGTTTTGGAGATTATAACGGGCGATTCCCATTTCTCCAGCAAACCAAACATTGTGGTTGTTGTCTTGATAGATTGAATTTGTTTTCGAACTCAGAACGGGATTGGTCGAAAAAAAAGACTTTTTCAATACTACCTTTCCTGTTTTATCAATCTGGATGGATGCTTTACATAAACCAAGACTTGTCGCAATCCAGGTATTCTTCTTTGTGTCTTCAAAAATATCATTTATGCGGTTTAAAGTGAAACTATCTCCGAAAACAATAAACGTAGAAAATTTACTATCAAGATTAAACTCTCTGCTTGCTCTTATAGAATTTGACCAAGATCCAATGAGGTATAGTCCATTTCTTAGTTTACAAAATGATAGTCCTTGGAACATGTGCAGCTTAATTCCCTGAAAAGAAATATCTATTATTTTATTAAACATGAGCGCACCACCGACATAGAATTCATTATTAATGTTTTTAATTGAATAAATATATTCGGTCTGGGTTTTAAAAAAAAGCTTTTTTATTGAGGTAAGACTTTCATTTTTTAAAACACTAATACCGTTGAATGTACCAAGTATTAAATTGCCATACTTGTCGTTTGCAATGGCATAAACGTTGTTATTGCTTAAGCCGTCGTTCTCATTATAACTCGTTAGATAAAGATTATTCAGGCAATAAACACCTTTACCAAAAGCACTTACCCATATATTTCCTTCCTTGTCTTCGAAGTAGGTGTTAACAAGCGTATTCTGTAATCCCAATTTAGTTCCCATATCAATGATTTTGTTTGAACCACTGGCAATAAAGTAAAAGCCTTTGTTCATAATAGAAAACCAGATATTATTATTTCTGTCGCATAAAATGGTTACCACCTCATTATTGCCAGCTATATCTATCTTATAACTTCCGATTACAGTATTTTTTTTGATCCTATAGATCATTCCTTTTGTACCGATAAGGTAGCTGCCGTCATTACTATTGGCAAGACAATATATTAAAGTATCTGAAAGACCGTTGATAGGTACTTTTGAGAATAGACTATCTTTTAACTGGTGAAGTCCTGTGGTAGTTAAAGCCATTATATTACCATTTTGTAGTTTTTCTAATTTATATATTCGTAGTGACGGCTTTTTAATAATGGAGGAAGTTAGTCCGGTAGATTTTTTTTCACTGATTACGATTATAATTCCCCAGCGGCCATAGGCAAAAATGGTTTGTTCGTTCTTTTTCGACGAATCAATCATTAAGAAGGATATTACAATGTTTCTGCCATTAACATTACTGTAGTAATTCTTAATTATTCCATCTTTTAAAATATTTATTCCTTTTTCAAAATTACCAATGTATAATTCACCTTTATCTCCTTCTGCTATAGATATAATCGAGTTGGAATTAAGACCATCCATAGTTCTGTATGTCGTAAATTGCTTTCCGTCAAATTTGCTTAATCCATTGGCCGTGGCGAACCAGATAAAACCATCACGATCCTGAATAATCTGATATACCGTAGAAGAGGCCAATCCGTCCGAGGATGTATAATGATAATAAGAGGGTGTCTGTGGATAAATAGCAACTGTCAGCAGCATCCCGATTAGAGTGAGTATGAAAGTCCGGATAGTCATAATCAGACTGTCTTCAAAAATGATTTAACTTTTTGGATAAAATCCGGTGCTTTCCTGCGCGATATTTCAACCCTGCTCCCATCGGTCATGGTGACATTGTTTCCGCTGAGGTTCGAATAGTCTTTGATATACTTGAGGTTGATAAGATGTGATTTGTGTGTTCTGAAAAATTTATCTTTCGACAGGGTGTCTTCAAAATCTTTAAGTGTACGTGAAACGATGATATTCTTCCCGTCATTAGTCGTTATTGTTGTGTAACATCCATCGGCTTCAAGCCTTATGATATCATCAATAACAAGAACCTTAAATCCATGAGTGTAAGGAATAACTAATTTATCGGGTTGCTGAGCAGTTTCCACTCTTATTACCTTTTGCTGTAGCGATAAAAGTTTCTTCACGGTTTGTTTAAGCTCTTTTATACTGATGGGTTTAAGGATGTAATCAACAGCACCGGCTTTTACAGCATTAATGCCAAATTCCTCATGAGCACTCACGAATACGACCATGAAGCTTCGTTCATCATATTCTTCAAGAAAGTCGAACCCATCGAGTACCGGCATGTTGATATCGAGAAATACTACCTCAGGATTTACCTGACTAACAAGTTCTTTTGCTCTGACCACTGAGTTAGCCAGGCCAAGAATCTCGATTTCAGGGCAATATGCTACAAGAATTTGCTTCAGATTTTCTCTACCATAGAGTTCGTCATCAACGATGATGGCTGAAAGTTGTTGGATATTTTGTGCTGGCATATTTCTTTATTGAAGTTAGAGCATTTATAATAATAGTCGAAATGAATATCTTCTCAGCAAAGAACAATGATTTTGATATTCAGGATAAGACACTCACAAAAATGGAAATAAATGTAAATGTAGGTATATTTATAACTGGCTGAACAAATTAACAAAAAAGGGAAGCCCAAAATTTCGATAATTGCTGTTGCAAAACACAAAAATTACTTACGAAATTTCCCATAGGAGCAAAGTTAGGCAAAAAGTCAGATCGTCCATCCTTCAGACAAATATTGATTTTGATGTTTTATGCTGACATTAAGATGACTAGGAATGCTTATTATATAATGAACTCCGTTCTAGCAACCAATGATGGAGGATGCTTATTAGGTGGCTCAAAATATGATTATGAAAACACCAACGAACTCGAAAGAGACATTTACATTTTAAAATTAAACAATCAGGGCTTGTTAACTTCAACAGAAGAAAACAATAGCAACTTAATGCATGAAGCCATAGTTTTTCCAAATCCCGGAACCACCAAATTTAATATAAGAGTTGCTGCCCAATACCCTGAAAGCACCGTAGAACTTTACAATATAAATGGCGAGCTTATACTTAAAAACGAAATTATTGGAAAAAGCGCCGAAATTGAAACATCATTTCTTAAAACCGGCACATATATCTACAAAATTTATAATAAAAGTGGATTGTTTGAAACAGGGAAATGGATTAAAAATTGATATGGAACTATAAATAGTCTTGGCTTTTGTTTTTAAATTTTTTGGCTTTTTTAAATCTCCATTTAGATTGAATACATTGCCGCAAAAAGTATAATCATCGCTTCTGAAACCTATTGAGCCTGATTGCGTATTCAATTTGATTATTACCTTTGCAAACAAAAAAAATGAAAATATCATCTGGCACGAAAGCCAAATTAACATATACATTAAAAACCTCATCGGGGAAGATAATTGAGGAAATAAAGGAAGACACGCCTGCAGAGTTTACCTTTGGAATTAAGCAATTACTTCCCGAATTTGAAGAAAAATTATCAGGCCTTTCGAAAGAGGAAGATTTCAACATTACCATAAAAGCCGAGAACGCCTACGGACCAAGCGATCCATATGCCATATTCGACATCCCATTGGATACTTTTGAGGTTGATGGCAAAGTTGATGATAAGATGATTCAAATAGGAAACGTAATCCCCATGAACGATGACAAAGGGAACAAACATCACGGGAAAATTATAAAAATCCTTAAAGATGCCGTTACTTTAGATTTTAATCATCCTTTAGCGGGAGAAAATCTTATTTTTGTGGGCAAAGTTTTATCCGTTGAATCAAATTCATAAATCATGAAAATTAATTATATATTATTAATAGCATTTTCAGTACTTTTATTTTCTTGCGATCAGCAAGCTAAAGAAACAAAACCCCAACAAAAGGAGGAATACAAACCAATTGAAATCACTCCTGAGCAAGTCATTAATATCAGCCTGGACGACAGCACAAAAAAAGCATTGTTGCAACAAGGAAAAACCATGGCCGCAGAAATGCAGAACACTTTTCAGGTCAAGATGAGAAAAGCCATAAAAGAGGGGGGGATGCTGCACGCCATTGAATATTGCAACGAGAGCGCAATGCAGATCTCCGACTCGGTATCTTATGCAAAACAAGCGATCATAAAGCGCCTGGCCACTAAAAACCGTAATCCCAACAACAGGATGAACGATCAGGAGAAACGGATTTATAAAGATTTCGTATTGGCATGGATTTCAAATACGCCCATGCGCCCGAGAATACAAATAAACGCACAGCACAAGCCTGTTTATTATGCACCCATCACTATGCGGCCTATTTGCCTGAACTGCCATGGCAATGTTGAAAAGGACATAAACCCGGATGTGGCATCGAAAATCAAGGAACTCTATCCTAATGATAAAGCAATTGATTTCAAGGCTGTTGACATGAGAGGCATGTGGAAGATTACTTTCCCAGGTTATTACATAAACCAATGAAGTGGGCCTGAAATGCGTCCATTGCGGTGAGGATTGCGGGAAAAATCCCGTGATGTTTGACGGACAGCCCTTTTGCTGTCATGGCTGCAAAGCCGTATTTCAAATACTTAACGAAAAAAAGCTCGACAAATATTACGAGATACAACCAATGTCGGGAATCAAAGTTGACAGGACGGATGTTGGCGATAAATATGAATATCTCGATAACGGGGAAATATTAGCAGGCTTACTGGACTTTTCCGATGGAGGTATCTCGAAGATAAAACTCTTTGTTCCCGGAATTCACTGTGCCTCATGTATTTGGCTGTTGGAAAACTTATATACCCTAAATCCCGGCATCCTACAGTCGTTCGTAAACTTTCCGAAAAAAACCGTAAGCATCACCTTTAAGGATCAAGAGGTCAGCCTGAGGGAAATAGTTGAGCTCCTGGCATCCATCCATTATGCCCCGGAGATAACACTGGACCAACTGGACAAACAAGAAGGAAAGAACCATGAAAAAGACCTTCTGATAAAAATAGGCATTGCCGGTTTCAGCCTCCTGAACGTCATGTTATATAATTTTCCTGAATATCTGCCCGGCGGCGATCAGCTGGAGGAGGTTTTTGTGAAGGTTTTTGGTTGGCTGAGCTTTATCCTTGCTCTCCCCGTTGTTTTATATAGTGCGAGCGATTATTATCTTTCGGCATTTAAAGGCCTAAAACACAAAATAATAAATATCGATTTGCCGATTACCTTGGGCATTTTCACTCTTTTCGCACAAAGCACTTACGATATCTTAAGCGGGTCGGGAATTGGATATCTCGACTCATTGGTCGGCTTAGTTTTTTTCTTGCTCATAGGCAAATGGTATCAAGGCAGGACATATCAGGCATTATCCTTCGAAAGGGATTACAAATCGTATTTCCCCGTGGCCGTAAGCAAAACAGATGGAGCAAAAACCGAATCCGTCCCAATTAAAAACCTGCTTGTGGGCGACAGGATAATTATAAGAAACCAGGAATTGATACCAACCGACGCAAAATTGCTAAAGGGCAAAGCCAATATAGATTATTCGTTTGTAACAGGCGAGTCGATGCCGGTGAACAAAAAAACAGGTGAAATTATTTTTGCGGGCGGGCGGCAGGTCGGGAGCTCCATCGAGCTTGAGATTTTCAAGACCGTTGAGCAAAGCTACCTCACCCAATTGTGGAATCAGGACAGCAACAAAAAGGACACTTCCGCAAAGCTGAACTCGGCCATAAACAAGATAAGCGAGTATTTTACTGTCATCATCCTGCTAATAGCCTTTGGCGCAGGACTGTACTGGCTTGTTTCCGATAGCCGACTGGCTATTTATGCTTTTACCTCGGTATTGATTATTGCCTGCCCGTGCGCATTGGCACTAACAGTCCCATTTACTTTCGGCAGTACTTTGCGGGCCTTTGGGCGGAAAGGTTTTTATTTGAAAAATACTGATGTCATCGAGCACCTTTACAAAACAAATCATATAGTTTTCGATAAAACAGGAACGCTCACCATCAACTCTAAAGTAAAAACGCATTTTGAGGGCGATGCGTTGAGCGAAGAGGAAAAGACCATCATCAAATCGGTCTGCTCCCATTCGAGCCATCCGCTCAGCACAGCAATCGCCAACTCCATAAAGAATCAGCAATTAAAGGAAATACACAACTTCCTGGAAATTCCGGCAATGGGCATTTCAGCAAACGTCGATGGGGGGAAAGTAAACATAGGCTCTAGGAAATTTGTCATGGGAAAAGAAGAAACCGAGACGAGCTCCACGAATGTCTATGTGCTCATCCATGACAAAGTTGTTGGGCACTATAAGATAGAAAACGTTTATAGGGAAGGTTTGCAAGACGTAATCAATAATTTCAAAAAGAAATATAAGCTGTATCTCCTTTCAGGCGACAACGATTCGGAAAAAGAGAATTTAAAAAAGATATTTGGCGCAAATACCAAATTGCTGTTCAATCAAAGCCCAACTGACAAAAAAGAGTTTATAAAACAGATGAACAACAATGAAGCAAATCATGTTTTGATGATAGGCGACGGTTTAAACGATGCAGGAGCACTGATGGAAAGCGAGGTAGGACTGACCGTGGCGGACGACATCTTCAGCTTCTCTCCTGCCTGCGAAGGAATAATAGAATCATCGAAGTTCAAAAACCTTTACGAGTTCGTGAACTTCACTAAAGTTTCCATGAAAATCGTGAAGATCAGCTTTATTATTTCATTTTTATACAATGCCGCAGGTATATTCATAGCTGTTCAAGGAATTTTATCACCAATCGTCGCTGCTATACTTATGCCGGTAAGCTCCATTAGCGTTGTGGCTTTCGCAACATTAAGCATAAAAATAATTTCGTCCCGCAAATTATCATAATAATCTGCACCTCCGTATTTTAACCCTTTATTTTTATTCGTTCTAAATTAGTAAATTTTTTGTTTTTACGGTTTTTTTCATATTTTTGTCCTTTATTTTCCATTTAGGCACTTGAATACTTAAATGTCGGTAATTATAATATTAATCATAATTGGGATAATAGTGGCCGGAGGGTTTTTAGCCGGCTTCATCTGGGCGGTGAAAAGCGGTCAGTACGACGACACATATTCGCCGGCAGTAAGGATGTTGTTCGACGACAGCAAAGAAAAGACGGAAAGCACCTCTGTTTCAAAAGATGATTCCGAATCAAAAACAAAATAATTTTAAACCAATAATTATAATCTTATGAATTTAGAAAAGTTTACCTATGACAACAGGCTTTCTAAAATGTTCATGTTTGCCACAATCCTATGGGGCGTTGTGGGCATGCTGGTTGGGCTAACGGCCGCTTTCGAGTTAATTTTCCCCACTATGAGCGGAGGGATTTCGTGGCTTTCATTTGGAAGGTTGAGACCATTGCACACCAATGCTGCAATTTTTGCATTTGTCGGTAACGGTATTTTTACCGCAATTTATTATTCCACGCCACGGCTTTTGAAAACACCTATGTACAGCAAGCTATTGGGGAACATCCATTTTTGGGGCTGGCAGCTGATAATAGTTGCTGCCGCTTTGACCCTGCCTCTCGGCTTGACCCAATCAAAGGAGTACGCCGAGTTAATTTGGCCCATCGACCTTGCCGTTGTTGTGGTTTGGGTTGTTTTTGGGATCAACCTGATCTGGACGATACTCAATAGGAGGATCAAGCACATTTATGTTTCCATTTGGTTTTATATCGCCACTTGGGTCACCGTTGCGGTTCTTTATATCGTAAACAACCTACAAATACCGACATCACTGCTTCACTCCTACCCTATTTATGCAGGCATACAGGATGCGCTTGTACAATGGTGGTACGGCCATAACGCAGTGGCCTTCTTCCTGACAACCCCGGTTTTAGGTATGATGTATTATTTCATACCTAAGGTATCGAACCGTCCCGTTTATTCATATAAGCTTTCAATCATCCACTTTTGGGCTTTGATATTCCTTTATATCTGGGCGGGCCCGCACCACCTTTTATATTCATCGCTTCCTGACTGGGCACAGGCTTTGGGGGTTGTTTTCTCAATCATGCTCATAGCACCGTCCTGGGGCGGCATGATAAACGGCCTGCTTACTTTAAGGGGAGCCTGGGACAAAGTTCGCGAGGACCCTGTTCTCAAGATGTTTGTAGTTGCCGTAACTGCTTATGGCATGTCAACATTCGAGGGGCCAATGCTCTCCCTAAAATCAGTAAATGCATTGAGCCACTTTACCGACTGGACGATAGCACACGTACATATTGGGACATTGGGCTGGAATGCCATGATGACTTTTGGCATGATTTATTGGTTGGCGCCCAAGCTGTTCAAAACGAAAATATACTCAGTTAAGTTAGCTAATGTCCATTTTTGGGTAGCAACGCTCGGAATGCTGTTTTTCTCTATCCCTCTATATTTTGCCGGATTTACGCAAAGCTTGATGTGGAAAGAGTTCACTACCGACGGCTTATTGACGTATCCCGACTTTCTGGAAACCGTAACTCAAATAATGCCAATGTATTACCTACGTGCTTTTGGCGGGACACTGTATTTTATAGGAACCTTGTTATTCGTATATAACATCATTAAAACCGTCAAGTCCGGTTCGTTTCTCGCTACCGAGGAAGATGAGGCTCCTGCTTCCTTCAAATCGCACGAAAATGAAGGATGGCATCGCAAGCTGGAAGGAAGGCCTGTACAGTTCACTATTGCCGCGCTCGTTGTCATACTGATTGGCGGCTTGATAGAAATAGTACCTATGTATTTGGTAAAGTCCAACGTTAAAACAATATCGAGCGTTCAGCCATATTCGCCCTTGGAGGTCGAAGGGCGCGACATATACATCAGGGAGGGTTGTTATCTGTGTCATTCACAGATGATAAGGCCGTTCCGTTCCGAGGTTGCCCGCTATGGCGAATACAGCAAATCGGGTGAAAGCGTCTATGACCACCCATTCCTTTTCGGCTCCAAGCGCACAGGCCCCGACCTGGCTCGCGAAGGTGTAAACGATGGCGTTGTGAACTCTTATCGAAAACCGAATTCATGGCATTTCAACCACCTTGTGGATCCACAAAAAATGAATACTGCCTCTATTATGCCGCAATATCCTTATTTAGCCGAGAACGCACTGGACGTAAGCATCCTGGAATCTAAGATTTCCACTTTGCGCAGAGTCGGGGTTCCTTATCCCGAAGGTTATGAGGATAGTGCTTTGGCAGATTTAGCTGCTCAGGCCAAGAAAATTGGCGACGATCTACGTTCAAGCGGAATTAATGTTGATGACGAAGCAGAAATCATCGCTTTGATAGCTTATCTGCAAAGGTTGGGCACTGACTTATATAAAGACAAATAAATCTTAAAAAGTAAAGACCATGAAAATAGTAATGAACACATTGGAGAAAATTGACGGTATCGAAATATATCCCATCATTAGCTTACTGATCTTCTTTTCGTTTTTTTTGCTCGTTGGATACCTGGTTATCAAAACCGATAAAAAACATATAGAAGAAATGAGCAGGCTACCTCTGGACGGTCATTCGGATTTTCACTTTGACAGCAATAATAATTTGAATAATTAAAAAAAATAAAATGGCTACCGATAATATAAAAAATCAAAACGAAGACTACGAATTGGATACGCTTACCAACGAACGTCTGATAAAAGACCATGATTACGATGGCATTCGCGAACTCGACAACGACCTTCCACCCTGGTGGAAATGGCTCTTTTATATAAGTATTGCATTTGCAATTGTTTATCTCGTCCGCTTGTTCGTGTTCAATGCCGACGACCTGGTTCAAAAGGCAGAGTACAAAGCCGAGATGGAAGGATTCGAGAAATCACAGCCAGAAAAAGTTGCCGAAGCAAATTTTGAAGTCGTTTTGCTTACCGACGACGCCTCGCTGGCAAACGGCATGGCCACCTGGACCAAGATATGCGCCGCCTGCCATCTTGTTGACGGTGGAGGTTTAGTTGGCCCAAACATGGCCGACAACTTCTGGATACACGGAAACAAGGTTGAGGACTTATACAATATTGCAACTCAGGGAGTATTGGAAAAAGGAATGCTCCCTTATAAGGATCAGCTATCCAACAAGGAGCGGCTTGAGGTCGTCAGCTACATACTCGTAAAATTGCACGGCACCACGCCTGCCACGCCAAAAGCACCACAAGGCACTGAATATTGAATTAGTATAATTTTTGACCAAATTAAAAAGCCGGGACTTCGACTCGGCTTTTTTTTTAGCATTATCAAAAAACACATTGACTTTAATTAGATAAGTTATACGGAAATGAAACCTATGAAAGAACATAATTCGTCATACAGGGATAAAATAGGAACTGTTGATGAGCAAGGTCGCCGCAAATGGGTATATGCAAAAAAACCCAAAGGGCAGTTCTTCAATAAAAGGAAAATAGTTGCAATTGCTCTTCTGGCCTTGATGTTTCTAGGGCCTTTTATCAAATATAAGGGCGACCCCATAATGCTTTTCAACATCTTGGAGCGGAAGTTCATAATATTCGGGGTCGTATTCTGGCCTCAGGATTTCCACCTCATCCTTCTGTCGTTCATAACATTGATAGTGTTTATTGTTTTGTTCACGGTAATATTCGGAAGGATATTCTGCGGATGGGTATGCCCTCAAACAATTTTTATGGAATTCGTTTTCAGAAGGATCGAATACTTGATAGAAGGTGACGCAGCAGCCCAAAGAAGACTCGACAAACAGGATTGGGATTTTAATAAAATATGGCGTAAATCATTAAAGCACATAGTGTTCTTCTTAATCGCCGTTGCTACCTCAACCATCTTCCTCTCCTATATTATCGGTATCGACCAGGTATTGGAATTCTATGAACAAGGCCCTGTTTCCCAGCTGGGCGGATTTGCGGCACTTACTTTGTTCTCAGGGGCTTTCTACTTTGTATTCGCATTTTTCCGCGAACAGGTTTGTAGCATAGCCTGTCCCTATGGCCGGCTTCAGGGGGTTCTTGTTGACAAGAAAACAATTATGGTTGGCTACGATTATAAAAGAGGCGAACCAAGAGGCCCCCTGAAACTGTCTGAGGAGAAAGGCCTTGGCGACTGCATCGACTGCAATAGCTGCGTAACTGTTTGCCCAACAGGCATCGACATCAAAAACGGAACCCAGTTGGAATGTATTAACTGTACCGCATGCATCGATGCATGCGACACGGTCATGGACAGGATAGGAAAGCCTAGGGGACTTATCAGATACGATTCGGAACAAGGGATAAGTTCGGGCAAGAGCTCTATATTCAATACCCGCTCGATTGCATACTCAGTGGTTTTAAGCCTTCTGCTTTTCTTTGTCGCTTCCATGTTTATGATTCGAGGTGATTTTGAAGTTACCATTTTAAGGCAAAGAGGCACTATGTATCAGGAATATGGCCCCGACAGCCTGAGCAATATCTATAATTACCAGATAGTAAATAAAATAAGGGAAGATATTGATGTCGGGATAAAGTCGGACAACCTAAACGGCAGAATTCAGTATATCGGGCCGAAGGATCCCATAAGGAAAGGTGAGGTCGGGAAAGGGACATTTATGCTGATAATCGGTAAGAAAGAACTAAAATCCTCAAACACAGCGGTAATTTTCGGTATTTACAACAAAGGCAAACTTATAGAAGAATATAATAGTACTTTTGTTGGCCCGAACAATCTTGACAACTAAAGAATTTTTTTATGAATATTAAATGGAATTGGGGCACTAAGATATTTATCGCCATCGTGCTTTTCATGTCGCTGATAACAAGCTTTGTCGTTTTTAGCTTCAAGAATGAAATAAGCCTTGTCGAAAAGGATTATTATCCCAAGGGACAGGAATATCAGCAAAGGCTGAACGAGATAAAAAACGCTTCCCAAAAAAGGGATTTTTTCTCGTTCTCCCAAACCAAGGATGGGGTTCTGGTCGAAACTCCTGTTCTGAAGGCAGATACGGCAAGTATTCTGTTCTTCAGGCACTCCGATGAGACACTCGATAGAGTTTTTGATATAAGGTCGGGAGATACTTCGTTTATGTTCGGGCACAGTAATTTCAAGCATGGGAAATACCTTGTCAAGGTTTACTGGAACTCAGACAATGTTGGATATTATTTTGAGCGCGATTTCTTTTTTGAATAATGGATAGCTTTTACATATTGGCTATTGTTACAGGTTTGGTAACCAGCCTGCACTGCATAGGAATGTGCGGCCCTATTGCCGTTGCCCTTCCCTTAGGGAACAAAAAATGGATTGGTAAAGCCGGGGGGGCCTTGCTCTATAATATTGGACGAACGACTACCTATGCCTTGATCGGGGCAGTATTCGGGCTCCTGGGCGAAGGAATACAGATGGCCGGTTTTCAGCAATGGGCGTCGATAATAATCGGCGCAATGATGATACTGAGCGTGATTTCTCCGGCTCTCTTCAAGGACAAACGTAAAATTGAAAGCTTTTTCTTCGGTTATACAGGAAGGTTAACGGCAAAATTCAGGAAATTGTTCTCCAACACTTCCTATCTAAGCCTATTTGTAATAGGATTGTTAAACGGGCTGCTCCCGTGCGGGCCTGTTTATGTCGCGGTTGCCGGGGCATTGAACACAGGTAATATGATGAGCGGGATTATTTTTATGATTCTGTTTGGTCTTGGAACAATTCCTATTATGTTTGCAATTCCAATGTTGGGCAATATCATAGGTGTTAAAATCCGAAGAAAATTCAGTTGGGTTTTGTCTGCTTTTATTGTTATTCTTGGGATTTTATTTATTCTAAGAGGCTTAAGCCTAGGCATAATGTTTGTTAGCCCAAAAGAAAAAATGCTTAAGCCTCATGAAAAAATGTTGCACCATGATGCTTCAAAAATGAAAATGGGAAATAATACTTTACAATTAAATTAAAAATTAAATAACATGAAAAAAACATTATTAATCGTATTTATTCTTGCCATAGCAAGTTATAGTTCTTATGCCGTATTAAACAAAACAGCATCAGCCTCAAATAATGATTCAGCCATTGGCCTGCCAGGTGATGATCCCGCAGATGCAAAATTCCCCAAGGGAGCAAAGATTTATAAGGAAAAATGCGTTGCCTGCCACCAGCTTTCCGGCATGGGCATTCCCAATGCATTTCCTCCGCTAAAAGGTTCCGACTATCTAAAAGCCGATAAGCATCGTGCTGTTACACAAGTGCTTAACGGCAACACCACCCCTTTAACAGTTAATGGGGCAACTTATGCGATACCAATGCCGCCGCAGGTTGACAATCACGAGGACGCGGTCGCAGTGATCAACTATGTCTTAAACGCATGGGGAAACGACTATGGAACCGTAAAACTTGAAGATGTTAAAGACATTAAGATAGTGAGATAAATAGGGTCTGCTGAAAAACGCCTAACGACGTGAGATATATATTGTTACACGATTTTTGTTAGTTAGGGATGCGAGCTTTTTTCAAGGATTTATCAAAAAAGCCAGCATTTTTTCTAAAAATCTTGTTTGCTAGCCCGTAGTACATCATCTACTTCATTGCGGCGGCTCGCAGTATTATTATACATCTTCCCCTTGCGGCTTCGTATATGATGCACTACAGACTTTTTCAGCAGACCCTAAATAATTGGTCAACGATTTTTAAGGGAACAGGATTTAACGTATATTTGAATCCTGTTTTTTTATTTTTCGAACTTATTTAAACCGTTGCTATGAAAAGATATTTAGTGCTCATAAGCGCAATGCTTATAATCGCTTCTTGCCAAAACAGTTCTAACACACAAAAAGCCGAATCCGGGAACAACGGTATCATGAACGCTGTAGGAGGAAAAGTATTTGGCAATAAAATAGCCAATAATGATATACGCAATGCCGAATCGTTGTCGATCGCATTGGAAAACAAAGATAAAAAAGGACTAAAACTGGAAGGCAAGGTGGATGCCGTTTGCCAAATGACAGGCTGCTGGCTAAATATGGACATCGGCCATGGCGAAACTGTTCACGTAACATTTAAGGACGAAGCGTTTACAATGCCGAAGGACATTGCGGGCCGTACTGCGGTTATCGAAGGTGTGGCATCAAAAGAAATTATCACGGTTGACGAATTAAAGAAAGCCGCCAAGGCAGAGGGGAAACCACAAGTGGAAATTGATGCAATAACCCAAGCCAAAGCCGAGTACTATTTCGAGGCTGAAGGTGTTACAATAAAGTAAGACTTATGAAAAACTATTATTCCATTATTTTAGCCCTGCTCATCAGTAGTAGCATTAACACTGTTAAATCACAGGATACCTTTTCCATAGTGGCAGTTGACACTATTACAGGTGAAGTCGGAAGCGCCGGTGCCTCATGTGTTGACATGGATGACTTTACAGATTACGACGACGACTTTTTAGGTGAGCTTTTCCCTGGTGTTGGCGCAATTAACACACAGGCCTGGTATCTGGCCACCAACCAGGCTAACGCAAGAGAAAGAATGAACGCAGGGGATATGCCACAGCAAATTATTGACTGGCTTTATAATAATGATGCCCAAAACAATCCTGAGAAAAGGCAATATGGAATTGTCAGGCTCAACAATAACAGTTCCCTGTCGGCTGCATTCACAGGCAATCAGACCGATGATTACAAAAACCATATCACTGGCCCGAACTATTCCATCCAAGGAAATATTTTAAAGGGTCCCGAAGTATTGGACTCCATGGAAACCAGGTTCCTTAGGGAGGAAGGTGATTTGGCCTGCAAGCTTATGGCCGCCCTTCAGGGAGCAAAAATGATAGGGGCCGATTCCCGTTGTTTTTCAAATGGAACCTCTTCACTTTTTTCATTTGTTAAGGTTGCTCAAACCGACGACGTTTTTGGGGAACCCTCCTTTTTGCTTTCGGTCAGGACGTCGAGCGGGGAAGGAATTGAGCCCATCGACTCCCTCCAAGTAAAATTCGACCTTGTAAAACAGTGCAGTACAGTTGGTTATACTGAGAACAATTATCACAAATTCCAGGTTTTCCCAAATCCGGCCACTGATAAACTCAATATTACATTTAAGGATGAACTTAAATCCTTAAAAATCCTGAATTTGCAAGGACAGATATGTATGAGCGGAGCGAAACGGAAACCACAGATGAGCCCTTGAGCATTTCAGCTTTGAAACCGGGTATTTACATAGTTGAACTGCAAGGAATTGATTTTGTAGAACGAATTAAGTTTATCAAAACCTATTGAGGGGATATTATATAAGTAAGTTATGCACTATGCGAAAACAACAATAAACCTATAACATTATGAAACAATTAATCTTAGTTTTAGTAATTATCCCATCATTCTTTTTTGGCCAAGGATGGGAAAAGACCTTTGGTGGAGAACATGAAGATTCGGGACACTCTGTTCAACAAACCACAGATGGTGGTTATATTATAACTGGATCTTATCAATTTGGAAATGTTTCATATGACGTCTACTTAATCAAAACTGATAGTAATGGTGATACATTATGGACTAAAATAATTGGGGGTGAAGGTTGGGAACAAGGACATTCCGTCCAACAAACCACAGATGGAGGATACATAATTACTGGGTCTACTAATTCATATGGATCCGGTGATTTTGATGCCTACTTAATCAAAACTGATAGTAATGGTGATACATTATGGACCAAAACATTTGGGGGTGAATATAATGACGAAGGATGGTCAGTTCAACAAACTACAGATGGTGGATATATTATTACTGGTTTTATCAATTCATATGGTTCCAGTGGATTTGATGTCTTCTTAATCAAAACAAATGATGAAGGTGATACATTATGGACTAAGATATTTGGTGGAGGAGGTGATGACCAAGGGTATTCCGTTCAACAAACTAATGATGGTGGGTATATTATTGCTGGAAATACAAATTCTTTTGGGTTTGGGAATAATGATATATACATAATTAGAACTGATAGTAATGGGGATAGTTTATGGTCTCAGACATTTGGTGGTTATGGTTGGGAAATGGGATATTCAGTTCAACAAACAACAGATGATGGATATATAATTATTGGTTCTACCAATTCATATAGTTCCAGTGACTTTGATGTCTACTTAATCAAAACAGACAATAACGGTAATCTATTGTGGGATAAGGTTTATGTTGATTATTTTGATGATATTGGATATTCAGTCCAACAAACTACAGATGGAGGGTATATAATTACCGGGTTGAATACTCAAAGGACAAATTATTATGACGAATATGAGAGTATTAACTTAATTAAAACTGATAGTAATGGTAACACATTGTGGACCAAGTTACTTGGTGGTGGAGATAATGATGTGGGATACTCTCTTCAACAAACTACTGACGGAGGGTATATAATTACAGGATATTCCCAGACATTTGGAATTGGAAATGGTGATAAAGATGTCTGCTTAATAAAAACAGATGAAAATGGTATCATTACATTCACAACAGAAATACCCGTTCCAAACCCAAACAGAAGACTAATCAAAAGGATAGATTTATCAGGTAAGGAAATATTAAAGCCGAAAAAGAATCAGCCATACATTGAAATCTATGATGATGGCACTAACAGAAAGAAAATAAAATTAAAATAAAGCACATTGCTTAACAAAAAATACACGGCGTTTGGCAGATAGTACTAAATATGAAGATGTTAGCAATAAATAAAATTAGTTATAACTTGAAAATGGAGCATTTCAAAATGCCAAACGCCGCATATTCAAACCGTTAGGCACAAGCCTGAGAGACGAAATAGAATGATTAATTTACTACAAGGAAATATTAAAATGGAAAGCCAACGTACAAATTGCACATTTGGTTTTTTGCCGACCTGTCTGCCGACAGTCAGGCACATCAGCAAACTCAAAAAACCAAAAAGTCTGTCCCCTATTTTTATCGGGAAGCAATTTTTTGCCAACGCTCGACAAAAATCAAGTACCTTGCAGAATTGAAAATTAAAGGAATTAAAATAATATGTCAGAAGACCAAAAGAAAATATTAGAAGCCCAACTTTGGGGAATTGCAAACCTGTTATGAGGAAAGATTAGTGCAGACGATTACCGAGACTATATTCTCGGTTTTATCTTTTATAAGTATCTGAGTGAAAAGCAAGAACAGTATGCCAAAAGCCTTCTAGAAGGCGAAGAAGTAACCGACTATAAAGAGGTTACCGACCCTGAAATCTTGGAAGCCATCAAAGAAGAATCCTTAATGAAATTAGGATATTTTTTGAAACCTAATGAACTGTTTTCTGAACTGGCAAAAAAAGGAAATGCAGACACCGAAAGCGAAAGTAACTACATAATTGAAGATTTACAAGCCGTAATGAATCATATTGAGCAAAGCACTCAAAACACAGAATCGGAAGATGATTTTAACGCTTTGTTTGAGGATTTGGATTTAACTTCTACAAAAATTGGAAGAACTGTTGGAGCAAGAAACGAGGTAATTGTAAAAATCTTAAATCATCTTGATAAAATTAATTTTAAACTCGAAGATATTGAAGCCGATGTTTTGGGCGATGCTTATGAATATTTGATTGCAAAGTTTGCCGCAGGAGCAGGAAAATCAGCAGGAGAATTTTATACACCGCAACAAGTTTCTAAAATATTGGCAAAAATAGTTACTACCGGAAAGAAAAAACTAAAATCTGTTTACGACCCAACTTGTGGTTCGGATTCTTTGCTTTTGCGTGTGGCAAGAGAGGTTGAAGATGTTAGCGAATTTTACGGACAGGAATTAAACCGTACGACCTACAACTTGGCTCGTATGAATATGATTTTACACGATGTACATTATCGTAAATTTGATATTCAGCAGGAGGACACTTTGGAAAATCCGCAACATTTGGAAAAACGATTTGAAGCCGTTGTTGCAAATCCGCCTTTTTCGGCACATTGGAAAAGCGATGCCAACCCATTAAACAGCACAGACGAGCGATTTAGCCAATACGGAAGATTAGCACCCAAAACCAAAGCCGATTATGCTTTTGTTCAACATATGATACACCAACTGGCAGACAACGGAACAATGGCAACAGTGCTACCGCACGGTGTTTTGTTTAGAGGAGCATCGGAAGGTGTTATCCGTAAATATTTAATTAATGAACTCAATTATCTCGATGCCGTAATTGGTTTGCCTGCAAATATTTTTTACGGAACTTCAATTCCAACCTGTATTTTGGTATTTAAAAAATGCCGTGAGGTAGATGACAATATTGTTTTTATTGATGCAAGTGGCGATGTGCATTTTAGAAAAAACGGAAACCAAAACGAATTGCGTGATGAAGATGTGGAAATGATTGTAAACACTTACCGTAAGCGTGAAACAATAGACAAATACTCTTATGTTGCCACTTTGGAAGAAATTGCCGAAAATGACTACAACCTAAATATTCCAAGATATGTTGACACTTTTGAAGAGGAAGAAGAAATAATTTTGGAAAATGTATCTACAAGATTGATTGCTATTGACGATGACCTTGAAGATGTAAACAGTGAAATTATAGGCTTTTGTGATGAATTAGGTATTGTTCCACCTTTTAAAGTTGAAGAAGATGGAGAATAATATGATACCACAATTACGATTTCCTGAGTTTGAGGGGGAATGGGTGGAAAAAAGAACAAAACAAATCGCACCACTACAAAGGGGGTTTGATTTACCAACATCAGAAGTTGTTGAAGGAGAATATCCCATTGTTTATTCAAATGGAATCCTGCGAAGGCATAATCAATTTAAAGTTAAAGCCCCAGGAGTAGTAACTGGGAGGTCAGGTACTATCGGTAAAATAACATATGTGGAAGAAGATTTTTGGCCACATAACACATCGTTGTGGGTTACAAATTTTTTTAATAATAATCCTAAACTTATTTATTACTTTTATATAAAGTTTAAGTTAAACAAGTAATGCTGGCTCTACTGTTCCAACATTAAATCGTAATGATGTACATTCTGTAATAAAAGCAATTCCAACCCCACTCGAACAAACCAAAATAGCCAATTTCCTATCATCAATAGATAAATCAATAAATAATTTACAATTAACAATTGACAATTCACAATTATTCAAAAAGGGGTTGTTGCAAAAAATGTTTGTGTAGAAACCTGGCAAAAGCACCCTTTTTCATAAAACACACTAAAATATACCTGTTTTTCATAAACAGTACCTGTTTTTCATCTATATTTGCAAATAACTATTTTTCATAAAAGATGATTGAAAATAACTATTTTTCACAAAAAGTATCCGTTTTTCACGGCAAACGACTTCCGGAGAAAGCGTCTGTTGTTGGCTATGCAGCTATAATAGACACATTGGGTTTACCTGTGCCTATGCCCCATACAATTGCACTTATCAGCGAGAAACATAAAACCTACCAAACACTTGAATGGAAAGTATTTACACCAAGGCATCAGCCCGAAGAAACACTTTATCAACAACTGGTATTTGCTTTAAAATACGAAGGTGTTAATTTGTTATTTTTCAAAAAACTATTTGAAAAATTACCGGAAAAAGAAATTGTAGCCCTTCTGAAAATAGAAGTTACAGGACAATATACCCGTAAAATATGGTTTATATTTGAATGGTTAATGCAAAAACAACTTCCGATACCAAACCTTACTGTAAAAAACTATATTCCGCTAATAGAAAACAAACTACAATATGGATTGCAAAACGGAATTCGTTCTTCTCGTCATCGAATAATTAACAATTTACCCGGCACCATAAACTTTTGTCCGTTAATTAGAAAAACAGAAAAATTAGAAAACTATATCAAGCAAAACATTAAAGAAAAAAAGCTTAAAGCACTTAAAGGCTATCATAAAGATTTACTACAACGTACAGCAGCATTTTTATTACTAAAAGATTCAAAAGCATCATTTACCATTGAAGGTGAGAGTCCTAAAAGTAAACGCACCGCACGTTGGGGGAGAATTATTGGACAAGCAGGTACAAAAAAATTAACCCGGGAAGAGCTATTAAGATTACAACAAGAAGTGATAGAAAATACACGTTTTGTAAAAATGGGCTTTCGTAAACAAGGTGGTTTTGTGGGGGAACATAATAGAACTACCGGCGAACCTATTCCGGAGCACATATCGGCAAAATGGCAGGATATACCGCTTTTAATAGAAGGCTTAATTAATACGAACTCAATATTGGTAAATAGCGAAACAGATGCCATACTGGCAGCAACAAGTATTGCCTTCGGTTTTGTATTTATACATCCGTTTGAAGATGGCAATGGTCGTATTCACAGATATTTAATACACCACACATTAGCAGAAAAACAATTTACCCAACAAGGCTTAATTTTTCCGGTTTCAGCCTCTATATTAGACCATATTGTTGATTACAGAAAAACATTAGAACAATATTCGAATCCTGTTTTAGATTTTATTGATTGGAAAGAAACCAAAGACCATAACATTGAAGTAGTAAACGAAACCATAGATTATTACCGCTATTTTGATGCTACCGCTCAAGCAGAATTTCTTTACGATTGTGTTAATGACACCATAGAAAACATTATTCCTCAAGAAATTACATACCTTCAAAAATATGATACCTTTAAAAACTATTTAGATGAAGAGTTCGAAATGCCCGACCGTATGATTGCTTTGTTAGTTCGTTTTTTAGAACAAAATGAAGGAAAAATATCAAAAAGAGCGAAAGAAAAGGAATTTAATGCACTTTCTAAACAAGAAATTGATGCTATCGAAAAAAATTACAGACTAATTTTTTAATTACGAATTACGAATGAAAAAAGAAAATGTAATACAAGATAAAAGTTATGCTTTTGCAGTTAGAATTGTAAAAGTATATCAATATCTATGTACAGAAAAAAAAGAATTTGTGTTGAGTAAACAATTAGTACGTTCAGGAACATCTATTGGTGCAAACATTGAAGAAGCCCTAGGTGGACAAAGTAGAAAGGATTTTTTTGCAAAATTGACCATTTCATATAAAGAAGCAAGAGAAACTCACTATTGGATAAGATTATTAAATGACACAGGATACATTAATAAAGAACAAAGTATAAGCCTACTTAACGATATAGATGAATTACTTAAAATAATTGGAAGTATTCAACGAACAATTCGTAATTCGTAATTCGTAATTCGTAATTTATAATTGAAAATTAATCGTTTCAAAATCCGAAACTACACATATTCAAACCGCATCTGCCCAAGAAAATCTGAAACAGGAATAATTAAGCGCAATTTTAATAGAAAAAGAAAGAAAATATTGTACGCTGAGGGTATACTTTACAAGAAAGCAATAGTTTGAATGGCATTTGCTCCCCTCCAATCCAACAAGGCCTTTTTGAAACCTGCAAAATGTCATAAGCGAATTTTTATCTGTTATTTTTATTTAGTCTAAATTAGCCG
>JAADIS010000110.1 GCA_013151215.1 Chlorobiota bacterium | reverse complement strand
TGTTTGAAACTGGCAATGAACTTATCAGGGATGATAATAGTCTTAAAAAGAAGGTTTTGCATAAATCCGAAGACGTTACCATGCATATGCCTGTTGAGGTTGGCGATTATACCGACTTTTATTCTTCCATCGAGCATGCCACCAATGTTGGAAGCATGTTCCGCGACCCTGAGAACGCCTTGTTCCCAAACTGGAAAAGCCTTCCAGTAGGATATCACGGCAGGGCTTCCTCCATCGTTGTATCCGGAACCGACATACACAGGCCTAATGGTCAAACAATGCCTCCCGGGGAAGAGAAGACAAGCCTGTTTTCGGCCCAAGCCGTTTATTCGACTTTGAACTGGAAATGGCATTTGTTGTAGGCAAATCGACAAAACTCGGCGACAGCGTGATTGTTAAAGATGCGGAAGATTATATTTTCGGCCTTGTGGTTTTCAACGACCTGTCGGCAAGGGATATACAAAAATGGGAATATGTACCTTTGGGACCATTCCTCTCTAAGAACTTCGGCTCAGTAATATCACCATGGATAGTTACACTCGACGCGTTGGAACCTTTCAGGGTCGAAGGCCCGAAACAGGAGCCTGAAGTTTTACCATATTTAAAATCGGAGGGAAATAGAAATTTCGATATCAACTTAGAGGTTTTTATCAAACCAGGGAAGGGTGAGGAAAACCTCGTTTCAAAATCCAATCATAAGTATTTATATTGGAATATTGCCCAACAACTTGCTCACCATACTGTAAACGGCTGCAATATAAATGTAGGGGACATGTATGCATCCGGAACCATTTCGGGGCCGGAACCACAGGCTTACGGCTCTATGCTTGAACTTAGTTGGGGCGGAAAAAAGCCACTGAAGCTAAGCGACGGTAGCGAACGAAAATTCATTCTCGACAACGACACAATAATTATGAGGGCGTATTGCATGAAGAATGGCCACCGTATTGGCTTTGGCGAATCGGTAACAAAAGTTTTGCCCGCTAAAAAATACTGATATGGAAATAGATCCCACCAAACTCAGCAATCCGGAATTATTAAAACTACTGCAATCGGGGATAAACCCCCGGCCAATAGCACTTGCCAGCACAATTGACAAAGACGGGAACGTAAATCTTTCCCCCTTTAGTTTTTATAATGTTTTCGGCATAAATCCAACTACGATTATATTTTCGCCCGCTCGTAGAGGTCGCGACAACACTAGCAAACATACGCTAGACAATGTAAAGGAAGTTCCGGAGGTCGTAATTAACGTTGTGAATTACAACATGGTACAGCAGATAAGCCTCAGCAGTACCGAATATCCCAAAGGAGTCAACGAATTTGAAAAAGCAGGTTTTACGGCGGTTGAATCGCTTAAAGTGAAACCACCCAGGGTAAAGGAGTCGCCACTACAATTCGAGTGCAAGGTCAGGGAAATAATTGAAACCAGCGGAAAAGCCGGCTCAGGAAACCTTGTTATTTGCGAATTGCTATATGCTCATGCCGATGAAAATATTTACGATGCAAACGGAAATATTCATCCTGACAAGATTGATCTGGTCGGCCGTTTGGGCGGCGATTACTATACTCGCACCAGCGGAAATGCAAATTTCATCGTTCAAAAACCAATATCTACATTAGGGATAGGCGTTGATTCATTACCCGAGAGTATCCGGTTTAGCAAAGTACTCACAGGCAACGACTTAGGAATCCTTGGCAATGTGGAGGCCTTGCCAGACAAAAAAGATCTTATCGATGCAATGAAAAATCCCATGTACCGCTCTTTGGCCAAAGATGAAACTTCGAAGCATAATTTCGCTAAAAAACTTATAACCGAAAACAAAGTTATGGAAGCGTTAAAAGTACTTCTTCTTGGGCTTTAGTTATAGTTTTAATTAAATAAGTTTTGCTCCTAAAACAGAGTCTTTATCCGGGACAGCAAGGACAACTTCCCCGTTTTCCCTGGCAAATCCCGTAACTAAACATTCAGAAACAAACGGCCCAATTTGCTTAGGAGGGAAATTCACAACACCAATTATTTGTTTTCCCAACAATTCGTCTTTTGTATACAAATCGGTAATTTGCGCACTAGACATTTTGATACCTACTTCCGGTCCAAAATCAATTTTAAGTTTCCATGCGGCTTTTCTTGCCTGAGGAAAATCTTCAACATCCACAATCTTTCCAACTCTTAAGTCCACCTTGTTAAAATCATCCCAGTTTATCTCTTCCATTATTTAAGAATTTGTATATTTAGCAAAGTAATTTATTGTCTTCAAAATATTTACAGGTTTTTCCATATCGCATATCAAATCTTTTCGGTCATATTTTTCAATTGAAAAAACACCATTGGTTTTCTCTTGCAAACACTCCAACATATCCAAACAAACAAAACCCCTGCAAAGTATCATAGAAAGGATACTGTTAAAGGCTTTTTTCCCTTGAGGGGAATAAGATGTTCTCAAAACATCATCAAACACCTCAACAACCAAGGATTTGTATAAATCACGAACTTTGCCCATCTGTGTCTCCGTTGTCGGTAAAGTCTTAATGCCTCCGGCATTGTCCTTATAAATATCGAAGATGTCGTTTTCCAATTGCATCAGGCCGCCTAATTTATAAAGGAGGAGTTTTTCCATATTATCCATCTTTCCATCAAGGGCACATCGGTAGAACAAAAGCGATATACCACCCTTTTCATAAGTAATCGACTTAATTTCGTTGGAATCGATAAAACCGGAAACTTGTTTCTTGCTTAAGACCTGAGCCTCATAAACTTTGGTGAAATAGTCCATCAGCAGGCTCTTGTCGGAAGTGTTTTCGAGGGCCTTACTGTAAAAGTCGATAAACAGTTTTTCGTGTGAACTGTGGAATACCGGATTATTGGTATTGCTGATAAGTTGTAAGATATGTTCTTCCGTCATACCTTTCTCATCGAAGAAATCATCGAACAAACCCGTTAAGCCGCCCAGGTAGCTCAAGGCCATGCGTTCATCTTCAGTCATATCCCTACCCCTCAAAACACAGAAAGATTCACCCAGGACAGCCGGTACGGCCAAACCGTAATAATTAGTAATCTTAAGGTAATCCTTGTCGCTAAGGCTGTCATCATTTGTTTTTTTGCTTTCAGCTATATCAACAACCAAAGTCTTATTTAAAAACTTCTTCTGGAATTTCAAATTCCCTTGTAATCTTGAGTACAAGCCGGGCAGTCTCATCAGGTTTTTCAAATATACCATCATCTCCTAGCATTTTTGATGAATAGTAGTATCCGGTATTGCCATAATTTCTTTTTCAAGGCTTTATACTGGTAATAACCTGACTTATAGTTATTCCTTCCGAAACGTCCGGTATTTTTAAATACAAGATTATAAATTATTGCGGGGACAGCCCCTAAAACAAATGACAGGTACATTCGCCGGGCAGTCTTGCGGACGCCATAGGTATAATCGTTGTCTTCAACAAGTTCGAAGCCGTTTTCCTTGAATTTAGGCTCATACACTTTCAGGCTCTCTATGGGCGCCATGCTCCAAAGTTTCCGCCATTTTTCAAGATAATTTTTTTTATCGGCGCCATTGGAGACATCAAAATAATCTGCTATGATAAGTTTCCCCCCCGGTTTTAGCAAACGCTCTGCCTCCCTGGCAAAAGCACTCTTGTCGGCTGCCGAACTAATGCTCTCGATACACCAAATCAAATCAAAGCTATTGCTTTTAAAGGAAGATCGGGTAAAATCTTCCAAGCGGAAATCCAGCAGATGGCTCAATTTGAGTTTTTCCGAATTGGCCTCGGCAAAGCTCAGTTGTTTTTCGCTGAGCGTTATCCCGCTAACTCTTACATTATAGTTTTTGACCAAAAAAATACCGGAACCGCCAACGCCGCAACCTGCGTCGAGTATATTCCAGTTTTTACCGATTCCGGCAATATTTGCCATTATCTTATTTGTGTTGGCTAGTGCCTCGGGAAAGTTACGGCTTGTCTCGTCCCAGATACCATAGTGAACAGCCAGGTTCTCATCAAGTTTCCACCATCTTTTGTAATGATGTAGCGTTTGGTCGTAATAATCGGCTATATCTTGATTCTGGGACATCTAATCGTTTTATTTTGAACGAATATAAGAAAATATCCGATGAGGCCCGGGGAGCAAGGGAAATTAAATTCTTAAAGAAAAACTTTTAAGCAGAATACCTTGCGAAAGAAATTAATCGAAAAGGCTGTTCACAAATTCCTTGCGGTCGAAAATTTGAAGATGTTCCATCTTTTCGCCTACGCCTATGTACTTCACAGGTATCTTAAACTGGTCGCTCACACCAATCACAACGCCACCTTTGGCAGTACCGTCCAGTTTTGTGAGGGCCAGCGCGTTAACCTCGGTCGCTGCTATGAATTGTTTTGCTTGTTCTATGGCATTTTGCCCTGTCGAGGCATCCAAAACAAGAAGTATCTCGTGTGGCGCGTCGGGGATTAGCTTTTGCATAACCCTGCTGATCTTCGACAGTTCGTTCATCAGGTTTATTTTGTTGTGCAAGCGGCCTGCCGTGTCAATAATTACGACATCGGTGTTTTTTGCTATCGCTGAGCGAAGGGTATCGTAAGCCACTGATGCGGGATCGGCGTTCATACCTTGTGAGACTATGGGGACACCTACCCTCTCGGCCCATATCGTCAGCTGATCGACGGCGGCAGCACGAAAAGTATCGGCCGCGCCCAGCACAACCGATTTGCCGACGTTTTTGAAATTATAGGCAAGTTTGCCGATAGTGGTCGTTTTCCCAACGCCATTGACGCCAACAACCATTATCACATAAGGTTTTTTGTTTTCGGGAATATCGAAATCGGCACCGTCGCCACTATTGTTTTCTTCCAGGAGGTCAACTATCTCCTCTTTGAGCATGGTGTTCAGCTCTTGTATCCCCAAGTATTTATCCTTGGCAACACGAGCCTCTATGCGGTCTATGATCTTAAGCGTTGTATGAACCCCCACATCGGAGGTAACCAATGCTTCCTCAAGATTGTCGAGAACCTCGTCGTCAACCTTGGACTTACCCGCTACGGCTTTCGACAATTTGGCAAATACGCTCTGCTTTGTCTTATCGATTCCTTTTTCTAGATCCTCTTTTTGCTTCTTCTTGGAAAATACCGAAAACAGTCCCATAATTATTGTACGTTTAAACTAAAAAAGCTTTCCCCTTAAAAAAGGAAAAAGCTCTTTCTTGACCATAAAAAAATGATTTACTTCTTCGCAAAAAAATCTTTAACCTGGTCAGTAGGAACAATTTCTTCTTTAAAGGTATAGGCACCCGATTTAGGTGATTTGGCCATCCTGATGACCTTAGCAAAATCTTTACCTGATGATTGTAGTGATGCAACAACTTTCTTAGCCATGATTCAAATTATTTAATTTCTCTGTGTAACGTCATTTTTTTCAGGATAGGATTGTACTTTTTCAGTTCAATTCTTCCCGGTGTGTTTTTTTTATTCTTGGTAGTTATATACCTTGATGTTCCAGGCATACCGCTCTCTTTATGCTCAGTACATTCCAATATTACTTGTATCCTGGCGTCTTTTGTCTTTTTGGCCATTTTTATATCCTTTAAAATTCGGTCGGCAAAAATATCAAGATTTGCATTAAAAACCAAATTATTTCCAAATAAATTTAATTAGCTATAATTGCCTGAATATAAGGCGTTATCCCGGAAAAGAAAAACTCTACGGCAATAACCATAACTATCAGTCCCATTAATTTCATCATTATTTTATTGCCAGTATTGCCTAAAAACCTCGTAATTCCCACAGCCCCAACAAGTACGCTCAATAAGACCACGGAAACCAAAAGTATTGAAACAACAACTATCATCTTAGAGGAATAATCAGTGCTTTCACCCATCAGCACTATCGCATTTGTAATGGCTCCCGGCCCTGCTATCATTGGTATCCCCAAAGGGGTTATAGAAATATCGTCAACATAGGAGTCAACATCTTCTTCCTTTATTTTTATGGGGCTCAAGCGCGCGTTAAGCATGTCGTAGCCCATTATAAAGAACAAAAACCCTCCGACAACCTTTAGCCCTGCCACCGAAATACCGAAGAAATTGAACAGATATTGCCCTGCGAAGGCAAACAGCATCAACACTGATGTGGCAGTAACAACAGCTTTAACAGCGGTCTTCCTCCTCTCCCTCTTCGACAATTCGGAGGTCATTGTAAGGAATACGGGCATTATCCCCATCGGATTCATCAAGGTGAAAAAGGAAGTGAAGTACAGAAGTACAATAGTTAAATTATCCATTTTATTGTTTTATGAAACGAATACAAGCAAAATCTAATTCCCAAGCTCGCCACCAATCTGACAGCTAAACAAAAGCCAGCTTATAATTCGCTGATTTTTTGTTCAACGACCTCCATCACTATGTCGCGGCAAGCTTTAGCCTTCTCGGCAACTTCGGCACTTTTAGCCAGCAGATCGGATGTGAACTTCTTGTCCGAAATGCCCATAGCGTTTATCTTCACGTTCAGGTAAGCACCTTCAACGGCGGTCAATGCGCATAAAACCCCCACACCGGCATCGGAAACGGAATTAGGGTTCCCATACTCCGCCATGGCCCGGATTACCTGTATTGATTGATAGGCGGTTTCCATTACCTTAAAAGGTATCTCCATCGCATATTTAGATGCGTCCTCAATGGCCTGCTTACGAATTTTCTTTTCTTCGTCCGATTTTTTCGGCAGACCGAAAGCATCCATGATCTTATTGAAGGCATTGGTGTCCTCGTCAACTAGCCGCAAAAGCTTATCCTTGAATTCCTGACCTATTTCTGCCCAGTCGGAGAACTCCTCCCAGCGCTCGTCCCAGCCTCGTTTGTGCGACGACAGGTTAGCCACCATTGTCGCCAAAGAAGCACCTAGGGCGCCTACATAAGCAGAAATGGAACCACCTCCGGGGGCAGGGGATTCCGAAGACGTTTCGTTGGCAAAACCGTTAACGGTCATATCAACCAGCTTATTGGTATTCTCGTCCAGCAAATACTCAATTATCTTTTCCTTAGGGTCGAAAGGCTTCAGCTCGTCCAATCCCATCGACTTGATGGCGATCTTTATAAGCTCATCATTATCAACGCCTAATGAGCGCTGTTGCTTGCGAAGGAAATATTTCCCGGCATCCAGCATAGCCTGAAGCGGAATTAAACCCACAAGCTCGGAACCGGTAACCCTGATACCCCTGGCGTCGGCTTTTTTGCAAACCTCGTCGAATGCAACATGAACAGGTGTAATACTAATATTGGTAAGGTTCATTGAAATTTGGGCAACACCATATTCCTCTATAAACCAGCCTATTCCCTTAACGGCTTTCAACGAGCCGGGAATCATGACCGCTTTGCCATTCTCATCCTTGACGATTTTACCTGTAATAGGGTTCCCCTCCCTTTTTGTCCTTCCGCGCTCGCGGACGTCGAAGGCTATTGCATTGGCCCTTCTCGTGGAAGTAGTATTCAGGTTAACGTTGAATGCCACAAGGAAATCGCGGGCACCAACAGCGGTAACTCCGCTGCCTGCAACATTTTCCGTAAATTCCGATGGCCCAAAGTCAGGTTTCCACCTTTCTGTAGTTATCCTTTCGGGAAGGGCTTCATACTCTCCTGAACGGCAGGTGGCAAGGTTGCGCCTCTCCTCGACATAAGCGGCATTCTCGTAGCAGAAAACCGGAATTCCTGCCTCCTCACCTATTCTCTTTGCAAGCTTGCGGGCATATTCAACGGTTTCTTTCATGCTTATATTGGCAACCGGTATCAGCGGGCAAACGTCGGTGGCGCCAAAACGCGGGTGCTCACCTTTATGATGGCGCATATCAATAAGCTGCGCAGCCTTTTTTACACCCTGAAACGCAGCTTCTATAACCTCATCAGGAGTTCCAACTATGGTTACTACGGTGCGGTTGGTTGCTGCACCGGGATCCACATCCAGAAGCTTTATACCTTCAACATTTTCCATTTCGTCGGTAATCTGCTTAATAACAGACATATCACGACCTTCGCTGAAGTTTGGGACACATTCGATAAGTTGTTTCATAAATCTAAATTTTCACCTTTAAACGAGCGGCAAATTTAGAAAAAAATGATGGTTATGCGATGCGGGGAAAAAGAAAAATTGTTCGCTAAAAGCAAAACGGGAACCAAGACTTTTATCTTTGCAAAGCATTACGAATAAGTTTAGTAGTTCGGCAAATAGCAAAGGATAATTAAACCACAAAAAATAGATGAAGACTGCCACAATAAAAGAAATAAAGACGGGACTTGATGAGCTATCGCCACTCGCGCTGAAAGAGCTGTGCCTTCGCCTGTCGCGCTTTAAAAAGGAAAACAAGGAACTTTTGACTTATATTTTGTTCGAGTCATCTGATGAAGGCAATTATGTGGAGGGCGTAAAAACCGAAATCGACAAGATGTTCGCAGAAATAAACATCTCGTCATTTTATTTTATCAAGAAGAGCGTCCGCAAAATACTGAAGTATATAAAAACACGTATCCGTTATTCGCAAAACAAGGAGACTGAAGTGGAACTGTTAATCTATTTTTGCAGCAGACTACTGAATTTCAAGCCCTCGATAAAAGACAACACAGCCCTTGCCAACCTTCTGGAACGCCAGATCAACAGCATCAACAAAAGTATTAAATCATTGCACAAGGATTTGCGTTACGATTATGAATTAATAATGGAAAACATGATGCTTCCAAACTAAAATGTTTTTTTACGGCACAGTTGAAAATGAAAACTCTTAAAATATGGAAACAGTATTGATAACAGGAGGAACCGGACTTGTTGGAACATATCTAAGTAATAAATTACTGAAAAGGGGGTATTCAGTTTCGTTTTTAAGTAGGGCAATTCATGAAACACCTTCAATAAAAACATTTGTTTGGAATTACCAAAAGCAAACAATTGATATTGAAGCCCTTAATAATATAGATTATATTATTCATCTTGCTGGTGCGAATATTGGGGAAAGAAGATGGACAAATAGCAGAAAACAACTTATTCTAGATAGTCGATTGAAAACAGGGCAGCTTATTTTTGACAAGGTCAATGAACATAATATCAAATTAAAAGCATTCATATCAGCATCAGCAACTGGATATTATGGAACAATAACAACCGATAAAATTTTTATGGAAACAAACATGCCGGCAAATGACTTTTTAGGAAACGTTTGTAATGAATGGGAAAAAATAAGTGATAAATTTGGAGAAAATGGAATTAGAAATGTTAAAATAAGAACAGGAGTTGTATTAAGCGGGAAAGGAGGCGCATTATCAAAAATAATAAGGCCCGTAAAATTGGGTTTGGGTTCAGCAATAGGAACAGGAAGGCAATTTATGCCTTGGATACATATTGATGACCTTTGTGAAATATATGTAAAAGCAATAGAGGACAAGCAAATGGAAGGTGCTTACAACGCGGTATCACCAGATCATAAAACAAATGAAGATTTTACTAAAATACTTGCATCTATTTTGAATAAACCTTACTGGCTTCCCAAGGTCCCTCCTATTGTAATGAAACTTGCTTTTGGGGAAATGTCGGATTTACTATTAAAAGGAAGCAGGGTTTCGGCTGAAAAAATCTTAAAAACAGGATTTGAATTTAGGTTCACCGACCTTCGAAGCGCATTAAGCAATTTGATTTAACAAAAAACCAACCACAAACAAAAAATAAAGTGAATACGGCATCGTAAGATAGCGTTTCAGCCAAAAGTATTGGATTTAAAACATCATGTTCAAATAATGTATTCAGACAGCACAAATCTTGCAATAATATATTGCCAAGAGTATACTTAGTCGTAAATAACTAAAAATCAGGATTATTTTTTCCTCTTAAACTTATCCCTGGCCTGGCCTGCCAGGTCATCGACCTTGTTGCGAATCTCGTTCAACTCCTCGCGTATCGTTTTCTCGATATTAGAGATATTTACGGCCCCACCGTGCATCTCCCTTCGCTCAGCTTCAGTTAATGCAACCGGCATAACTATCCATAAAATAATGTATGCTAAGGGGCTAACACCTGAGATCAACGCTATTACAAATGCCAGCCGCACCCATGAAGTGTCAATATTGAGATATGCGCCCAAACCGGAGCATACCCCTCCTATCATCCTATCGTTTATATCGCGGAACAATCGTTTCCGCGAGCCGGGAGGCCTGGCTTCGTAAACAGTCTCCTCTTCGCTTTCGGAATCAAAATCAGAAGTCTGCCCCAGGCGGTCCTGTACTTTTCGAATGTCTTCGATATTTAGGACTTGCTTCGTCTCGCTCAGCATTTGCTGGAACAATTCCGCTATACGAGCCTCAATATCACTAATTATCTCATCACTCCCGCTACGGTTCTTAAAATGCCCTTTTATAGACCTTAAATAGTCGTTCAACAATTTATAGGCATCTTCGTCAAGTATAAAACTTATACCGTTTATATTTATATTGATAGTTTTTTTCATCTTAATTTTTATTTAAAAGTTTATTGACCGACTTTGATAATTCATCCCAGCCCTGTTTTAATCTTTCAAGAATATCGATCCCGTCTTGCGTTAGGGAATAATATTTTCGAGGCGGCCCGGAACTGGATTCCTCCCATTTGTATTTCAAGACCCCTTCGTTCTTAAGTCGGGTCAAAAGCGGATAAACCGTTCCTTCAACAACTATCAGCTCTGCATCTCTCATGGCATCGATTATATCTGAAGTATAAACTTCATTATCGGAAATAACAGAAAGAACGCAGAGCTCAATGACACCTTTTCGCATTTGCGCATTGGTTTTTTCTATTTTCATGTTATTTGATTAAATGAGCCGCAAATATAATACAAATTATAGTACTATGCAATACAAAGTACTATATTATTTTAAATCATTGTCCGCAACGGGGGGGCAAGGAGGCTATCGAAGTATATTTCTGGAAAACAACCACATGAGAACACTTCTCATGGCCATAAACAGATTCATGGCAAACCATAGGCTATGATCATAAATATAGTCGGCCGAGAGATAGTAAGCCGGCAAAAAGAAACCGAAGGTTGAGATAAGCATGACCACGAGCATCTGCCTTGAGGCGGTAAGCCCTATAAAAACGCCATCCCATGCAAAGGCGGCAAAGGTTGTCAAGGGCAAAATAACAACCCACAGATGATAGTCCTGAGCCATTATTATAATTTCCTGGTTATCAGTTAATATATTTAGCAACTGCTTTGAGCCGAGATAATAAATCAGTGAAAACAACAATGCCGACATCCAGCCCCAAACAAAAAGATAACGCACTGTCTTATTGAGCATTTCTTTATTGCGCGCACCGAAAGCCTTGCCTGCAAGTGCTTCCCCGGCAAATGCAAAGCCGTCGGCGAAATAAGAGAAAATGAAGAAGAACTGTATCAACAAGCTGTTAACTGCCAATATATCGTCTCCCATCTTTGCGGAAACCGCAGTAAAGAAAGTAAAAGTCAACATGAGGGCTATTGTGCGAAAGAAAATATCCGTATTGACCCTAAAAAAGCGTCTTAGTTCCGATGCTTTCAAAATCAACTTCACCGGAATGCTCTTGGCATAATCCCCATATTTGAAAACAACGAAAGCAGAGGCAATTGCCAATCCGGAGTACTGTGCTATTAATGTCGCAAGGGCAACACCGTTGGATGTCATCTGCAAGCCGTAAACAAAAGCGAAATTCAGGGCTATATTGATCAGGTTTATGCTTATTGCTATAATCATGGGGGGCTTTGAATCCTGCATTCCCAGAAACCAACCATAAAAAGCATATAAGATCAAGGTTGCCGGTGCAGCCCATATCCGTATCCGGTAATAATCCTCGGCCAGTTTCAGGACATCATCGCTGCCGCTGAGAAAACTAAAGGCAAGGATCTCCATTGGCTTTTGAAGCATAACCATCAGGACACCAATTCCTCCAGCAATCAATATTGACCGCCAAAGCATTAGCCTCAAGCCCAGGTCGTCCCCGGCCCCGAACATTTGGGCTGTAAAGCCGGTAGTCCCCATTCTAAGGAAACCGAATCCCGTATATAGCAAATTAAAGATTATAGAGCCCAGGGCAATTGCTCCAATATAGACCGGGTCGTCAAGATGCCCCATTAGTGCCAAATCAACCAAACCCAACAAAGGAACCGTTATGTTGGTTACTATATTAGGCACTGCCAATCTTAATATTTGACGATTCATTTTTTCAGATTACAGAGCAATTTATTATCAAAAGGAATAAGTATTACCGACTTTCAATTATTTCAGCCACCCAGGGGTCTTGCAAAGAAAGCTGCCCACCCTGTTTACCTTGCATGCAGCCCGCATTCCTTGGTTTCGGGGTTTTCCCACCACCACCGGCCGGCCCTAAGGTCCTCGCCTTGAGCTATGGCGTGCGTACATGGCTGGCAGCCAATACTTGCAAAACCCTTTTTATGCAGCTTGTTAAAAGGGATATTATTGTCGTTTACATATTTCCAAACGTCCTCTTCCGTCCAGTTGATGAGCGGATTAACCTTAATAAGTCCGTTATTCCCGTCCCATTCAACAATGTTCATTTCAGTCCTTGTTACCGATTGATCCCTTCTCAAGCCCGTAATCCATGCATCCAGGTCTTTGAGGGCTCTTTGAAGCGGTTTTATTTTTCGGATCCCACAACAGAGCTTTCTGTTTCCGATACTATCGTAAAACAAGTTGATACCTTTTTCAGCTACCATTTCTTCCACTTCCGCAGGATCGGGAAAAAACACTTTAATGGGTTTTTTATATTTTTTGGATGTCAGGTCTATTAAATCATAAGTCTCCGGGAACAACCTTGCAGTATCAAGCGTAAATATCCCGGTTTCAGGGCTTTGCGCCACAAGCATAGAGGTAAGCACCTGATCCTCAAGCCCCATACTAGATGAAAGAGCAATTTTTTCCCTAAAACGTGAAGTGAAGAATGCAATAATATCCTCGGCCGTCGCCTGCTCCAGCTGTTTGTTCCACAGATCTATATTTTCTTGAATATCCATTAGTATGATTCTATTTGTGAAGCCGCAAATTTATGAAAATAAGTTTAGCATTATCAATATCCTGTCATGATACCGGCCATACCAACAAGCAAACCCACAGCGATATTTATAAGTTTAACAAGCACGAAACTTTTTCGCGACTCAGCAAGCAGGGGAAGGCTTCCATGGCCATCCTGCACTATTGAACTTGCGAGGAGAATACTAAGGGGAATGCTTCCGTTGGCAAATAAGAGCACAAAAATCATGTGCGGTCCCGATTCGGGGATAATCCCCACCAGGATTGCAATTATTAAAACAACATATAAATTATTGCCGACCAGATCATCGAGATTCAAATATGTGTCTAGCACCGAAAGCAAGAACAATGTACCGAAAGTCCAAAGGAAGATTCTCAGGAAATGCTTTTTGAGTATGTGGTTTAGCACATGTGCCTTCAAGAAATGGTCGTTAACGGTCAATACTATCAGAAAGGACAATGCAAGAACCACAATAAAAGTTATGCTGATCCACAAAGGATGTTCATGCCGGTTTAAAATAAGTTGCGCACTTTGGTTATCATGATGCCCATCAAGCATATTCAGAACAACAAAAACGAGCAAAATCATCAAGCCCAGCAACAACAGTATTCTTGTCAGGGATATCCTCTTCAGCTGCAAAAGCATTTCCTTGGTATCAAAACAAATACAATCGACCTCGTTTTTATGAATATGGAAATGCTTTTGGGAGTATGCAAACAAACGCTTTTTCGTAAATGCGTTCACGGCGAACCCGCTCACGACTGCTACTACGAACAATATCAACTGCAAGACGATAGCCTTGTCGGGAATAACCGAGAACATAAAAAAAGCCTCATCGCCCGAAGTGGCTATCAAAGTAGCAACCAGCGCCCCGGTGCTAAAGATGTTATGGAGATAAAGGGACACGGCAGTATATGCTCCCAGACATCCCGGTATTATTCCGAGAAAAGCACCAAATACGATTTGCATGCTGTGGCTGGACTCAAGTTTCTTACTCCAATTGCCCTGCGACAAGATGTTTAAATACTCGATAAGCAACATCATGGCCATCACGAAAAGCGCGATCACGAGGCTTTGTTGCAATATGGATAATAAATTTGCCACGAATTAGTTTTTCGCAAAAGTAGTTTATTAATAATAATTTTTGAAGCAAGATATCTTGCCGGGGTCGATTATGACACTCAAATTGCCGTCAAGCTTGGCGATTTCATATAATCTCGGCTTTGCACCTGCATTTCTGCCCTGCGAAATATACTGTATTACAATTTATACCCTGTTAATATAATAGGTATTCCATAATTAAGTAATTTTGGTGGCTGAATACTTAATTAATTATGGCAAAAGTTTTAAACATAACCGAAGCAGTTACAATCGCGTTGCACAGCATGATAATAATTGCAAACGACAAGGGGGCGCAAGTGAACGTAAACTCTATTTCCGAATCTATCTCAAGTTCCAGGTTCCACGTTGCCAAAGTCTTACAAAAATTAGTCAAGGAAGGCTTCCTGGGGTCGAACAGGGGCCCTGCCGGCGGCTTTTACCTTAAGATAAAACCTGCCGAGATAACAATGCTTGAGATTTACGAGGCCATCGAAGGAAAAATCACTATTGCCGAATGCCCCATCGACCACGACATTTGCCCCTTCGGCAGTTGTGTGTTCGATGAGCTTACCATTGATATAACAAGGAACTTCGTCACTTTCTTAAAATCCAGGACACTTGAGGATTACCGCGATTCGCGCACCGTCCACCGCAGGATAAAGTGAAAAAAAATTAAATATCTTCGATTATTGGCCAAAATTATCCAAGTATTATTAATTTTGGCGTTCTATAATTAATTTTTTAAAATTATTAAAATGAAAAAGATTATAATTGCAGCAATTTTAATGATGGGTATTTTCACCCTAAACGCTCAAGACAGTGCATCAAAAGACGGTGCGGCAAAAAAGAAGAACGGGCCTGAGATCAAATTTAAGACAACATCGCACGATTACGGCGAGATTTATCTTAACGCTGACGGAACCTACAAATTTGAGTTCACGAACAACGGCAATGAGCCCTTAATCCTTTCGAAGCCAAGATCCTCATGCGGATGCACTGTTCCTTCATGGCCGAAAGAACCGATTTTACCAGGTGAATCAAGCGAGATAAAAGTTACCTATAACACTCATAAAGCCGGTACTTTCAACAAATCGGTCACTGTTTTTTCAAACTCGAAGACAGTTATTTTAAGAATTAAAGGCAAAGTTATCCCCAAGCCTGCGGAAGCCTTGCCGGAAAAGCCAACCAGCATTGGTTCCGCACCACTTAACGACAAAAAATAATTTATTTTCCTTAAATCCGAAACAAAGGTATTATGTTGAAAATTTCAGCAAAGGGGCATTCTATGCCCGAATCCCCAATCCGGAAACTTGTGCCGTTTGCAGAAGCGGCAAAAAGCAGGGGCGTAAAAGTTCACCATCTAAACATAGGTCAGCCCGACATAGAAACTCCGGAGGTTGCCCTGAAGGCAGTACGGGATTTCTCGGAGGAGGTTGTTGTTTACAGCCATTCGGCCGGGAATTTATCTTTGAGAAAACGGCTTTCCTACTATTACAAAACTGTTGATATCGAACTTGGCCCGGAAGAGATAATAGTTGGGTCCGGCGCCTCGGAAGCATTGCTTTTCGCTTTTCAGTCCATTATGGACCCCGAGGACGAAGTGATTATACCGGAGCCTTTTTACGCTAACTATAACGGTTTTGCCAAAAATGCAGGGATTAACGTAAAACCGATATTCTCTTCCATCGAAACAGGTTTCTCCCTCCCCCCCATCGAAGATTTCGAGAAAAACATAAGTGATAAGACCAAGGCCATCTTGGTCTGCAACCCGAACAACCCTACCGGTTATTTGTATTCGAGACAAGAATTGGAAACGCTTAGGGACATTGTGAAGAAACACGACCTTTTCCTTATTGCAGACGAGGTTTATCGCGAGTTTACCTATGATGGCAAGGTTCATTACTCAGCAATGTACCTCGATGGCATAGAAGAAAACACTATCCTGATCGATTCCGTTTCAAAAAGGTATAGCGCATGCGGCGTTCGAGTGGGATGGCTGGCCTCAAAAAACAAGGAATTGATGGCCACTGCCCTGAAATTCGCCCAGGCCCGCTTAAGCCCACCATCTTTCGGGCAGATTGCCGCCGAGGCCGCCGTTGATACACCTGAAGAATATTTCGTAAAAGTAAAAGAAGAATATCTTGCCCGCCGAAATGCCGTTGTTGAAGGAATAAACAAGATAAAAGATGCTTATTGCCCTAAACCGCTTGGCGCATTTTATGTTATGGCCAAACTTCCCATCGATGATTCCGACAAGTTCTGCAAATGGCTCTTAGAAGATTTTTCGTTTGAGGACCAAACTGTTATGCTCGCCCCCGCAACAGGGTTCTATTCAAGCCCGGGAAGGGGAAAAGATGAGGTGAGGATCAGTTATGTACTTAAGCTGGATGATTTGAAGAGCTCGGTCAAGGTTCTGGAAGAGGCACTAAAAGTTTATCCGGGAAGAACATAAACATTAAGGGGTTTCAATAGGTTTTAGGGATAAGAAGGTGGGGATTTCCTTTTTTGCCACCTAAACAAAAAGTATATGCACGAATTCTCCATTGCGTTAAGCATAATAGAAATTGCTGAAGAAGAGGCCAGAAAGGTCAACTCGGATACCATAAGCGAATTGGTCCTGGATATTGGAACAATGGCGGGAATAGAGTTTCATGCCCTGGATTTTGCCATGGAATCGGCAACAAGGAACACTTTGCTCGATGGTGCTAAAATTGTTGTGAACAAAATTCAGGCAAATGGAAGGTGTAAGGATTGCGGTCATGAGTTTGAGATCATGACAGCCTTCGATCAATGCCCAAAGTGCAAGGGATATTTTATAGAGACCTTAAACGGCAAGGAGCTGAAAATAAAATCGCTTGTGGCAGAGTGATCAGGTTTCCATGTCCTCATTCTCCCTGTTTTCGAGGAAATTAAGAAAACCCGTAGCAAATTCCGATCCTGCGCGGCTATAATAATTATAAACATAGTCAACTCCACTATCTTTCAAGCTGCTATGCTCTTCAGGGGTATATCCCGGCGCCGAGATCTTTACCTTGGTATTTGAGCACTTTTGTAAAGCCAGGGCCGTGTTGTTGTTAGAGGCAAAATCATGCATGGTCATCATAATCAGCTCGGCATCGGGCATGTTCACATTCCTCCAGAAATTGAAATCAGTAGTATCGCCCCACACTATGTTTTTGTTGGTCTTGCTCAAGCTGCTCACGACCATCCTGTCGTAGTCGATTGCAATAACTTTATTGCCATACTTTTTCGTGAGCTGATGGTATGCCGCCCTGCCAACATGGCCCATTCCGCAGATAACCACCCTGGCATCGCCCAGGTCCAATGGTTGGTCGTCGGGATGGTCAGTTTTGGTGTTCAACTTCATCAATATATCAGAGAATTTCTGATAAAGGCTATGGGCATGAGCGTTTAAAGGAGAAACAAGAAGATATGAAAAAGAGAGGGCGAGGGCGATAATGATCAACCATTTTTCATCAAGCATGCCATTCTTATAACCCAATGCGGCTATTATTAAACCAAATTCACTATAATTCGACAGACTAAGCGTAACAAGCCATGCAGTGCGCGCCCTTAGGTTCAGCCGCGTGAGGATAAGCATGAAGAGCCCTCCCTTCAATGGAATTGCCATGGCAAACAGCAATGCTACGACAAGCATGTTTATATCGGGCAAGCCCGACAACCCAATATTGAGAAAAAAGGCTATAAGGAAAAAATCCTTAAACCCCAACATCTGTTTTGCCAACACCTTGGAACGGGGATGAGAGCCCAACAACATTCCAATAACCAATGCTCCCAGATCAGGTTTTATACCGGAAAACTCAAATGCGAACGCCCCTGCAACAAAAGCGGACAGAAAGCCAAAAAGAGTGAGCAGCTCGTTTTTATCGAGCAATCTTAGGAACCAAACCAAGACATAACGGATGAGCAATAAATAGATTGGCAGACCAAGCGCCCACAAATTAGGCAATACACCTTTCGAAAAAGTCAGGTAAACGACGGCAACAATATCCTGGAATATCAATATACCAATAGATAAGTTTCCATGATATGAGGTTATCTCTCCCCTTTCCTCAAGTATTTTAACCGCAAATACGGTACTTGAGAAACTTAGCGCAAAACCTATGATCATAGCCGATCCTATGCTGAGGCCGCCCATCCCACTCAATCCAAAAAAACTTAGGATAAATACTAATGCGCTGAATGCCAATATGCTCAAGACCATGTGCAAGCCTGCCGACAACCATATATCCTTCGACAAAAGAGATTTTACATCTAGTTTCAAACCAATTGTAAAGAGCAAAAGCATTATACCAAGCTCGGAAATTACATGCAGGGCCGTTCCGCCTTCTGCTATACCTATAAAGTTGAGGAAAAAACCACCTGCCAGATAACCTATCAGGGGGGGCAGATTGACCTTCTTTGCAAGCAGCCCAAAAAAGAAAGCCACGCTTATCCATATTGCATCAATGCTCCATATCTCAAACATATTATCCGTATATAAGGTATTTTTGACGTATTTTCTTAAACTTGCCCAGCTTAGCCTTCCATGAGTTCCTGATTTTATCCTGGCCAAACCCTTTTTCGATTTGCTTCCTTAATTTGTCCGTTCCGGCAAGCTTGTCGAAATAATCATTGAAAAAAACGCCCTCATCAGCCAATGCGTCATAACTCGCTATCAACCAAGTTAAATTGATCCTTGCCTCGTTTTTTGCATAATTATGGGCATAGTCCGTTAAATTGCGGCCAAAACATTTTTTGGATTCGAGCTTTGGATGCCGGGATCCGGGATTTGCCCCCGGAGTAAACGAATAAGTGCCGTCCTTCAAATCGGGATGGCCAAAAACCTGGAACGGATAATCGGTTCCGCGCCCCACGCTCACAACGGTTCCCTCAAATAAACACAGCGAAGGATATAGATAGACCGACTCCCAGCCAGGAAGGTTAGGCGAAGGCTTCACGGGTAATTTTACAATCATGTCATGAGTGTAATTTTTCATTTCCACTATTTCCAGATCACATTTTACGCCGCCGTAAAGCCAGCCTTCTTCGTTTATCATTACCGCAAACTCACCTATGGTCATACCATAAACTATCGGAACGGGATGCATTCCCACAAATGACTTGAATCCGGGTTCCAAAACAGGACCGTCAACATAATACGCATTTGGGTTCGGGCGGTCGAGCAAGATAAGGGGCTTGTTGTTTTCGGCACAAGCCTCCATAACATAAGTCAGTGTAGAAATATAAGTATAAAAGCGAACACCAACATCCTGAAGGTCGAAGACCACAAGATCGATGTTCTCAAGATCACTATGGGTCGGTTTTTTGTGATAGCCGTATAGCGAAACTATTTGCAAGCCCGTCATGGCATCGGTATCGCTCTCCACCAATTCGCCCGCAGCGGCATCGGCCCTAAAGCCATGCTCCGGACTAAAGACTTTGGCTATCCTGACCTCCTTCTGCAAAAGGAAATCTATTAAATGCTCATCACCGACCATGGAAGCCTTGTTGGCCACCACGGCAACACGTTTCCCCCTCAGTTCAGGACCATAAATACCGAAACGCTGCGAGCCGGTAGTAATCGACTCATATTCCGTTAGCTGAATATCCTGAGCAAAGATTAAGGAGCACATCGTGAAGCCCAAAACAAATAGAAAACTTTTTTTCAACATCATATTTTGCATAAAATTTACCGGCATAAAGTTTCAAATATCCTACTATGGCGAATTATACCGTTTATCAATCAAATGATTTAGTAATTTCGCCCTCTGATAAAAACATCAAATATATTGAATTTAGAGTACTTCATAGCCAATCGCATATCAAATAAAGGAAAAGAAAGTTTTTCCGGCCCTGTAATCAGGGTTTCCATACTCAGCATTTCCCTGGGATTGGCAGTCATGATATTGTCGATAGCCATAGTTGTAGGTTTCAAGAACACCATAAGCTCAAAAGTCACGGGCTTTTCGAGCCAACTCAAAATCGTTGCCTTCGACAACAACCAATCGCTTGAAGAACAAGCCGTTACACTTGACAACGAATTAATAGCAGACTTAAAAGCCGATGAGAACATAGCATATATAAATTTTACGGCCAAAAAGGCGGGGGTAATCAAAACCGACAAGCAAATCCAGGGGATTGTTTTCAAGGGGCTTGACAAAGATTATAATCTGGACTTCCTGAACAAAAGCTTGACAGAGGGAAAAATCCCCGACTTTAGCAGTAAGAACGACAGCATTCTTGTTTCAAGTGATTTGTCGAGGAAGTTAAATTTAAAAATCGGGGATGACCTGCGGGTTTGGTTTTTAAGCGGGGATAATTCGAGGACAAGGGGAAGGAAGTTTAAAATCTCGGGGATTTACAAAACCAGCCTGGAAGAATTCGATTCCAGATATATCATAGGTGATCTGCGACATATCCGGAAACTAAACGGCTGGGCAGAAAACCAGGTTGGCACTATTGAATTGTTTTGTAAGAATCAGGATATTATCGATGAGACACAAATGGGGCTTTATAAGTCTATCCCTTATAACTTACAAGTAATCAGCATAAAACAAGAATATCCACAAATATTTAACTGGCTCGACCTGCTCGACACCAATGTGGCCGTCGTTTTGACCCTGATGATATTAGTAGCGGGAATCACTATGGTATCGACACTTTTTATAATTATCATGGAAAGAACAGCAATGATCGGGATATTAAAATCACTGGGCATGCGAAATGCCCAGATCAGAAAAATATTTCTGCATAAAGCCGCCTATATCATTGGCAAGGGCATGCTTTGGGGAAACGCAGGGGGACTAGGTTTGTATTTTCTGCAATATTATTTTCAAATCATCAAGCTGTCCAGCCAATCGTATTATGTTGACTATGTGCCCGTTGAATTATATTTTAGCTATTACGTATATTTAAATATGGCCACATTCTTATTAAGCTTGTTGATACTTATAGGCCCTAGCTACTACATTACCAGGATATCGCCGGCAAAGGCTTTGAGGTATGAATAAAACTAATGATTGACCTTAATAATTGCCATTTGGGAAAACCTGCGGCTAAGTACATTATTTAATGCAAAAACCGACATCTGATATGTTGAAACAACAGCAGATTGGGATTATTCCTATGTCAACTTTGGCAAAGAGCAACAATATGTCCAATCGACAAAACCGTATAATACTGTTCTACTGTATATTACAGTAGTTTCAGGGGCAAACAAAAAAAATAATGTTTTTAACTATAAATTAATAAATAGATGTATATTTGCACTCATTTTTCACGATAGCATTTTAAACATTTAAAGTGATGGGCAAGAACGAATTAATAAAACTGATTGAGGACTCGGTAGAAGTAAAAGAATTTCCGAAATTTAAGGCCGGGGATACTATTACGGTTACATATAAGATTAAAGAAGGTAACAAAGAACGTTTACAGAAATATCAGGGTGTTGTAATACAGCGTGTTGGCAGTGGCCCAACAGAAACATTCACAGTAAGAAAAATCTCGAACGGAATTGGCGTTGAAAGGATTTTCCCTATTTCGTCGCCGTTCTTAGAAGACGTAACCGTCAATAAAGTTGGTGTTGTCCGTCGTGCCAGAATTTTTTACTTCCGCAAGCTGAGAGGCAAGAAAGCAAGGATCAAGGAAGCGAGGAGAAAATAATCCCAAAGATATTATTGTAAGCTCCGGTTGTTTGACAGCCGGAGTTTTTTTGTTTGGGTTCGCGGCCTTGTTTGGAGGCAGAACAGCGGGGGGCCGATGTTCCATTTAAATTACCGGGAGGCCCCGCCTTATCCCTTATAAAGCATTTTTTGCCTAACTGCCTCAAAGAGCGAAATCCCAGTTGCCACCGAGACATTTAAAGACCCTATTTCACCAAGCATGGGAATAGCAAAATGTATGTCGGCCCGCTTTAAATATTCACCTGATACACCTTCTCCTTCCGAGCCCATTATTATTGCCAGGGGGCCTGTTAAGTCTGTATTGAAAATATTGTTTTCTGTTTTCTCGGTAGCAGCCGCTATTTTTAAGCCACAGCCCTTCAGATAGTTGATGCTCTCCTTCAGGTTCCCGCTTCGACAGATCGGAATTTTATATATTGCCCCGGCAGATGACTTCACCGTGGCTGAATTTAACTGTGCAGTATTTCGCGAAGGAATTAAAACGGCATGAACACCGGCCGCTTCGGCAGACCGCAGTACGGCGCCAAAATTCCTAACATCGGTAAGCCTGTCGAGAATTAGAAAAAAAGGGTCCTCCCCTTTTTCGTAAACCGTAGGCAACACATCCTCGATCTTATAAAAAGCAACCGGCGACACGAATGATATTATCCCTTGGTGGTTTTTGCGGCTCAAACGATTTAATTTTTCCCTGGGAACAAACTGCACCGGAACCATATACTCCTTTAGTTTGCTCATCAGCTCTTTGAACATATCGGTTTTCAAACCCTTCTGAACCAATACTTTCTCTATGTCTTTTCCGGCATCAACGGCCTCAAGCAGAGGATGGACACCATAAATCATTTCCTGTTGGTCTTTCTCTGTCTTACTCATTATCGATTATATATTTATCAGGAAGACTGCTTTTGGTACTTACCCCCATTTTCTTCAATTGCTCAACCTGGCGTAAAATATTGCCGCTGCCCGTGCTAAGTTTTTTCTGCGCATCGTCATAAGATTTGCTTGCTCTTTGCAAATTAGCGCCAACAGCATCCAAATCTTTCACGAAATTCACGAATTTATCATAAAGCTTACCGCCCCTTTCCGCAATCTCAAGCGCATTTTGGTTTTGTTTTTCATATTTCCAGATCGATGCTACGGTGCGCAATGTTGCTAATAGCGTGGTAGGGCTAACTATTACCACCCTCTCTTTCCAGGCATAGTTAAATAGTTCGGGGTCGGTTTGGACGGCAACGGCAAAGGCGGGCTCGATGGGCATGAACATCAATACGAAATCAGGCGAGTTGAATTCCGAAAGACTATCATAACTTTTAGCGCTCAACTCTTTAATATGTTTTTTTACCGATGCGAGATGAAGTTTCAGGGCTGCATCCTTGTTCACGCCATCGTCTTCCGACACGAACTGGGTATAAGCCGTCAAGGATACTTTTGAGTCGATTATCAAATGCTTGTCGTCGGGCAGCTTGACAACCACGTCAGGCCTAAGCATCCTGCCTTCCCCGTCGCGTGCTGTTTGCTGCACAAAATACTCCTGATCCTTCTGCAAACCTGACCTTTCAAGCACTCTCTCAAGTATCATCTCGCCCCAGTTTCCTTGTTTCTTGGTATCCGATTTCAAAGCGTTCGTGAGATTGCGCGCATCCTGATCCAACCTCAGGCTGAGCTCGTGCAAACGCTTTAGCTCGGCCTTTAAATCTGTTTGATCCTTTAATCCCTTTTCGTATGTATTCTCGACTTTTTGCTCAAAGCTCTTTAGTTTTTCCTTCAATGGGTTCAATAACTCGCTAATGTTTTTTGTTGATGTCGTATTGAACGCAGCAGTATTGTTTTGGAGAATCTTATGTGCGAGGTTCTCAAATTCGTCCTTAAACTTCTTTTGAATGTCCTCAAGCTGCTTACGCTCGTTCTCAAGCTTTTCCTGCAGGGATTTGTTCTCTTCATTTAGAACGATATTGTTTTTCTCGGCAGCAAGTTTTTCAGAATTAAGCTTATCGTATTTAGCACTTAGCTCTTTTAACATAAGCTCTAATTTATTGGTGTCGGACAACAGATTTTCATTCTTGGACCTTGTTTTGGCCAGCAACATCTCGGCATTTTGCCTGGAAGCCGTCTCTGCTTGCAGCTTTTTGTCGGTTTCAATGAGCATCTGCTGCTTATCGGCCAACGAGCTCTCGAGAACCTCTTTGCGCTTATCGATACGGTTATAGTCCTCCTTCAGTTCATCAATCTTGGATTCACTTTTGCCGACGGCATCTAACATTTTAGTTCTCAGGTTATTGCGCATATATAAAAGGCCAACTGCCAACCCTATGGCCACTCCTGTCAATAAGTAGATAATATCCATTAGTTTTTTTAGTAAAATTACTAATAAAACTGAGTTAATAATCAGCATGAACATTATTCTCCGCAATTATTATTGCTGACAATGAAGAATTTTGTATTTTTAATCCAAAATTTGGAAGCATGAATTTAAGGTTGACGACAATTATCCTGCTTATTATATCATCGACTTGTTTAGGGCAGTTGAATAGCGCCCCAAAACCGAAAATGGACAAGACCTTGATGAAGCAATTCCTTGAAACTCACATGATTTATCCTGTGGCGGCATTAAGAAACAAGGCAGAAGGCAAGCTTATCATTAATTTCACCGCGGACGAAGATGGTAAAATCGCTAACAGGGCCATAGGACAAAGCCCGTCAAGTTTATTGGACCCCGAAGCCCTGCGTTTATTTGATTTAATAGAATGGGATCCGGCATTGGCGGATGGCGTGGCCAAGAAAGGCAGCGGTGAATTCACCATCGATTTCAAGATCAAAAAATACAATAAGGCCGTAAAAAGAAGGGGCTATAAAGAAATCGCGATAAACTATCCTATCGATTCATCATTGCGGATATATTCAAGAAAGGAACTGGATACCGTTGCCCAATCGGCTCTGGCAGGTGGCAATAAAAACCTCTACAGTTACATATATTCCCAAATGCAGTACCCAAAACAAGCATCCGACTTAAACATCGGGGGAAAGGTTGAATTAAGCCTGATAATAGAGAAAAACGGTTTGCCGTCAAATATAGTTGTAAACCAAACAGTTGGGGGCGGCTGCACTGAAGAAGCAGTCAGGATTACAAATACGATAAAGTGGAATCCGGCCATTAAAAACGGCATGGCTGTTAGAAGCCGGCAAAAATTATTTATCGAGTTCCGCCTTGACGGCAACAATGGGGGGAAATACATTCCTAACCAAACCAATCCCGGCTTTTAATAATCATCCAATAATTTATCTTTGCAAAAAATTAAGAATCAACATATTTATCATGAAGAAAACTTTACTGTTAATGTTGCTGCTTGCCAGTATTGGGTGCTATTCACAAAACGACACTATTAAAAACTGGGCCCTAAAAGGAAAAGCCAGCCTGAATTTTTCTCAATCCTATTTTTCAAACTGGACGGCAGGCGGCGAAAATTCGCTTACTGCCGTTGCAAAATACACCATGGATGCCAATTATAAAAAAGGAAGGCATTCGTGGACCAATTGGTTCGATCTTGCTTATGGATATAATCTTATCGGCAAGAGCAAGGCCATTAAAACAGAGGACAAAATCGAGGTCCTTTCATCTTATAACTACGATTTGCGTAAAAACTGGGCTTTATCGGCCGTATTAAGCTTTAAATCACAGTTTGCAAAAGGTTACGATTACGGTAAAGATTCAACGAATAATATTTCCGGTTTTATGTCGCCGGCCTATATTGACCTAGGTCCCGGGATAACTTATAAGCCGAGCAATCACTTCACAGCCAACTTCTCGCCCATAACGCCGAGGTGGATAGTAGTAATGGATCAAAACCTTGCAAACCAAGGTGCTTTCGGCCTAAAACCCGCCGACACCCTTAATGGAGCCGTCCGAAATGCCAAGAAGGTCAAAAGCGCCTTCGGGGCCAAGCTGCTTATGGTCTTGAGCTATGAAGTGGCCAAAAACGTCAATCTGGCAACTAAGCTCGAACTTTTTTCCGACTATCTCGACAAGCCTCAAAACATCGATGTTAACTGGCAGGTATTAGTGGAATTAAAAGTAAACAGCTGGCTGAACGTAAACCTCTCAACCGAGCTTATCTACGACGATGACGTAATTTTAAAAGATGCCAACGACATACCATTGGGACCCCGCACGCAGTTTAAGCAATTGCTTATGTTAGGCATTGGATATTCATTCTGATATGACTCGCATCGGTCTATTGTCGGACACACATTCTTATCTTCACCCTAAGATCTTTTCTTTTTTTGACGATTGCGATGAAATATGGCATGCTGGTGATATCGGGGATATTAAAACAGCAGACAAGCTAAGGTCTTTCAAGCCTTTACGGGCTGTTTACGGCAATATCGACGGTGGATCGCTACGATTTTTCAAGGAAACCGAAGTGTTCCGCATTGAAGGCGTAAAGGTAATGATGACGCATATAGGCGGATATCCGGGGAGATATGCCAAAGGGGTTGGCGCAACGATAAAAGAAATAAAGCCTAAACTTTTCATCTCAGGCCATTCACATATCCTAAAAGTAATAAATGACAAGAAGAACCGGTTATTGCACATAAACCCCGGCGCAGCCGGAAAATCAGGTTTTCACAATAAAATAACCTTGGTTAAATTTATTATCGACAATGAAAGGATAACGGATTTGAGTATTTTTGAAACCGACAGAAGATCAGCCGTTTAATACTTGCCTACCTTAGCCTGTCGGCTGATTTAATAAGTTTTTCATCTTTTATCACCCCCTTATTCGCAAGGAACAAGAACACTAGGCTTGCAAGCGGGGCAAAAGCACCAATTTGGATAAAATCAGGCTCGGAGCCACTATCAGCGGCAAGTATATCATAATAATAAAGGAACACCAGGCCTATCAGCGCAGCTATCAACAACATTAAAAACCTTATTACCTTTATTTGCCCCATCCTGTTTTTATACATAAAAATCGTGAGCAATGAAAAAATGACAACCAAAGAAACTATTGCCAATAACGGCATTACAAACCAAATATCGTAAACATTTGTCGAGGCCGGCACCAGGCTCTGTACCTTAAATATATAAAGTATCAACGAATCCTTCATCCCAATAAATTCGGCAATCGGGAAAAAGAACATTAAAGTTAAACTCACGGCCGCTAACAACAAAAACACGCTTTGAATACGTTGTATCATATCTCCTAGAATTATTTGGACATAAAAATGCAAAAATAATAATAAGCCATAAAAGCAAGGTGTTTTTCGCGAATATTTTAAATACAAATAAAAAACGTTAAAATGCTACAGTTATCTGAATTATTTATATATTTGCGGCTCATAAAAGGACAAGATAACTTATTTTATATTCCATATAGAAGAAATTTTCTCATAATAAATTTTCAAATCACGGTTAAACAAAATCGGATTATTTCACAAAACCATTTTTTATGTACGATATAATAGAGCTTAACGGCAAACTCGTCGCCGATTTAAGACAAATAGCAAAAGGATTACAAATCCCAAAATCAGAGAAACTAAACAAGCAGGATTTGATTTACAAAATCCTTGACCATCAAGCACTTAATCCTTCAAAGGAAGTTCTTGACGAAGAAAAAAAACGCATCTTGGAAAAGAGCAAGAAACGAAACGCCCCGGCAAAAAAGGAAAAGGGCACTAAAGACAAAGTAGTCAGCAAACCTAAAACCGAGAAAAAGGAGGCTGCATCCGAGAGCAAGGACAAAGCTCCCGAAAAGAAGGAAGAGGTCAAAAGACGCAGGGGCCGGCCAAAAAAACTTGCTCCAATAAAGGAAGCTAAAGATACTGCCAAGAAGCCCGAGAACAAGCCTGAAGCCGAAACTCAGGACAAAGTTGTTGAAGCCCCGACTAAAAAAACAGAAGAAAAACCCAAAGACGTAAAAGAAAAAGCAACAGAGAAAACCGAACTGAAAACTTCGGACAAAGAAAAAGCGACGACGACAACAAAAGAAATCATTGTTGATTCAGACAAGCACAAGAGACGCAGAATCCCCAACGAACCGCAAAAAGTCGAGAAAGTCAGTGTTCAGCAAAAGCCTGAGGAAACACATATTCCCGTGCCGAAACCGGAGCACTCGCCATCGCAAGACAGAAATACGCAACAGCGCCCACCGGTTAAGCGCGAGCTTAAGGAAGTAAAGCCACCTGCCCCTAAATTTGTGTGGGACAGAACGGTTTTTGCGGAAGGAGTCTTGGAGATGATGCCTGATGGTTATGGTTTCCTAAGATCCAGCGATTATAACTACCTCAATTCGCCCGACGATATCTATGTATCACAATCGCAGGTGAAATTATTCGGGCTAAAAACCGGCGACACTGTTTTCGGCGGCATAAGGCCACCAAAAGAAGGCGAGAAATACTTTCCGCTCATCAAAATAGAGAAGATTAACGGAAAATCACCCGACGAAGTCCGCGACAGGGTACCTTTCGACTTTTTAACCCCGCTTTTCCCGCAGGAGAAATTTAAGCTGACAGGGCATAAGCAAGAAACAATCTCAACAAGGGTAATGGATATGTTCGCACCCATTGGCAAAGGGCAGAGAGGGCTTATCGTTTCGCAACCAAAAACAGGGAAAACCGTTCTTCTAAAAGAAGTTGCCAACGCAATTGCTGCCAACCATCCCGAGGTTTATCTGATTGTCTTACTTATCGACGAGCGTCCGGAAGAAGTTACTGACATGCGAAGAAGCGTAAACGCAGAAGTTATCGCCTCGACTTTCGACGAGCCGGCCGATAAGCATGTTAAAATTGCCAACCTTATTTTGGAGAAAGCCAAGAGGCTGACTGAAACAGGGCATGATGTCGTTATTCTTTTAGACTCGATAACAAGGCTTGCAAGGGCATATAATACCGTATCGCCTGCATCGGGCAAAGTTTTGTCGGGTGGCGTGGAGGCCAATGCGCTGCAAAAACCGAAACGTTTCTTTGGCGCAGCCCGCCAGATAGAAAACGGCGGCTCCTTAACTATTCTTGCCACAGCACTTGTTGACACAGGCTCGAAGATGGACGAGGTTATTTTCGAGGAGTTCAAGGGAACCGGCAATATGGAATTGCAACTCGACCGCAAACTCTCGAACAAACGCATTTATCCCGCAATCGACATTGTAAGCTCAAGTACCCGTCGCGAGGACTTGCTAGTTGACAAAGACCTGCTTCAACGCATTTGGATACTTCGGAACCACCTCTCGGACATGAACCCTTTGGAGGCAATGAATTTCCTCAAGGATAAGATGAAGTTTACTGCCACCAACGAAGAATTCCTGATCTCGATGAATGGGTAGTCATTTTAAAGAATTTATTTATGGGACCCCGGCTACTCAATACAGAAGTCGGGGTCTCTTTTTGGTGGCGACTTCCGGTAAACGGAACCATGTATCCCTAAGATGATGTCAGGATTGACAGGGTCGTTAGTGTGTATGGTAACTGAGTGATGCTGGACACCGTAGTTGGTCAAAAACACCAATCGCACCACTATGCTGCCGTTTTCCTCGGAAGGGATGACCTTGTTGGGCCAACCTACAACCTTGCATCCGGGCGATGTTTCAATGGACTTAATTACCAAGTCCTTGCTCCCCATATTAGTGAACAAAAAAGCATGGTAAAAAGTTTTGGCTTTCTTAATATGCCCGAAATCGTAGTTATAATGATCGAAAACTATGCGTGGGACCGTGTCAATAACAGTCTTTTCTTCGTATAGAGAAGGGTTTTCGGAAATATTTGCGATGAGATATAAAAACTTGAAAGGACTCTTCTTGTCATCGGACTCAACGACCAGCTCCACGCTCATCCTGCCCGGAGGCAACTCCTTGATAACATTGAACTTGACATTCATCGAACCCCTTTGACCAGGCGACAACTTCGGAGGAGTATAGGCAAGGTCAACAAAATTGCTCGACTTGCCATCCCTAAAGCTTACTGTTCTGTCACCCAAGTTTTTAATATTGATATTGAACTCGAAAACTTCGCCTTTGGGCAAATCGCCTACCACGGTTTCCAAACTATCGACGGCAAAGGCAATATCACCGATAAGAAGAGGGAACTCATCATCAACAAGCTTTTTGTCTTGCTGACAGTACGCACTTAATAAAGATGTAAAAAGCAATAAGATTAATATGTCGTATTTTACTTTCAAACTAGTTTTTTCCGGATATTGATACTATAACTGCAAATTTAAAATAATTGTAGTGCTATATTAAAAACTAACTACAATTATGTTTATTTTTATTCAGGATTTTTTTAAGGACTATTACTTACATGCCATGCTTCGAATATTAATACCGGTAGATTTCTCCGACTACACTAAAAATGTGTGTAAATATGCTGTTAGCCTGATAAATACAGATAATACCGAATTACATTTATTTCATATTTTGCCTGACGGGGTTATGGTTCCCGATAGCAGTTTCCCTGCCGGAATCGACTCTGATGCCTTTTTAAATGCCGAATATATGGAGCAGCTGAGGTCGGTTGCCGATAAAAACATGACCGAATTGCTAAACTTCACCAAAACCATGGCACAAAACAGCGGTTTTAAAAACACCACGGTCTCATCCGGCATAATTAGCGGTGATGCAGAATGGGAAATAATGAACATCTGTGATAAATTTATCCCCAAAGTTTTGGTAATGGGCACCAAAGGCTTGGGCAACAAAGGTTTTATGCAAGGCAGCATGGCTAGAAACATAATGAAAAAAGTCCATATACCTGTAATAGCCGTTCCTGAAACCTGCAGCTGCAGTAAACCGGGGAACATAATGTACACAACAAACTTCAGCGAGATGGACTATATGAAAATTCGGCTTTTATTTACTTTATTCAGGAATTTGGACATTAAGATTTTCGTAACGCATTTCGACATCAACAAGAACGACAATACCTTAAATAAAAAAATCGACGACCTTCAAGAATCGTTTCAGGATGAGAGATCCAAGGGGAAGATATTCTTCAATATTATCGATTCCAACGATAAAGATATCAGCCTGAGAACCTTTTGCGAGGAGTATGAAATAGACCTGATTTCTTTTATCTCCTATAAATCAACCATCTTCCACAACCTTTTCAGCAACGAAATCCATAAGAAGGACTTCTTTAAGCTAAGCCTGCCCATGCTCGCCCTTCATGAATAGCAAAAATCAAGGCCCGTCAGCAAAGCGTTTGTAAATATCCATTAATTTCTTGCCTACATTTTCCATGCTAAAATCGCTTATGGCTTTTTGCTTAATCTTCTCGCTGTCGAAGCTATATTTATCGTCGAGGAACATATTAAGCCTTATAAACAATCCTTCTTCGTCGCCTGCATCCAACAATATTCCGTTTTCGTCATTTACATATTCCGGAATCCCCCCTACCCTAGTTGAAATAACAGCGATGCCCAAACTAAACGACTCGTTGATGACGACAGGGAAATTTTCGTAGTTGCTAAAAATCAACGACAAAGCGGCGTTCCCCATTTCGGTTACTAGCTCCTTGCCTTCGAGCAAGCCCTTGAAAGACAATATATTGGAAGGGATATTCAAAGATATGGCATATTCCTTCATTTTCATATAGTCAATCCCGTCGCCAATCATCGCTATATGGAAATCATCGCGCATATCGGCTAGCCTTTTTACAACCCTAAGTATTCCGCTTATATTTTTCGATTTATCCTCGAAACAGCTTATATGCACGATATTCTTTTTTGCCGCCCCGGAGGGCTTATTGTTTTTTATGTTTATAAAATCGGGGCTTAAAACATTTGCCAAGACAATATAATTATTGTTTTTGAGCTTATGTGACCTCATTGCCCCGGCAAGGTTTGCTGTTACGGTTGTTACCGCTGCCGCATTTCCAACAACAAGCCTGGTGAACCACTTCCTGAACAAGCCGTTAAAACTGCCCGTAGCCTTCAGATATCTCGACCAATGCTCGCTAATTACATAATTGATGTTCCTGAACCATTTATAATACAAGCCAATTAATCCCAGACGGCTCAAGATATGTATGTGAACCAAGTCGAAATGGCCTAAATATTCCTTTACGCTTCTTATCCCCAACATATTAGCCCTGTAGAACCTCCACATTTTAACAAACCGGCCTACTAATGGGATCCCTGCGACATTATTATTATAATAAACCTTGATGGTGGTGACGCCGTTTATTTTTTCCGGGACAAGCTCGTATTTCTTTTGGCCTTTATCGGAAACGGCATGAACATAAACCACTGCCACCTTACAATACATATTTGCAGCCTCGGCATGCCTTTGGATAAACAAACCGGGCATCGGATCGTATCTGTTCGGATACCATCTGCTTAAATAAAGCACATTTATCCTTTTCGTATTGCTATTATTAATAGTCATCGGGGTTTTAAATAATCGTCAACGATTTTAACGGCATTTCGGAACCGGGGATTGCCTTTGCCTTTTACTATTTTAAAATTAAATCCGGCAGTCATCAATTCTCTTTCATATATCCCGAACAATTCATCCCTGTTCTCAGGGTTCTCCCTTAAGGGGTCATATTCCCATTCCAAATCGGGATAACAAAGCAAATATAAACCATATTCATGTTCCATAAACTTTTCTTCAATCCACTTATGCTGATTGTTATAAACATAAGCACCCCATACTTTATTAACCAAGATGTCAGTATCGCAAAACAAAATCCCATTTGTACGGCCAGCCAGGCTGTTCTCGTTTTGCAATTGTTTTCTTGCTATGGAAAGGATATCTTGAAAATCATATCCATGTTTATCATTCAAGAATTCCCGCGAATACTCATCAACATAAGTAGTTTTATAATAATCGGCAAGCTGCCTTGTCAATAGCGACTTGCCGGTGGATTCCGGCCCTGTTATGGAAATTCTTTTAGGCAGCAACATGTTTTTCCTCAATTAAGCGCTTCCACTCAAAATACCCCAAAACAGCCAAAACAAGGAATATGGAATATTGTATGCCTGTAAAACCATAGCCTTTTACAAAATAAAGCGGTATAGAAACAATATTGCCGGCTATCCAAAGCGTCCAGTTTTCAATCTTTTTATTTGCCATCAACCACATTGCCGCAAAGAATACCCCTGTGGTAAAAGTATCGAGAAAGGGCGTTGCGGCCCTAAAATCACTCAGTTTGCCACTGCCTAAATGTTCAATGGCAAAATTAAAGCTTTCGGAGAAGTTAAGTTTATTGGGCATTATGTTATAGTGCCTGTAAACTGCAATCACAAATACCGACGTAAACAAGAATATCCCGAAAGCCTTCAGCTTATCGGCCGTGCCCGTCCTACTAATGCTGATATGCCCATTGTTGGACCCAACAACTTTCTGCCATTGATACCATCCGTAAACACTCATTAAAGTATAGTAAACATTAATGATTAAATCGCCATATAAATTCCATTGCGAAAGCAGGTAAACATAAATAGCAGTGCTGACTATTCCTGTCGGGAAAACCAAGATGTTCTCGCGGCGAGCATAAAAAACACTCATGACGCCAAAAACGGCGGCTAAAACCTCTAAGGCAACATTCAACCAGCTTGCGTTTAAATATGGCTCTAAAAAGAAATTAATGAAATCACTCATTAACAACTATATTTAAATCGGCATTTATTATCTTTAATATAAAAACCGAATGGGGCAGCTCAAACGACTTCTCAATCTCGTCGGTAAGTATCGTCATTACATCTTTATACTTTCCGAAGACTTGAGTGCTCATACCATTTGTGCAAACGCTTAGCTCACCATGTTTTTTTAAACGTGCGATAAAATCTTTTATAGGGGTAATAAACTCGACATTCAAGGGGTAATAGCTAATTTCAACTGAAGTATTCATATCCTGTTATTAATTTTTTGTCGTGCAAAGTTAATCTTATTTTGATTTTATTATCTTCGCCTTTAACATACTAAACTTATGATATGACAAAGAGATTTCTAATCACCATTGGAATTTCCGGGGCTTTGACGGTCATTTTGGGAGCCTTCGGGAGCCACTTGCTCAACGGAAACATATCGGAAGGGAAACTTGAGGTTTGGGACACGGCCGTGCATTACCAAATGTTTCACACTTTAGCCCTTCTATCGGTAACATTTATGAACCGCTACTTAAAAAGAGCATATTTATCAGTAATATTTTATCTTTTCTTATTCGGAATCATATTGTTTTCAGGTAGTTTATACATTTCCTCCATTTCTGAACTAACAGGCCTGGAACTTGGTCTGTTAAAATACAGCACGCCTTTTGGGGGCTTATTGTTAATTGCCGGATGGATGTATATTCTATTATCGGGCTTTACCTATGAACATCAAAAGCGAAGCCATAAGCATTAAGGGCTTCCCGAAAATCACCTCATATCAATAAGCTCGACATCAGGATATTTGCTTCTATCAAAAGTAAAAGTATCAGCCGGCAATTCCAGGTTTGGCTTTAAATCAATTATGTGGTAAGTGAATACGCTGCCGTTCATATCATAGATAGAGAAACTTTCCAGGCTCAGGTCCTTATCATTGATTACCAGGCTAAGCTGCTGGAAGCCTTTGTCCTCATTCGCCTTGAGGTCTATCTTCTTTATATTTGAATTTTTATATTTTTTATCGTTGTCAAAACTGGACTTATAATTATCATCGTAGGTAGTCAGTATCTTGGTTGGCGACAAATCATCTTCGCTATCAGCGGCATTGCTCATCATGACCTCCTCCGAGTCAACGAGGTAGGTCCATATAGATTCGCCATCCGATATTATTATCTGGCCGTCCATCTCGACACGGTACTTATCGCCGCTAACAAATATTTTACCGATTTTCTTTTCATTGATGTTCATCTCGTTATTTATCATCGTATATGACAGGTCGGCCATAAAATTATCGTAAGACGACAGTTTGTTTATCACCTCTTTAACAAGTTTTTCCGCTTCCTTATTACTTTGCCCGAACATTGGGATAGCCGATAACAAAGCCAGTACAATTACTAATTTCTTCATGTTATATAGTTTTACGCAATGATGGTGTTGTGCTGGTTTGACCCAAAATCAACACCGTTTTAATTAATCAATATTAAGGGATTCATCTTTTCTGTCCAGATCTTTCAAAAACTGTTCCAGGGCCATTTCGTTTGCGACTTTAACTTCCCTTGCCTTACTTCCCTCGAACGCGCCCACAATGCCTGCGGCCTCCAATTGATCGATAATCCTGCCAGCCCTGTTATATCCCAGCTTAAGCTTGCGCTGAAGCAAAGAGGTGGATCCCTGCTGATTTTGCACTATGACATAAGCAGCGTCTTCAAAAAGCTCGTCCCTGTCGTCGGAATTAAACTCAACTTTCTTTTCATTTTCCTCATCAAAATATTCAGGGAGCGAAAAGGCATCGGGATAAGCCCGCTGGGAGCCTATATATTCAGTAAGTCGGTCAACCTCAGGCGTATCGATAAAGGCGCACTGAAGCCTTATAAGGTCGGAGCCCGTTGAAAGGAGCATATCGCCGCGGCCTATCAGCTGATCGGCACCTCCCGAGTCAAGTATCGTCCGCGAATCAACTTTTGAGATAACCCTAAAGGCAATCCTCGCGGGGAAATTTGCCTTTATGGTTCCGGTAATGATGTTTACCGATGGCCGCTGTGTTGCAATAATAAGATGTATTCCAACGGCGCGGGCCAACTGAGCCAAACGGGTTATGGGATTTTCCACTTCCTTACCGGCGGTCATTATCAGGTCGGCAAACTCATCGATTACCAAAACTAAATAAGGAAGATATTTATGCCCTTGGTTCGGATTCAATTTCCTGGAAATAAACTTCTTGTTATACTCTTTTAAGTTTCTTACCTGTGCATCCTTCAAGAGTTCGTAACGATGATCCATCTCAATGCCGAGAGAATTAAGCGTACGAACCACCTTACGGGTATCGGTTATTATAGCCTCCTCCGAGTCAGGTAGCTTTGCAAGGTAATGCCTTTCAATCCTCGAAAAAAGCGTCAGCTCCACTTTCTTTGGATCTACCATTACAAACTTTAGTTCAGCCGGGTGTTTGGTATAGAGCAAGGATGCGATTATTGCGTTAAGCCCCACTGATTTACCCTGTCCTGTTGCTCCTGCCATCAAAATATGCGGCATCTTCGTCAAATCAGCCACAAAGCTTTCGTTCGAGATTGTCTTTCCCAAACCGAACGGAAGCTCGTATTTGCACTTGCCAAACCTCTCTGAGCCGATAATAGAACGCATTGAAACGATATTCGGGTTTTTATTCGGGACTTCTATCCCTACAGTTCCCTTGCCGGGGATAGGTGCAATAATCCTAATGCCCATGGCTGCCAGGCTCAAGGCAATATCGTCCTCAAGGTTCTTGATCTTGGAAATACGCACGCCGGGCGCCGGGACTATTTCATATAAAGTTACCGTTGGCCCGATTGTGGCCTTTATCTTAGTAATCTCTATGGAATAGTTCCTTAGGGTTTCCACTATTTTCACCTTGTTGCGCTCAAGTTCCTCTGTATTAATGCTAATATTGCCTGTTCCGTACTCCTCAAGCAAATCTAACGGCGGCATCTTGAAATCAGGCAAGTCCAAGGTAGGGTCATATTCGGTATTAACACCGAAATGTTCCCCCGGAATGACTTTTTCCCCGGTTAATTTCTCTTCTTTCGGCTTTTCAACCGTAAACTCAATGCCATCTGCTTTAGTATTATGGCCCTCTTCTTTTTCTTTTTTAAAGGCAGCATCTAGTTCAACCTTAAATTCATTTGACGATTTGTTGTTTTTCTTGCTTTCAATTATCGGAAGGTCTTGTTCCTCTTCTTCGTCGTCCACCGAGAACTCAATTGTGTTGTAAATATCGCCATCAGATTTAGCAGCTGTTCTTTCAGTGGCGGACGAAGGCGTTTTATCAGCTCTCCTCTTCCTCTTGAAATTAAACTGATAGTCGATAAGGACAAAAACCGCAGGCACGAATATCAAGCTGAATATCAGGCCGATATTACCTATATAATCCGTGAGCCAAATATTTAATTGCCGGCCTACAAGTCCGCCAAAAATATTCTCGGGATGATCCGGGAAAACAAAACCCGCAAGCAGGGGCAACCACAACAACGAAATAGTCAGCAATTGAAACCATGTCCAGACTTTAAACAACGATATGTTAATGAGCAATTTAAAGCCTATGGCCAATAGCAAGAAGGAAACAAAGAATGCACCGAGGCCGAAACCTTTAAGCACCAAGTATGACGATATAACGCTCCCGAGCTTTCCCGTCCAGGTTTCTACCATCTGGGAATGCTTGCTGAAATAAGAAGAAAGTGTGCTCATCAAATCAGCACTCGGGTTCGATTCGAACCAGTTAATAATAAAAGATGCTATTGAAAGGAAGGTATAAATGGAAATCAAAACCAGGAAAAAGCCCAAAACCCTTTGGAACTTGTAATCGAAGCTAAGACCACTATCTTTTGCCTTGGTGGTTTTAGACTTTCTCTTGCTTACGGTCTTCTTCTTGGAAACCGATTTTTTCTCGGTCTTTTTTTCCGGGACTACTTTAAGCTTATTCGACTTTTTTGCCATTGACAACCATATATTTTCACAAACCTACATTTTTTTTTGCAAACAGCGATCACTTCACCATGCGGAAAACTTTATCCCAACGTACTTTGCCTGTGAACAACGATTTATTTGGATCCAATGAGAGCCAAACAAACTCGGCTTTGCCAACAATATGATCTTCCGGCACGAAACCCCAATATCGCGAATCGGCGGAATTATGCCTATTGTCGCCCATCATCCAGTAATAATCGAGTTTTGGCGTAAACGAATCAGCCAATTCACCATTGATATATATTTGATTATCCTTAACTTCCAGCGTATTGCCCTCGTACACGGTTATCAGGCGTTCGTAAAGCGGCAGGACATCCATATTTAGCGGTATAGCCACACCCTTCTTTGGGATGTAAATAGGGCCATAGTTGTCCCTGTTCCACTGATATCTCTTATCTTGCGGGAAAACAGCCTCGTTCCATTCGCCTGCCGGATCATTAAAAGGCGTAATGGATTCCACTATCGAAAGTTTTTCCAATTTGGCTCTTGCCTCATCCGTTAAAACAAACATAAATAAGCCGGGTTGGCCCGACCGGCTGAACTCGGTAACGTTTAAATCGTCGAGTATGCGGGGGTTAATGCCGCTACCGTCGGTCTTAACCCAATATTGAAATTGCATGCCAGCCGGGTTAAAGGACTTTTTGCCATTTATATAAACCTGACGATCAATAACTTGAAGCGAATCACCGGGCAAGCCGATACATCTTTTTATATAGTTCTCGCGCTTATCCACAGGTCGGTAAACGATATCCCCGAAATTTCTTTTGTCGGTCCAGACGCGCTTTCTCCCAAATTCCTTTTTCAAAACGTAATAACTTTTATTGCTTTGATAACGCGTTGAAACAGTATCGCCATCAGGATAATTAAAAACAACGGCATCGTATCTTTCAACAGCACCAAATCCCGGAAAACGGAAATAAGGAAGTTTTATCCATTCGACAAACGAAGGCGTGGTTTCCGAAAACGGAAGAGTATGGTGGACGAAAGGAAATGACAAGGGCGTGTTTGGTACTTTTGGGCCGTAAGCAATCTTGCTCACAAAAAGGTAATCGCCCACCAACAACGACTTTTCCATCGAAGAGGTCGGGATAGTATATGCCTCCAAGAGGAAAGTGCGGATTATCGTTGCTGCCACAACGGCGAATATTATAGCATCGACCCATTCGCGGGCAAAGCCCTTTTCGAATTTCTTGCGCTTTTCTTCCGGCACAAAGCGCTCGGCTTCGCTAAACCCCAAATAAGGAAGATAAACCAAGGGGAAGACCACTGCTATAAACTGCTGGTACAGTTTATATTTCTCGAATGCTTTTGCCAGCTCGACCAACATGAGCATATAAACAAAAACATTTATAAAAGGGAAAAACAACAGCAAAAACCACCATAAAGGCTTTTGAATAATTTTAACAAAAACGTAAAGGTTATAAAAAGGTATGAGGGTCTCCCAACCCTTGCGACCTGCCTTTTCGTAAACACCCCATGCAAAAATGGTTGGCAACGTGAACGATAAGGGCAAAAATATTAATAATTCGAGCATGATTATTTCGATATGAATTCGTCGCGCAATTTACGCAGAATTGCTAAATATCCGACTTAATATTTGTTAATCAATTATTGCCGGCTCAACCGAACGAACAATAAATCGAAAAAAACACTACCTTTGACACAAATACTTAAAAATGAACTCTATAATCAACAATCCAATTCTCGAAAGAAATCAAAAATGTATAATTAACACTGATCTTGACGGTATCTTGGCGGCTTTGATGTTGCATAACTTCCTCGATTGGCAAATAGTGGGCTTTTGCGATAGCGCAGAAAACATCTGGCTCGACAGGTACAAATGCAAAACACTTAAGGAGGCAGTTTTTATCGATATGTTCGTGGCAACGAAAAAAACAAGGTGCATCGACCAACATATAGTGGCATTTGACGAAAAGGCGAACAACAAAATATTGCGCAATCCCAACAAGCTAAACCCCAACCTGTTAAACACAAGATGTTTTATGCCTGACAGCTCATATTATACGAAATATCCATTTGGGACTGTTCATTTTATAATTGCTCTATTGGAAAATCAAGGGCTTGATGTTGAACTTGATCTGAGCAAAAACGTTATCGGCCACATAAAGTTAATCGATATCTTCCTACGTGCCGACGATGCCCTTCTCACATCAACCTTCAGCAATTATGTCGATAATGCCGAAGAATGGTGGAAATGGCTGCTCGACTTATCTAACAAGGGCAAAACAACAAATAGCTTCTGCGATTATATCGAGGAAACAAGAACAAGCTCCACGGAAAAGAAAACAAAGGCGCTCAAAAACGGCATCGCTGATTTATTGATATCATCGCCATTCTACTGCTCAAGTCCCGACGGGGGATATAAAGGCCATGATGAGCTTGGCAGAAACACTCTAAATCAATATGTCAGGACTTATATCTATTTCATAGCAGAGACTGCCTGCTTAAAGCCTTTTGAACTTGAACTTAATTTGACGCTTTACACAGGCAAGGCCTTAAGGTGCAGATTTTCAAGCGATACCATAAACATGATCAAGGCCGACCCGGGCAACTTCCTTTTTTCCTACGCTTTTGTCCGTTCATCGCAGCGCAACAATAACTTCAGTTATACATTGATGCCCAATTCTTTTAAGTCGCTTATTGAATAGTACGGCTTATGGCCCAAACAAATGATCAATTAGTCCACTAAATTATAAAACCGGCATAAGTGCTTTCCAAGGGCCGGTGCAATTTTATAGCTGCTGGGCTATGTGGATTTCGGCACATAAACCAAAAACTCGCTCCCAAGGCCAAGGGTGCTTTTAACTTCTATCTTTCCTTTGATCAACTTAATGAAATCATTGCACAAAACAAGGCCTAAGCCGGTCCCTCGCTCTTTGTTGGTGCCAACATTCGTAAAGTTATTTTCATCGCTAAACAATAGCTCAAGGGTTTTTTCGTCCATGCCCCTTCCGTTATCTTTTATGGAAATACAGATGTAATCATCCACCAAGGTGGTCCTTATGGTGATTTCACCGTTATAAGGGGTAAACTTAATGGCGTTTGATACGATATTGCGTATTATTAACGACAGCAAGTCAATATCTACATAAGCCAAGACCCCGCTAAGCCCATAATGATTTATCTTTAATTCCTTTTCGCTTATATTTCCATCGAGAAACATAAGGTTAGCCTTTATGATATCGTCAACGACGGCTTTGCGGAAATTAGGCCTAATCTTGTCCATTTGAAGTCTTGACCAGGCTAAAAGATTATCCAATAGATTGTTAAGGTTTTTCGAAGATGTATAAATAGTAGCGATAAACTGCTTTATTTCCTCTTCGCTATACAAACCCGATTGGGCATGGATCAAGGATGTAAACCCCAACAATGAATTCAAGGGGCTTCTCAGGTCATGTGCGATAATGGAAAACAACCTGTGCTTAGTGGCATTTGATCGTATCAGCCTTTCATTCGAGATCCTTAATTTTTTTGTACGCTCCTTGACCAGCGATTCCAATTTCCTTTTCTCGGCTTTAATTTTATACAGCCGCCTCTTAATATATGCAAAAACCAAAAAAGCGACAAAAGCAACTATAAACAACCAGAAATACCATGTTTGCCATGGGTGTGGCATTTTTTCCACTTCCAGGACAACTGTTTTTTTGTTCCACATACTATTCCTGGTTCTCGCCCTAATTTCATATTTTTCCTTACCGTGCCGGGGTTTCTCAATCACTATCCGGTTGGCCTGGCCCAGTTTAATCCATTTACTGTTTGAGCTTAATATCCGATATTCGTATTCGTTTTGTTTTTTGCCAAGAAAGCTCAGATATGCAAACTCTATATTCAAGTTATCATCGAACTCCCCAAGCTTTATTTTATAGCTAGCGGTGGTTTTTTCAACAGGAATGATTATATTGTCGTCAACAAGGATCTTAGTGATCACTATCGGATATTCCTTGTGGTTGTTGCTGAGGTATTTGGGCTTGAAATACATAAGCCCGTTGATACCACCAAAATACAATGTCCCATCGTCGGACTTAAAATAAGCACCTGCATTAAATTCGTTGCTTTTCAAGCCGCTGTTTGTAAAATAATTGGTAAACGAAGCATTGCTGGGGTTGTAGTTCGACAGCCCGTTGTTCGTGCTTATCCAAAAATTTCCTTGACCATCCTCCAGGCAGGCATAAACAAAATCGTTCGGCAACCCGGTTTCCATTGTAAAGACCTTGAACTTGGCATTCATATCATCTGAGAAATAAAGCCCATTTCCTGTGCACAACCAGTAATTCCCTTTGGAGTCCTGCGATATAGAATTAATTCGCACCGGTTGCACTGTTTGGCCAATCAATTTTAATTCTTTCTGAACCAATTTGTTCTTTTGCCTGTCGTAAAGCCACAGACCGCTCTTTAAAGTCCCTATCCAAACATCATCCTGCTTGTCAATCAATGAGCTAAGAACAGAAAAACTATTATTTAGAAATCGGTTTTGTATGCTGTTAAGTTCTATCTTTTGCGAAGTCTTGGTTTTAAGGCTCAACTTTTCAAGTCCGCTGTCCCTACCTATCCATAGGGTTGAATCGCCCTGTTGATTAATATCGAAAACATTGAGGCCTTCCCAAACACCTTCGGGCGAAGAATAAAAATCCTTCGTATAATACCCGCTGGACTTTTTATATTTATAAAGCCCATCGCCTTCCGTAGCAATATACAGGAAGTCATAATCATCCTTGACAGGATAAATCTTATAAATACTGCTGCCGCTAAGATAAGTGGTTATTGAATTAGTGACCTTATCAATTCGGGCAAGGCCAAAATATCCCCCAACCCATAAGTAAGTTGTGTCCTCAAAAATGGCCCTGACACTTTTCACCTCGAATCCAGGCGCAAAATCACCTTTGCTTATCGTGTTAAATTTAAAGTTGAAATCGTTGACGCTCGACAAACCATAACCGTTGGAGCCTATCCACAAGACATTGCTCCTGCTTAAATACAAGCACTTGATACCAGGGCCGGCAAAATGCTCATCGCCTTGTTTATCAAGCACATAATCCGGATAATAAATTGTGGTGCCATCATCGGAATACTTAAATATCCCATTAAAAACAGAAGCTATCCATAAATTGCCATGCAAATCCTCGAGCAAATAACCCAAAGTAGTGATCTGGGCCCAGTAATTGTCATTATAGAGATTATCGTTAAAATCCCTGTTTTCAACGACTAAATCCCTTGCTTTATCATAATAATAAAGGCCATTATATTTACCCGTAAGGGTGAACAACACTTTCCCCACCGAATTTATCAAAACAGAGTGCACATAGCCTATTTTCCTTTCGGATTTCCTGCCTTCAATTTTTATAAAGCGGATTTTAGTGTGCTCTTTGTTTATCATGCCTATCTCGCCTGCCGAGTTAGTAAACCAAATATTACCGTAAGCATCTATGTCAAAGTGTTCTATAATATTATTATAAATATTTGACTTGTCGATATCCAGGGAAATATATTCCCTTCGTCCGTTTTCCGGGTCAAACCTGACCATACCTGCTCCCGCAGTAGCCAACCAAATATAACCGCTGTCGCCAACCAAAACTTTCGTTATCTGGTTAGCATTTTTTTTCACAAAATCTTTATCGTCCTCAAAATAAGCCTTAAAAGTCTTGTTTATAGGATCCAAAACATTCAGGCCATTTTCGGTGCCTATCCATATCTTCGACGAGTCGTCGGTGCAGAGGGAATTAATGGTGTTGTTGCTGATGCTTGTTGAATCACTTGATACGTGCCTGAACACTTCTACATTATATCCATCATAAGAATTAAGCCCGTCCAGGGTCCCTACCCATATTAATCCCCTGTCATCCTCAACAATGCTCAACACCCTGCCTTGGCTGAGCGGTTCTTCCAAATAAACTTTCCTGGCCCCTATCGGGATGATGTTTATTTGCGCAATAGCTGACAGGCTCATTATAAAAGCCAATGCAGCAATGATATATGAAAGTGATTTTTGAAACATTATCCAGAATTCGTCTGCGACGAAAATAACAAAAAACACGGTATAAAACAAAGGAATATACTTTTAGCCAAAGGGGGGGCTAGAAACAAAAGTATGCGATTATATTCCCGATGGCTTCTGCGAACATGAGCTTTGGCGTCTTAAAACAAAGCTTGGATAAAGTTGCTGATCACGCCCGGGATGGTGATTATCGTAAATATCAGGCCATAAACGGCTCCCCAAAGGTGGGCGTTATGGCCAATATTGTCGCCGCCGCGTTTTCCCATCCATGCCGAATAAACCAAATACAAGATACCGAAAGCCCACGAAGGAATGGGGAAAGGTATTGGGAACAAGAAAATACTGCCTCCCGGAAATATCAGAATACTGGAAAATACCACGGACGAAACGGCACCGGAGGCGCCGACCGCATTATAATAGGGCTCTGATTTATGCTTCCCGTAATCGTATAAAGTAGAAAACAAAGCACCTCCCGCATAAAGCAGGAAAAAGAACAAAAGTCCACGGTACGACATAGAATTAAAGAACACATCCTCAACTATGCTGCTAAAGGAATAAAGTACGTACATATTGATAATAAGATGCATAAAATCGGCATGTACCAATGCATGCGACAGGAACCGCCACCATTGCTTATGCTCCTTTATCAAATAAGGATTGAATTTCAGCTTGTCGAACAGCTCGGCATTGTTGAATGCCAAGAACGACACCAGCACCGTTACCGCAATTAATATAATGCTCAAGCTCATTCGGCGATCTCTGTTTGAGGGGTTTCAGTTTTGGTATAATCAATTTCGGAACCGCGTGCCGAATGCGGGATGATATAAACGGCTATCATAACGACAGCACCGACAATCACCATTATACGGTGTATTTTGTTCCGCATGAGCATATAAAAGGCTATTAACCAGAATATCAAGGTAATGGCTGTTTTATTATCAGTTAGGTCAGTACCATACGGCCATCCTGTCCAATATTCCCCAAATGCGAATTTCTGAACAATGGGGCCGAGGATTATGCCTCCTATAAAAAGACAAATTAAGGTAACCCCAACATAATATTTACTGTCGTCGCCTTTAAAAAGAGCCTCTATCCCGGCACGTAACCCGAAAAGCATGGAAATAAACATGAAAAATATATGAGGTACTAAAACGGGCTTGGGAACTACTCCTTTATACCTAAGAACAACAGGGTCCTCGGTGAGGCTTATTGTTTTGCCGGCGTATTTAAGCTCAACAAAATACTCCACTTTACCTGCTGAGGGCTGCATGGGGATTTCCGCCTTGAGCGTTTTCCCGTCACGCTTCATCTCGACACTTGTCCATTCATCGTAGCTTTTATATCTTTTATAAGTAAAAACCCCGCTTACGTCTTTCCCTGGAACATCAATCTCAACTGTTGCGTTTTTTCCTACTTCGTATGAACGCAGCAACTCATAATCAACTGTTTGCCCGGCAATCTCTACCGAACCTTTATGCGGATAGGTAGGCCCAGTGGCCCTTTGATAGATTATAAACGCGAATGTCAGCACTATTGCCAAAACCCATAAGCCCCTATTTTTAGATTTACTCTTCATTGTATAAAAATTTAATTCTGAATGACAAATTAACGTTTATTTTTCCTAATCGCCAACAGCATCATAAAATAATTGATGGATAGTTGTCCTGATATCCAGCTCGCCTAGTTTATTGTTGTGCATATCGGGATACACCCTATTGCTCAAAAAAACATAAACAAGGCTCGATTCCGGGTCGGCCCAAGCATAAGTTCCGGTAAAGCCAGAATGCCCGAAGCTTGCCGGAGAGGCACTTTTGCAATTGGGTCCATGATCTTCGTATTCCAACATCGGCTTGTCGAAACCAAGTCCCCGGCGGTTTTCGTTATCCTCAAAATGCCTGGAAGTAAACTCCGATATTACCGACGAACCGATATATTGATGTCCTCCGTAGTTCCCCCTGTTCAAAAACATCTGCATCATAACGGCAACATCATAAGAATCAGAAAACAAACCGGCATGGCCCGAAACACCACCGAGCATGGCGGCCCCTTGATCGTGGACATCGCCCTGAAGCAACTGGTATCTGAACTCTTTATCGTTCTCGGTAGGACAAATACGGGCGGCACTAAAAAAGCGAAGAGGCCTAAACCTCATTGTCTTCAGGCCTAATGGCAAATAAAACTGATTTAAAACATATTCGTCGAGCGATGAATTGACAGACAGCTCTATGAGTTGCCTGAAAAGATAAAAACCTAAATCGCTGTATCTATATTTCTTTTCACCCAAGGGAGATGCAGCAATTTGTTTATAGATATTATAATTATAACCTTCGTGTATATACATGTTCAAAGCTACCCGTTTTGGGTACTCCTCAGAGATTTGCGACCTATATATTGCTGTATCCCAACTATTTAAACTAAGCGTGCTCTCGTAATAGGGTATCCAGCCATAAAGACCTGCCTGATGTGAAAGGATTTCTTTTATCAAAATATGCTTTTTGTTACTTTTCTTAAGATAAAGAAGATAATCAGAAATGGGCTTGTCGATATCAATTAGAGTATCCTGATAAACCTTCATCAATGAAGGCGTGGTGGCCAATATCTTGGTCAATGATGCCAAATCATATATATCGTCGTCCCTGACAGGTGTTTTTTTGTCATAAGTATGATATCCGAAACTTTTGTCGTAGAAAATATAACCATCCTTGGCGGCCAGCACCTGACAGCCCGGATAGGCCTGAATATCGATACCGTTTTGCGCGATGGAATCTATTTTATCAAGTACGGAAATATCTATTCCCATATCCTCTGGGGATTTAAAAGTCAACCTCGTTTTAGGTGTACTAATTCCGAAACCTGCTTTCAATGTGGCAGTCGAAACCGGAAGCTTTCCTTTGGCAGGAGCCATTCCAAGCAATATCTCCGCCGAGCGGTGCATAGTATGCTGTTTGTCCTGATAAGAAACCATTACAGCATCGAAGTCATTTAAATTAGGAAAGAAATTCAAGGCATAAGGACTTGCAAATACATTTAGTATCGTTCTTTTTAATGAGGCTATCTTGCTGATGAATTGAACTTCCTCGTTGTTGATGCCATATCGCCTAGCGGCAGAAATATTAGTGTTTGTGAGGGCGATGATCACCAAATTGGCAGTCTGCAGCGAATTCAATACATCTTGTTTTTTAGCAATATCGGCATTATGGCTTAAGTAATAAACATCAACAGGCATAAAGTCTGATATCACTTTTTCGAATTCAGTATTTTTATAGCCAATAACAAGGACGGCTGTCTTCAAAGTATCCGGACGGCTGAGCGGGATAATCCTATCACTGTTTTTTACTATAGTGATGGCATCGTATGATAATTGCTTGCTAAGGCGGTGAAATCCGGGATTATTCAAATCAGTCAACAAATTTGCAGTATCGATAATTCCTCCTTTATAGGCTCCGCTCAAATACTTGAACTTCAATATTTTCTTGCAGCTCTCGGCGAGCCTTGCATTGAATGCGGGCTTGTCCTTTATCAATGCTTTTATCGACTCCACCGATGCTTTCACATCATCAGGGATCAAGAGTATGTCGTTTCCTGCGAGAAAAGCTTCTTTGGCTACATCGCCCTTGTCGTAATATTTTGTAACACCCTTCATGTCAAGGCCATCGGTAACTATCAAACCATCGAAGCCCATCTTTTTCTTAAGCAGCTTACTAACGACTTTATAAGAAAGGGAAGTAGGGCGTTTTTTGTTTTTATCAAAGGCGGGAACCGACAGATGTGCAGTCATGATAGATGCAACACCTTCATCAATAAGGTATTGAAAAGGCAGGAGTTCCGTTTTGCGGAGTTCTTTTTTCTTAGCCGAGACTAATGGAAGTGTTAAATGCGAGTCGGATTTAGTATCACCATGGCCGGGGAAATGTTTTGCGCAAGCAATTATTCCGTTGTCCTGCATGCCCTTCATATAAAGATACGCCTTGTTAGCAACAGATTGCGGGTTTTCGCCAAACGAGCGCATACCTATTACCGGGTTTGCGGCATTTGAGTTTACGTCCACCACGGGCGCAAAGTTCATCTGGATCCCCATACGTTTGCATTGCAGGGCAATTTGCTTTCCCATTTCATAAATCAGCGAGTTGTCGGAAACAGCCCCCAGGGCCATCTGCAAGGGATATTTCACAGTGCCTTTCAAGCGCATGCCTATCCCCCATTCGGCATCCATGGCAACCAATAATGGCGTTTTTGCCATCGAATTCCAATAATTTGTTTTAAGAGCCTGAGAAACAGGGTCTGACCGGAAGAAAACCACCCCGCCAATATTATATTCCTTGATAAAAGAATCCACCTCTTTTAGATAGGGTTTTCCCGAATAATTAGCCCTCACGAATATCAATTGCCCAATTTTTTCTTCCAATGTAAGCGAGGAGTAAACCGAATCGACCCAAACCCTAGCTACCGGACTATCGTAATCCTTATAAAGCTGGGCTTTAAGCGAAGCCGAAGAAATCAAAAATATACTGAGCATCAGCACTAAAGGTATTCTAAGCAAGTTCCTACACATAAATATATCCTATTTTTTTTAAGCCCCTTTTAAGCGGGAAACAAGTCCACGAATATAAGTAAATAGGAGAAACCGGAATTGAAGATCAAGCATATAATTTATAGCGCCCTAAGATTATGGTTAATTCCTTTTTTGATGCGCCTTGCTATTTTATTAACTGAAGTTTCACATAACAATACTAGGTCTTAATATATTAATTATTATGGTATTTATATGCTATTGATAATCATTATGGTAACACATTTCAATATTTAATAAGTAGTGAGTCGTCAACTGTTTATTTATAAACGCGAAGTTTGGGTTATTAAATGAGCTTACTGCTTCTATGCGCAACTTTGAGTTTTTGTGAAATCTAGTGGATGGCCATTCCACAAAGAAGCACCGAGAAGACACAGAGTTTCCCAAAGAAAATAAATCATGGCTGAATGTGAATTGCAAAAAAGAAGATGCGTTAAAATAAATGCATGAATTAACCAGGCTAAAAAACTTGTTTGCTAGCCCGTAGCACATCAAAACAGGAATTATCCTAGATTATGGAGCAGGAAGGTATTGATCAAGATAAGGTATTTTTTTATACGGCAACCATCAACAATTTTTCATTAATTTTCAACCACGCCCGGCATTCATAAATTTAATGCTATTTTTGCCAACGGTAAATTTACCGGAAAATTTTATTATTTATCTGTAAAACAATAGTTTAATATGCCCGACAACAATAGTTTGCGTGAGATTGCGTCCCAAGTAAGAAGAGATATTATCAGAATGGTCAATGGAGCGAAATCCGGTCATCCGGGCGGCTCGCTGGGATGTGCCGATTTATTGACCGCCCTTTATTTCGAGATAATGGATCATGATCCTGAAAACTTCGACATGGATGCGGCAAACCAGGATGTATTTATTCTTTCCAACGGACATATAAGTCCTGTTTTTTATTCTGTACTGGCCAGAAACGGATATTTTCCCGTTAAGGAACTGGCAACTTTCCGCAAGCTTCATTCACGCTTGCAAGGTCATCCGGCAACAATGGAGAAACTGCCAGGGGTAAGGGTTGCATCCGGGTCACTGGGCCAGGGGCTTAGCTTTTCGATAGGCGTAGCAAGGGCAAAAACACTTAACGAGGACGACAAAAAAGTTTTCTGCCTCATGGGCGACGGAGAACTTCAGGAAGGTCAGGTTTGGGAAGCCTTGATGCATATAGGGTCGAAAAAGGTTGACAATATTATCGGCATAGTTGACTATAACGGCAAACAGATAGACGGCCCGACCGATGAAGTCATGCCCTTGGGCAATTTAAAGCTGAAATTCGAGGCTTTCGGCTGGACGGTCCTGGAGATGAACGGTAACGACATGGATGATGTTGTAGCCACCTTGCGACATGCAAAAACCCTTTCGGGAAATGAGGAGCCGATAATGATATTGATGACCACCGAAATGGGAATGGGCGTCGATTTTATGATGGGAACACATAAATGGCACGGTGCGGCGCCCAACGACGAACAAAGAGACAATGCCTTATCTCAACTTGAAGAAACATTGGGCGATTATTAATTATAGAAATTGAAACTATCGGTCTTAAATATTGTTTTCGTTTCAGCTTTCCTTTCCCTGGCAAGTCTTTCGATGGCTCAGCCGGAAATTAAAAGCGAAAAAACCACGAGGATACTCTTCATTCTCGATGCCTCAAAAAGCATGAGCGGCAAATGGCAGGGACAAGTGAAGTTCAAGATAGCATCAAAAATCTTGTCGGATGTGCTCGACAGCCTTAAAACGACTGACAAGCTGCAAGTTGCGCTCAGGGTTTATGGCCATCAACGCAATTACCCCCCCCAAAACTGCAACGACACCAAACTGGAAGTTGCATTTGCGGCAAATAACTTCGACCGTATAAAACAGAGGTTGAAATACATTAAACCGCGGGGAACCTCCCCCATAGCCATGTCGCTGGAAAGGGCGAAATCGGATTTCGGCAACAAAGGGAACTATCGGAACATAATTATCTTGATTAGCGATGGCATAGAGGAATGCGATGGCGATATTTGCGAAGCCTCGGCCAGCTTACAAAAAGAAGGTATCGCCATTAAACCGTTTATTATAGGTATTGGAGCCGATAACAGCGAAATATTCGACTGTGCTGGATCATACTTTAACGCCCCCGATATTGATAGCTTTCAGAGCACACTAAATATCATCATTAAAAAAGTGCTTAGCAAAACGACCTTGCAAGTCAATCTTCTCGACAAAAACGGCCGGGCAAAGGAAAGCAACATCAATATGGCCTTCACCGACCTGGCAAGCGGGAAAATCGTTTACAACTTTGTTCATACGCTAAATAACAAGGGCCTGCCCGACACCTTGGTAGTTGACCCCCTGCTTGAGTATAAAATCACTTTAGGAACATTCCCCCCGCTTGAGATCAACAATGTCAGCCTCACCCAGGGAAAGCACAATATTGTTTATGCAAATTGCCCCCGCGGGAAACTATCTGTTGTCCTCAGCGGCAATTATCCTTCGGAATACAAACCGAAAGTAATTGTAAAAAGCATCAAGAACAAAATAATCAATACCCAGTGGCTGGGCGAAAAAACATCTTACTTACAAGGAAGCTATAAGATAGAAGTCTTAAGCCTCCCAATAATTGAACTGGATAAAATAAATATTGAAGCAGACAAAACTACTACCATTAAGATCGACAGCCCCGGAATCCTTAGCATTCAAAAAAATATCAGGGTTTACGGGTTTTTATTCTATTTAACTGATAATAAACAAATTAAAATCCTCGACCTTAACGAGAACTCCTCAAAACCGGAGTCGGTATATTTGCAACCCGGCTTCTACCGACTGGTTTACCGACCTATTTACAGCACTCAATCGGCTTATAGCCAAACGGAGGATTTTGAGATCACATCGTCTAAAACGACAAAAATAAAATTATAAAGATGAATCATCACATATTAAAAATACAGCATTGAAAGAAGTTGAGAACAGAGAAATTAGACAGATGAAAGAATATAAGATAATTGACAAGCGCGACACCCGTTCCGGATTTGGGGAAGCACTTTATGAACTGGGGCAAAGCAACCCTAATGTTGTGGCCCTGTGTGCCGATTTGACCGGATCGCTGAAGATGAACGCTTTTGCCGATAATTTCCCGGAGAGGTTTTTTCAGATGGGCATTGCCGAGGCTAATATGATAGGTACAGCGGCCGGATTAACAATCGGGGGGTATATCCCCTTTACCGGGACATTCGCAAACTTCTCCACAGCTAGGGTTTACGATCAAATTCGCCAGGAAGTGGCCTACTCTGAAAAGAATGTCAAGATTTGTGCCTCACATGCCGGCATTACGCTTGGCGAAGATGGCGCCACGCATCAAACACTGGAAGATATTGGGTTGATGAAGATGCTGCCCGGCATGACGGTTATCAACCCCTGCGACTTTAATCAAACCAAACAGGCCACAAAAGCCATTGCCGATCATATCGGACCTGTTTATTTGAGGTTCGGACGCCCTGTTGTTCCTAATTTCATTACCGACGATCAGGAATTCGAAATTGGGAAGGCGCTAAAACTTATCGATGGTAAAGATGTTAGTATTTTCGCAACCGGTCATTTGGTTTGGGAAGCTTTGGAAGCCGCAAAAATCCTTAACCGTAAAGGCATTAGCGCAGAAGTTGTTAATATTCACACGATTAAGCCACTTGACGAAAAGGCTGTCCTCGAATCGGCCCGGAAAACAGGATGTATAGTTACTGCCGAAGAGCATAGCCTTAACGGAGGCCTGGGAGACTCGGTTGCTCAATTAATGGCAAGGAACTTCCCGGTACCGCAGGAATATGTGGCCGTTATGGACAGTTTTGGGCAAAGCGGCACACCTGCCGAGCTAATGAAGCAGTACGGCCTGGATGCCGGGCATATTGTTGCTTCCGCAGAAAAGGCCATTGGCAGAAAAGTTTAAAACTATAATCGCCTTCAAACGGATTCTGAAGCAATTATGGTTTTCTTATTTTTGGATAATATCGTAAAAAATGTCTCTAATATACCTCATCGGCTTCATGGGTGTCGGAAAAAGCACCATCGGCAAAAAACTCGCCAAGGAACTCGGGTATGACTTTGTTGACCTCGACGATTTATTCGAGAGTCGCTACAAACTGAATATCGCCGCTTTCTTCGGGAAGTATGGCGAGGAATTATTCAGGGAGCTCGAAAATAAAATCCTGCTTGAAACATTTTCATATAAGAACACAGTTATAGCCACGGGTGGCGGGACTCCCTGCTTTTATGGCGCAATAGATGGGATCAATAAAAACGGTATCAGTATTTATTTAAAGATGCCGGTCGGCGCTTTAGTGAAAAGGCTTGAAAATGCCATTCGTCCCCGGCCTTTCGCATTTGGCAAGAGCCATGACGAACTTCTTGAGGATGTTGGGGAATTATTGCAAAAAAGAGAAGCCGACTACCTTAAGGCGAATTTTAAACACGATGCCTCGAAACCTGATTTGGAGCCAGTTATAGAATTTATTGAATTGTGCAATAAGCAATAGTTAACAAAAGATTTTACAAAGTAATATTTTTATTTAGCCTACTGATTTACAGGCATTTTAATTAATCGACTAATTTTATTCATCAAGAGTTATAAACCTGTTTTCGCCTGCTTGAAAGAATGTTCCGCTCGGTGGGTAATACCTGAGCAATTCTGTTTTTTTCATGGGGAAACCCTGTTTTTTGCTTATGTATTTATTCATCAGGTAGTCATAAGTATAAGTAGCGTAGATCCTTCCGAGCAAATAAACATATTCATATAGCCCAGGCATATCCAGACTATCGATATCGTACTGATAAACAACCTTTTCGGTAAATATATCAAAATCATAGCTCGAAGTCAGGTCATCGGTAATGGTATTGGTCGCGTAATAAACATTGTTCTTTTGATCATCGGAGTTCAATTTATTGATCTCGAACCACGAATTGACATTGACAGCCTTAAGAAGATGATCGTGGTAATATACATAACCATAATATTCGGTCTCGTCCCGATATTCATAATTTTCTTCCTCCACTTCCAATTGTGCAATATTTATCATCCACGCATTCGAGTCGCTTTGCATAAATCCTTCGTAGGCTCCCTGATTATAAACTTTCACCTTATAATTGGCCAATTCATTCTTAAATCCTAAAATATAGTTTGCTATGAGTAAGGAATCGTCAATATTCTTTATAAAATAAGATTGCTCCCAAAGCAAGGAATCACGGGTTTTTTCATCAGTAATACCCAGGGAATCAATTATCCCTGTATTTAAATTATGTTTGTAAATGGAATTTGGGGCCAAAACCAACAATTTATAATCCTTTGATTTCGAGACGAATTCGCGGGCAAGTTTTTTCTGCGGGTTGCATGATGAAAACAGAGCCATCAATAAAACAGAAGATATTAAATAAATCGTACTTTTCATATTGTTTAAACAAATCGCCATGCAAAAGTCTTACTTAATTCTCAATAACGAAGTTAAATTCAAAAAATTATGCAAATTTAGTTAATAGGGTTGAGGAATCTATATAATATCGATAATTTTAAGTATTGGCAGTTGATGCGTTATTTTCCGAAGGGTTTTCACGAAAAGAACCTTATTCTTCCAATAATCCCGGACTTGGGCCCGTGATTTCCGCTTTTTCAGCGCTTATTGGGTACCCGGGCCCAAATTTACGGTTTGTTTTCTTTGACAAGTCCTATTTGGCCAAATTGGCCTTGGTAATCACACAATAATCTTCACAAAAAGCCTGTCCCCCGCTGAATTGGCATTGCCCGATTGGCGTAAAATGCCCATTGTTTCCTGCCGCGGAAAGGCAAGCCATTCCCTGGACTAATCCAAATAACGGGACTGAGGCCTCAAATAAGCCGGGAAAGCTTCCAAGGTTTTTGATCCGCTGTTCATCGCCACCTGTTTAACAAACGACAATAAATAACTGATGCTATTTCATCATGTCGGCAGCAAAAAACGCAAATATCATAATAAGCGGGTACAGCACTAACATCACAATTGTAAATATCCCCATAAACTTAAAATGCGATTTCAGGTTTTTAAAGGCGTCTTCGAACGAGAAATTATCTATTTCATAAACAGCCTTCTGCATTTTAGTAGAGAATTTCAGCAGATAAATAAGCGGTGGCAGATACACCATGGCAAGCACAACGTATATCAAGCCAATGTACTGAAAGCCGTCAGGCATTGATTCGCCAGATGACATGGTGGAAAAAATGGTGGAAACAAAAAGCCCGGCCACAACCATGATACCAATGCCCACGAATCCCAAAACGGCAAAGAACATTGCCCAGTTACGGATTTGGTTTAAATACTTTTTTGTTCGCTGATTAACGGTCAGCTCGCGCGTTTCCTTGGTTACGATTTCTTGATCTTCCATAAGTTCTTGATTTTTAAGATTTTAATATAAATTTAGAATATATCTTCCAGTGCCGCTTTAATCTTTTGGGCACCAATAAGATATGCCTTTTTTGCGGCTTTTGTATAGTTTGCCCCGCCACCTTTAACTTGATCCAGATGCGTTTTATACACCTCCTCGCCCGACGAAGCTTCCACAACAGAGATATTTGCATCAAGATAGGCAAAATAGATCCCATGATAATTTGTTGAGCTGGTGGTGTTTGCTTTTATTCTAACAATAAAGTCCGCCTCTTTCTCTGTTTCGACAAAATTATACGATTTTTCGGCAAGCAACTCCTTTACGGCCGGTTCAAGGGTCTTGATATCTACCTCATGGTTCCGGGTTTTCTCGATGCTTTCAACATAAACGGTCGGTTTTGCAGTGTTTATGTTGAAAGAGATTGCCTTGAGTGGATTTTTGTTTTCCGCAATAGCGAAGTAAGCGGAATTTTCATCGATATCAAAATAGCTTGCAATGTTTAAACCAGCCTCCAGGGCCATCACTTTTTTTCCCGAGTTTAATGGCGGCAAATAAAATTCGGCTATCCCGTCCTTGTTCGCGGCCGCGAACCCTAAGCTTAAACCACTTTCGGCATTAACAAGCCGAACAGGGATATCTTGCACGAGGGCATCTTCGCCAGGAGATTTTTTAAGCACCCCTATTTTAATTGGTTCCGTGGTCGCCATCCCCAATTTGATTATTTCCGGGGCACTGACCAAGACCAGTTCATACATCGACAAAAGCTTCATTTTATTAATTTGGGCGGGAATAAAGCCGATGCTTTCATTTTTAAGGTAAGATAGCGGGATACTTGCCTTGGACACGGCAATTATCTTGTCGTACATCGAAACAACAACATTAAGCTTCAGGTAATCACCTTCTTGCCAATAATTTCCGTATGCCGAGTATTTACCGGGGCCGCTGTTGTTTCTATCAACGACATATTTTCCGGCTTTCACCAGTGCCGCAGCAAATTCGTCGTTCCATTTTTCCGAAAAGCGGCTGTACAGCCCGGTGTTCTCAAAGGTAAAGCTCGATAAATTTATTTTTCCGTCGATTTTGCCCAGCTGCAGGAATATTCCATAAGCGGCAAAATATGCTGACTCGCTTAAACTCAGCCCGCTTGGCTTCAGTATGGCATCGATCTCGTTTATCAGCTCGAGCTTCAGCTTGTTTACTTCGCCCATATTGATATCGGCATACATCTTCCTGTTCAGGGCAGTAAGCAAAACACTCGCCTCGTCGATTTTATTTATGAACGGCATGGCCTCGTAAAAACTGCGCAAGGCATTTTCCTTATCGGCTTTATTTGCATATTTCCTTCCCTCGCCAAGTTTCTGCCTTATGCTTCCCAAGGAAGAGCTTATTGTATTTCTGTAAAAAAACGCCAGTTCTTTTTTGTTAACATAAGAAATCGCATAAACTTCCTTTTTCTTCCTGTCGTAGAAGCTTAGTGTTGTCATCCCATTTATGTTCGCTTTGGAGAAGGACACACTTTTGGAAAGAAACTCCTCGCCGGACTTAGCGTTCACGTTCGATATCTCCAAGGTATTGGAGCTCTCTATCTCAACCTGGATGCTCTGGACTACCTTATCTTTCGACATGGCCTCATATATCGATTTTATAGTTCCCGCATCCTCGCCATTGCTGTTCTGGCCGGACACAAACCCGACCAGGAACTCATTTCCGGGATACATCCCCTGTCGTTCATAATAATCGGCCCAAGCAGGTTTTTGAGCATAGGCGGCAGATACAAAAAGCAATATTATTGATGCGATGATAACTTTTTTTAGCATTTGAGGTAGTTTAAGGATTTGATTTAACTATTTAAGCCTATTTAATATTCGACTTATGTATATATGCTGTTTTAGTTCCCCTGAGCTGAACTTTATAAAAGGCGCCACTTTTTCCTATCACCTTGAATTCGAGGCCTCCTGGTATTTTTGCGACAATATTTGAGCTCTTATCGGGAAACTCGTAAGCAACAACCCGGTCGCCGCCATTTCCTTTTAGCCGAACCTTTTCGGCAAGGGCGGTCGAAGGATCAGTACTTGTAAAAGAGTAAGTTTCAACAGGACGTCCAATTTCGTCCAGGTAAGTGTTTAAGCCAACCCCGTCCTTTGAGCGCTTTACTGCTTCGGCGTATTTTCCTTCGCTGTAATCAAGATCATAGGCAATGCTGTAATATTCGAGAGCATCCTCGTAAGAACCTACTATCTCATATAAAACTCCCAAGTTATATGCTGCTTTCGGATTATAAGAATCGGCTTCAAACATAGCATAAATAATGGGGAAAGCCCTGTCGAGGTCGCCAATCTCGATTAAGCTGAAGGCTTCCTTGCTCTGTTTTCTAAACTCCTTCAATTGTATTTTCTCCAAGTCATACTCTATATATTTATAGCCTGGGGCAAAATAATCAACAAATTGGTGAACCAGGTTCTTAAAGCAAATTTCCGCCATTGCCTCGGGGCGGGGGATACCGGATCGCTGATCGTCGCATTTCTGGATTGACGCTGTATAATCAGCTGATTTAGTTCCTATTATCTGTGCTGTTTCAACAGAGACCATTTTCATTGTCCCCTTCACCGTTACTATCCGTTTTAAGCAGTTAGAACCTGACGAACTAGCCAAGTTCAACAAGCTGGTGCCCCTCTCGTCTATACTGTTATAGTTGACGTTTGACATAATTATAACATCAAGCCCGAGTAAGCGCCCTACTTCGGCAGCCGAACCTTCGTCGATGGCGCCACTTAACGAAAGCCTCTGTTCCCTGAGGATTTTTTCTAATTGCTCGCGCTCGATAATCTGGTAAAAATCAGTGTTGACACCCTTAACGAAGGTCTGTCCTTCCTCGCCTTTCTTCAAGCCCCAGTATTTAGACCCCTCATTATAAATCCCGCGGTGCTGATCCACCAAATCGGCGATCAACAAATCTGTAACTGTTTTGTTCATGCGACGGTTATTATCGCAGTTCACCTCCAACACCCCGATCTTTTTAATATTATAAAAAGATTTCTCGGGCGCGCTCAGGATAAAGCACTTTACGTGCTGTGCTACTGCGGTTCCCGCCGTCAATAATAATAAAAGCAGAAAGATTAGTTTAATTCTCATCATTTAATTATTGGTTAATTTTAAATACTCTTTTATCTCTTTTACCGCATGCTTTCAGGATCTGTTTAAGAGCCTTGCTCGTCTCTTGAAGCTTGATGTCCTCCAAAATATGCTTTGCTATGTCAAACTCCCCTAACTCCCTGTGCATTTCTGCCAAAAACAGGTATTCCGTAAAACAAGCCGGTTTATAAATACTTATAAAACCCTTTAAGTTATTTGCAAGAAGACTTTCGTATTCATGAAACTGAATGTCGTCAATTTTTGCCTTATACCTTATAATGTTGTTCAGCTCATGCCAAAGCAAGGTCCTTAAATAAACTTCTTTTTCATAAGTATCGGCAAACCCTCTGCTTAACAGTTTATTATAATATTTAGAAATCGATAAGCGAGATTCGCAATTAAAGCTTAAAAACAGATCGGATGGCTGATTGGCAGGCAATGCCCCTAGGTCTGAACCTTGATCGGAATTAAGACAGACCGCATCTTCCCTCCAAAAATCGGTATTGCAATCAGTGCAGATCAAGATTTCAGAAACATCAGGAATCAAGGGCGTTGAATCAATTTTCCCATCAGAGAACACTTCGGACTTAAACAGATGAAAAGATTGCAGCTCGATGGCCTCAAGCAAATGAGAACAATTAGGACACTTTAAGATTACGGAATTTATTAAAGTCATTATAGCATGTTGGTGAACAAAGATATAAAATAAATGTTACAAGAATAACAATAAAGATTATTTACTATCTTTGAGCCAACTAATTAATTTAAATATTTATATATGAAAAAGTTATTATCAGTATCTGCAATTGTATTATCACTAATTATTGCACTTCCGCTTTTTGCACAAAGTACGAAATCCATTAAAAAAGACATTCATTCCAAAGCGATGAGAGAAGCCCGCAAGGAGGCCAGGAAACTCAAGAAGGAAGGTTTCAAGGTTGCTCCCGGCCAAATGCCCATGGACAAACAAATTGAGAACACCTGGATAAAGCGCTATGAGACAGATGACAAAGGAAACAAGAAATGGTTTGTGGCAGACGCACGTGCTGTTGGGGAAACCCATACGGCAGCCAAGCTACAGGCTTATGAGGTTGCCAAGGTAAACCTTGCCGGACAAATCGGGACAGAAGTAGCAGGTTTGGTTGAAACGAATATCGCGAACGCACAGCTTAACGCTGAGGAAGCCGCTTCGATCACCGAGACAGTCGCCACTTTTAAATCCATAGTAGGATCGAAAATGGGAAGAACCAGCACTTTCTTCGAGGCCGACAAAGCAATGGGGAAAAATACAGAAATATATGTAACGGTAGGCTATAGCTATGATGCAGCCGTGGAGATGGCAAAAGAAATAATAAAAAAGGGCCTAAAGGAAAAAACCAAGGTCCAGTCGGACAAGCTGGACAAAATATTGGATTTTTAACAAAGGAAATATGAAATGCTTAACAAGACCACTTGTTTTAGCCCTGGTAATATTTTCTGTTCCTGCCGGACACTCTCAGACTTTTGATGATTTTAAAAAGCAAATCAGGGAAGAGTACAACACCTTCGAAAAGGAAACTCAACAAAAGTTCAATACCTTCGTTGCCGAGACCGACAAGGAGTTCTCTGATTATCTGCTAAACAACTTTGGGAGTTATGATATCGGGCATGTGCCCTTTAAACCAACAACGCCCAAACCGGCAACTATCCCTGTTGTTGAAGAAACCATCCTTAACGATAATACTATCGAGTTTGATATTGCCAAAGCTCAGTCATCCTATCAAGGCTCCGTTTACCCAAGCATCAAGAAAGAGGAGACAAATAATTTTAACGTACGCAAGATAGAGGTCGGTTTCCTGGGCTGGCCACTTGTATTCAGCCTCGACGAGGCATTTTTCCAGCTTGATATGGCAAAACCATCGGCAAGTGCCATAAGCGATTTCTGGATGCAGATGTCGGAAGTTAACTACAACCATTATTTGTATCAGGTCTCGGAGGTTGCCAACACATTAAACCTCAACCAGTGGGGGTATTACCAACTGCTGAAGGAAAGCAGCAAACAGGTTTTCCCGAACAGTGGCAACCTCCAGGTCTTGTTTCAATGGACAATGCTAAGCAGAAGCAGATATAAGGCTAAGATTGGTTTTAACAATAAGGGCCTGTTTCTTTTATTGCCTTCGGCATATAAAATGTATAACATTGATTTTGTGAACATTAAAGGTATTGACTATTATGTGATCGATGGAAACGGCAGTAATCTGGAAACTTATAAGGCCGATTTCCCCGAGGCCGACATATTTATGGACCTTACTATCAGGAAGCCGTTTTATACCAACCCTATTAAAAAGTCGAAAGATTATAAGTTCGAATACGAAAAACACAAATATGTCGTAAGGCTTGATTTTGATGAACAGATGATGCTGTTTTACAACACCATTCCCCTTTCCGATGTATCGGTTTATTTTAACTCGGTAATAACAAACAGGTCGAAGAACTCGATAAAAGATGCTTTCGGCCCTATTTTAAAGGGAAAATCAGACATCGAAAAAACGAATATCCTGTTGAGTTTTGTTCAAGGGGCTTTCGACTATAAAACCGACCAACAGGTTTTTGGCAAGGAGAGATACTTTTTTGCCGATGAAATGCTGAACTATCCTTATGCCGACTGTGAGGACAGGTCGATTTTATTTGCCTGCCTCGTAAAAACGCTAATGGGCAACGAAATAGTGGCTGTTGGCTTCCCGGGCCATTTAGCCACCGCCGTTGACCTTGGGCCTGTACAAAAAGGAACATCATTAACATATAAAAACAGGAAATTCACCATAGCCGACCCAACATTTATGGGCGCTAAAGCAGGTATGTTGATGCCTGCGGTGGCTGGTGAAAAGGCCGAGCTGTTCTTAATCGAAAACAAGCATCGCAAATCAGGCTTAGCAACAAAAGCCTGGGTCAAAACAAATTCGGCAGGAGGCTTTAAGGCTGACAATCAGAATGATGTGGTCTTTGATGGCGAAGGAAACATTTATGTGTGCGGTTATTTCGTTGATGAAGCCAACTTCGGCGATATCAAACTGACATCGGACAACCAAGACAGGGAAGCCTTTATCGTAAAATACAGCCCAGGCTTAAAAGCCCTGTGGGCGAAACCGGCCATGGGCAAGGGCAACGACATGGCATTGAGCATGGTCATGGGCAATGATAAGGGGATTTACGTCTATGGTAATTTTGAAAACAATTTAAGCTTTGGGGATTTAGGGATCAAGGCTGTTGACGCCCCCGATATTTTTGTGGCGAAATACAGCAGGGATGGTGATCTTAAGTGGGCAAAGAAAGCGGGAATCGATAAACTGGATCACAGCCTGGATTTTATTTATGCGGTAAGGTTCAGTCCCGAGGGTGAAAAAACAATGGCCAAGCTATATAGCCAAAGCGAGAACTTCGATCATTACGGCATCGAGCTGGACGATTCCGAAAATATCCTGGTAAAAGGCTCGTTCTATGCAACGTCCGGAATGAACAATAACGATTTCGTCAATTATAATTTTGAGGGCGACCTGGGGAACATAGCTGAAGTTTTATATACCACAGACAAAAAACTCAAGGAAAAAGAATATGAGCAAACCATTGCGGGCTTGTTTGCGGCACTCAATCTGTTAAAGGCCAATACCGTTGAGATTCAGGGCACTAACATAAAATCGACTTTCGACACTTATAATAAATCGTTTAAAGACTACGCCTCAGCATTCTATGAAAACCTGAAGGAAATGAAGTTCCTAAAAAACGAAAAAGGAATTGTTGTTATAAAAACCAGCAATGAAAAGCCTATTCTTCTCGACAAGATAAAGATTGACAACAATGCCCGGATACGCATAGTAAAATACAAAAGCGGCAATATCCTGGTTGAAGTGCTATCGGGTATTTATGTTGGGGGCGGCAGCCGTTGGCTGGACATGAATTCCATTAAGCTATTCAAGGAATCGGGTGATCTATTATTCGATTTCGATACCGACAACTCGGTCAAGAAAATGAACCTGAGGAAGGAGATACTAAAATACTGAAATGAAGCGAAATCCTATTTACATAGCAGTATTGCTTCTCATATTAATATTATCGGGAAGTAGCTTAGCTTATTCCCAGGAAGAGGAAATTGCTGAAGAGGAGGAAGCTGCCGAACAAAACACCATAAAACAGCTTATAAGCATACAGCAATTAGCATCACTGTTAAATAGTCCTGGCAAAGAGTGCATTATAAGCGACTACGAAATAATATCCACCGATAATGACGGGGACTTCTTAATTGACAAAGTATTTTTCAGCCTGTATCAATTATCGCCTTCAAGCGAGGGCACGAAGAAAATATATTTTTACAACTGTGATTTTAACCTATCGAACAACACTCCATTAAAATTCACGAACTGGCAGCTAACTAAGCTTAAGGTCGTGGGATGCCAGTTTAGCTGCCCTCTCGAATTTGAGAATTTTACCCTGGGCAGGGAACAATTATTATTCGAGAATTGTGTTTTTAAGAACGATGTTGATATCAGCAACAAGTTTCTCCCGGCAAACAAACTGAAGTTTAAAAACTGTAAGTTTTATTCCACCTTGAATATTGACGTCAGCCTTGAAAGCCTTAATATCGAGGATTGCAATTTCATAGCCGACGACAAAATCTTTTCGGAAAAAGACGAGGAAGGCATAAGCTATCAACTTTCGATAAGCGATAAAAATATCGGCAATCTAACGATCAGCTCATGCAAATTCGATAATAACGGTGATGAGAACATCTTTTCGGTTGATCTGGGCAATACAAACATAGGCAATGTTTTATTGGATTCGATTCAGCTTCAAGTGTTGAACCTGAGTTCATCAAACATAGAGAAATCACTTATGATAGACTCGCTTTTTGTAGAAAGATACATAGGCATACTCAATTTCGACTTCCCGGAGAAGAACACCAATTCGTCATGGAGCAATCTAGGCGGGGAAAAGCTCGCTGTTTTCAGGGAGGGCGAATACGGCACTATAAGTATTTTTCAGGCAAAAACAGATGCTGAACTTTCCAACAATTTGGTTTATAACGACTTGATGAGCGCATACAACAAATTCAACACCCTGTATCATGACAGGGGCGACATTAGGTCGGCAAATGCATCCTATGTTGAGATCAAGGATATCGAAACGCGCAAACAAAAATTTGAGCAAAGCGTGAACCCTAGCTTCAACAACCTGATTAACTATAAGTTAAATGTATTTCTAAGATATTTTTCCGATTACGCAACTAATCCGGGCAAATCACTCATTCAATCATTATGGGTTTTATTTGGCTTTACTTTCTTATATATGCTGAGCTTTTCGGCCTGGGACGGCATGAACTATAAATATTATGTAAGCCAGTTTGGCATTTTAGCGAAATACGTGGGCTCGAAAGATTCATTGAAAAAGGTACTCGAAAATAAAAGGGAACTAAACAGTGAGGAATCGGGGAAATATAGTGAGATAGATTCATTTTTTGACTATTACCAAAAAAACGGGAAAAGATTACCGCATTTATTAAAGCTGTTCGGAGGCCCATTAACTTTTGTCGGCAAGATAAGATTCGATTTTATCTCAAGGATTATCCGTTCCCTAAACTTCCAACCAAAGGCATGGGAGTCTCTTGGAACCATTGAAAAACTTTGGTCAGGACTTATTATCTTACTGATATCATTATGCTTTATTGCTTATGTGTTTATAGTAAAATTTGTTAATTCGCTAATACTCAGCCTGAACAGCTTTGTCGTTATCGGATTCGGGTCCTTGCCTGAGCAGGAGAATAGTCTTGCAATGTATCTTTCTATTATTGAGGGAATTATCGGCTGGTTCTTACTTACGATATTTACAATTACGCTATTTAGCCAGGTTTTACAAAACGCTTGATCATTTATCAATATCATATTAATTTTCGGCATTGCCAATATAATTGGAATAGCAAGAAACCAAACTTTATGACATGAACAGCTTTATAATACTCGAATTCCTTGCTTTTACTGAATGGTATCATTATGCAATACTGTTTTTATGGCTCATAATCCTGTTTTTCGGATTTAGGTATATGAGCGATTTCGAAAAATGTTTTACTGTTGAGGCAAATGTTCCCAAAAATACCGTGATTAGTAAAAACCTTGTAGCAGCATCATTTCTAATAGGCTTGCTAATGGTGATATCTGCTTGGCTAATTCCTGCACAATCAGTTAATTATCAGTATTATATAAATATAATCAAATACGGCTCATTTGGTATAATTATTATTTTGATAATCTATAATTTCATTGTTTCCCTAAAATCCCACAAAAAAAACAGCGGCATTGCGCATGGCATTTTACTTAGCCTTATTATGCTTATTTACTTCTTCAGCGGAATGTTCAGCGGCTTATTGATTGCAGCCACTTTTGCCTTGGCATTAATAATATACGCATTGATCAAATTATACAAAACACTGAAGATAAAATGATGAATTTTTTAATTTCAATAATAGTTTTTGCGGCATCGGTATTCCTTTTGGGGGTTTCGTTAAGATATGGGCTAATAGGCTTATCGAGGATCGATGCGCACTTTTCCTCAAAGAGCAATTCTAAGTTCACGGGCTTCAACCTATATTACCGGATCCCGTTTTCCATAGGGATTATCCCCGAGTACTTCTACGCCATTGTCCTGGGGCACGACAGCTATTTCAACAGAAGTTGGTGGGCATTGAAAACATCCTCCTTTATTTCTATTCTATTGTTCATCGCGGGAGTTAAAAGCCGCTCGGCAGTACATTCATATTTCAGCATGAACTTCCTTCAGGAAAGAGGGATAATTGGCTTTTTCACATCAGGCAACTTTGTTCTCTTCATGAACCTGATAGTTCTTCTATATCTTGCGCTTTTTGTTTTAATATGTATCGAAAGCATTAAAATGCACGCAAGATATGCTCCCGTCAGAATACTGTATTACAGTATTTTATGTATATTAATGGCCAACCTGACCATAATTACCATATCGTTGATAGTATTTATAAGCATCGTATATCTCGTTATCAAGCTCATTGCTTTCTTTTTCTTTTCCTCAAATAAGAGAAAGAAGGAAGCTGACGATGACGAATCGGCTGGAACGATATTGAAGGGTGGTTTTAAAGAGTTCAAAGCCGAGCTTAACGAATGGGAGAATCAGGAGGGCAGAAAAATCAAGTTTAGGTCGGAAGAAAAAACCGAGAGGAAAAAGCCGAGAAGGCCGAAGATAAGCAGGCGAAGGAAAGTCGTTAAAACCGACGACGAGATTCCACGCCTGCATCCTAATTAAAATTGTGGTAAATGAAGGATTCAATTGAATTATTAAGAAATAAAATCAGGCTTGACAGCACAAGATACGATTTTGGTACTGGCGAAAACAAGGAATACATAAGATTGGTGGAGAAAGCATACGGGTTAAAACTGCCTCCGGACTATTTCAGGTTTTTAGAAAATATCAACGGCGGGATGATTTTGGAAGAGCCATCGTCCTTTTATATCGATATGCTCGATGATGAGCCTGACGGGCCTAAGTGGAGCAGTTTCTACTTTTTTTCCCTTAATGAAATGATTGATGAGCTCCGTACCTTTAAGCTCAACAACCTATTGGTAGGCGACAGTTTTGAAGGACTTTACCCTATAATTCCCATTTGCAGGATTCCGATACCCGAAGATGGCTATCTGATTTTGATATCTAACAGGGATTTGAGAATCGAATCCCCGGTTTTTCTGTTCAAACCTAATCTAAAGAAAAATAATTGCCCTAAGATCGCAAAAAATTTCAATGCCTATTTAAACCGGCATATTAAGGCCGGTGGTTTCCCGAAACCGGATATCACCTCAGGCAAACAAAGTTTTTATGAATTTGCCCGGGAAAACAGGATTTTGGAGTTAGCATCAATCGAGGATACAAAGGACAGCATCGGAAGACTAGGCTCATTAATCAAACTTGATCCCGAAGATGCTTGGTCATTTTGCGAAAGAGGCTCCGTTTATATTACCGAAGCAAAGTATCCCAATGCAATGAACGACTTTACAAAAGCAATTGAGATTGAACCCGAAGAAGGTTTTTTTTATTATTGCAGAGGCAATTTGCTGTTGGATTTAAAATATAAGAGAAAAGCATTGATTGATTATGACGTGGCGGTGAAAATAAACGCTGACGATAAACTTTCATTATCAGGAAGGGCCAGGGCGTTTTTGGAACTTGGCAAACTTGATAAGGCACTTTACGACTGCAATAAGATTCTAGCAATGGATAAGACCTACGAACTTGGCTTGCTAATCAGGATCAGGGTATATAATGCTATGGGCAAAGAAGAATTGGCCCGCATCGACTCAGATTTCCTGGATACTATCAAAATGTGCTGAAAACTTCCCCAAGACTTAGTTGTTTGTTGAGAACATAATTGTTGAATCCGGTATTTTTGCTAACTAAATTTTAAAGCCCAATGGCTGCCGCTTCAACATTTCGTCCTTCTGAGGGACAAAATCTATAACATCCACTATATCTATCACATTCAACACATTAGGCTTGCGTTCTGCTTTTGGCAGATCCGACATTCTGAGTTCCTGGTTCCTAACTGCTTTTTCAACTATCTTGCGCATCGACCTTGCATTGCCAAAAAACTTGTCCCTGTTAGCATAAAGAAACGAAATATATTTTCTTAAATGACCCGCTGCTTCTTTACCGGGAGTTAAGTTGCTGCCGGCAAACATATTGAGCATTATTTCCCAGAGCTCGTCCTCATCGAAATCAGAGAAATGAAAAGTTTGGTCAAAACGTGATTTTATGCCAGGGTTGGATTCCACGAAGTCGCTCATGTTTTTTGTGTATCCGGCAACGATAACCCCAAATTGGCCTCTTTTATCCTCCATTTCCTTTATCAAAGCCGCTATTGCTTTTTTGCCGAAATCACTATTGTTTCCATCAGTGATCGAATAGGCCTCATCGATAAAAAGTATTCCGCCCATGGCTTTTTCGACCAGCTCTTTTGTTTTCAGTGCCGACTGGCCCAGATATCCGGCAATCAATGCCGATCCGTCAACATCGACCAAATGGCCGCGCTCAAGAACCCCAAGTGCCTTATAAACTTTGGCCATAATGCGCGCCACCGTTGTTTTCCCAGTCCCGGGATTACCCGTGAATATGCTATGCATCGAAAATGCCTTAAGTACGTCCCTTCCGATATCACGGTAATACTTACTTAGCTTGATCAAATCCCTGACCTCTTTTTTCACCTCTTCCAAACCACTCAATGATTCAAGCTCGGCCACGGCTTCTTTCAATAATGCCTCATCCAGGGCTATATTTGGGGATGTGTCAAATTCGTTTTCGTTAATATCTTCTATATCAATATCTTTTAAAGTAGATAATTGAGTTTTGGTAAATTCGTCCTGACCAGTATCATTAATTATCCTGATGCCTAGATTAACTTTTGCCTCATCTATTAATGAAAAAACATAGCGTGCGTTCCCAAAGCTTCTGTCGCGCTTCCTAAAAGCATCGGTAAGAATTTTTTTAAGTTTTTTAGCCGCCGGTCTTGAAATCACCAAAGCACGTTTTTTGGCTGCGAACTCCGAGATATCATATAATTCGTCAGGTGTATAATCCTTGAACTCAAAAAAGTTTTTCAAACGCGACTTCAATCCCGGGTTGGATGATATAAGACTTTGCATTTCTTCAGGATAGCCAGCCATAAAAATAGCGATATCACCTTTACCGTCGCTCATTTCCGTGATCAAGGCAGCAATAGCCTCCGGTCCAAAATCACCACTCGAGCCTTCTTTATAAAGCATATAAGCCTCATCGATAAACAAAATACCACCCCTGGCTTTTTCTATTGCTTTTTTGGTGTCCTTTCCTGTTTGGCGGATGAATCCCGATACCAGATCGCTGGCTTCCACTATATGGACATGGCCTTTGGAAAGCAAGCCCATCGACTTGAAGATTTTTCCCAGCAATTTAACTACGGTAGTCTTGCCGGTTCCGGGGTTGCCGGTGAGCACACTATGCAGCACCACTTCATCTTCCTCTTTTATCCCCGACTCTTCTCTCAGCTGGATAAAACTCACATAATCAATATATTCCCTTACTTTTTGTTTGATGTTTCCCAAACCTATCAAGGAATCCAATTCTGCAAGGATTTCTTCCACGGGGCGATCGTCGATATATAACTCTATCTTTTCTTCCGATTTTTCGCCTTGTCCTTCTTCACCAGCCTTGTTTGTGCTTTCCTGCTCTTCATCCTTGGAAACGACATCCCCGTTCTCTTTATCCTTAACTCTATCCGCAATTATTGAATTATCGAAAACAGAGGCTACCTCTTCATTTAAAAGAGCCTCGTAGTCACTTATCCGCCTAACTTCCTCATTATCGATGCTAAAAGGCAAAACTGCCACCAAAGTGTCCATAAAACTTATTTCCAAGGTATAATTATCCTTTATCCAAAGCCCGGGCTTGTCGAAACCCCAACCTAAGGTAACCGTAAACTCCTCGTTTACGCCATTCTTTGGCGTTACAAGGAAAAACGAGTCGCTGCCACCAATCAACATTCCGGTATCGTCATAAAAATTAAAGAATAACTCACAATACCATTCATGATCGAGTTTGCTTAGGAATTTAAGCTCACCCATGATATAGCGGCAAGTTTCCGAATCGAAAGTCTTTAGATAAACCCTCTCGGATTCTTCTAGATCCCCCTTAGGGGCTTCATAAGTTCTTAAGGACCCAACATTTAAATATGGGTTCTCACTACTGCTTACAATTCCTACATCTTGCACATAGAACTTTGCGGAAATTATATATTCCCCATCAATAAACGCCTCCCATTCGTAAACTCCAGGATCCCAAAACGACCCATGCTCATCGCTGCCCCAGCCAAAATTATATTCACAGATATTCTCGGTTTTGCTAATCCGGACCTCATCAACTTTCTCGGTTATTTTTGTTAAGCTTTCATCCTCTTCAATTTTGTTCAACAAAAACTTCAGCTCACAACCCCAGTCCTCCTCATCAAAAAGCTTATTGTAGATCGACAACTCGACACTTAAATAGCTAAGCTCGGCTTTTTCGAATACCCGCCTGAATTTTTTCTTGTCCCCTACTGTCCTGTCCCAGGCATAAACTTTTAGGCTATTAAGTTTATATTTATCCCCATTGCTCTTTTTTCCAAAAATCATAGTTTTTGATCATCAATTAATTTGAATCAAATATACAAAAATCCTGGCTCTAAAAGATTGTTTGCGTAAAAGTGGAATTGTGTTTTTTGCTCCCGTTTCCGTTATGGGGAAATTAAATTCGATACTAGAAATCCAACTCCATCTGAGTGTCGTCATTATCGATGAAAGCAGTATTGTCTTTCTTTTTAGCCTCCTTGTTCCCGGGGGGGGTTTTTTTGTTCCTTGGGCTTATAGGCTTCGATTTCCCCCCTACATCCTTGACAGCCCCTTCGCCTTCGTCATCCGGGGTCTTCGCATCCGGGATTAAACCGTCGGGACTTTCTATTGTCGGCAAATCGGGATTTTCGTCTGGCACTAGGTCAACAGCTTCTGCGTCAGTTCCCCCGGCATCCCCGTTTTCATCTTCAACAATGGTTTCATCATAAGGTAAAGGTTCCAAAAACCTCAGTTTTTTAATATCCTTATTCGAAAGCCGCTTGCCCTTGGCCCTGTAACTTTTCACACCGATGAAATCGGCCAATGGTATAACCTCAGTTTCAACCTCTCCTGATTTCGACTTTATATCCAACTGAATAACAGGCAGATGATCAACTGAGAACATCACAAACCTAGAGCCCTTGCCTTCACTACCAAAGAAATATTTTTTATTGGAATAAGTAGTTTCAGGGATATCGAAACGTTTTACGTAATACTTTTTTTGATCCCCGTCGAAATAAACGGCCGTAACAAGCTTTTTGGGGTCATGTTTTTCAATATGGAGCAAGCCATCGTCGAAATGGGTTGAGACATCGAAACCCGTCAGGCGAAACTCTGCGCTCGACATTATCGAGAGGATCTTGTCCTCGCCTTTAAAGGCACCAATATATTTACCTCTTTCATCGGTATTAAGCCTCCTGACGGTATCGTCATACCATATATCGATGGCGCCCAGGGTTGACACGCCTTCCTCTTTTTGGATAATATTCTTGATATTGTGCTTGGTTAGGATATTGCCTTTTGCATTCCGGCCTTTTATAGCCAGGCCGCTGAAGTCAAAATCGAAGCTCAGCTTAGTCAAGCGCGCCTTGGGGCGCAGGTTCACTTTTATGATTTCCGCCTCCCCGTTCGGGTTGGCGGTAAAATAGACCACCTTGGTGCCGACGCTGCCCCTTGTCAGGTCATAATCCTTGTCGCGCGTAATGCTAGTAACCCCAAAACGCTTCACATAATAATTGCCCCTGGTACCGTCGCGATAGATCATATTGTAAATAGTGCGGTCGTCGTTCTTGTCGAACACCTCTATGTGCAGGACATTGCTTCCCACAAAGAACTTGGAACTAACCTTGGTAACCATAAAGGTCCCATCTTTCCTAAACACTATTATGTCGTCGATATCGGAACATTCTGAGACAAACTCGTTTTTTTTAAGGGACGTCCCGGCAAAGCCGTCTTCCCTGTTGAGGTATAGCTTCTGATTTGCCACGGCCACTGATGCCGCCTCAATCGTATCGAAGTTCCTCAGCTCTGTTTTACGAGGGAATTCCTTTCCGTACTTTTTCTTTATCTGGCGGAAATAATTTATCGAATAGCTTATAAGGTTGTCCAGATGGTTTTTAACCTCCTCCATTTCGCTTTCAACCCCTTTGATATAATCGTCGGCCTTAAAGGCGTTGTATTTCGATATTCTCTTAATCTTTATCTCGGTGAGCCTAACGATATCATCCTCAACAACTTCCCGTCTCAGCAATTTCTTAAAAGGCTTCAAGCCTTCGTCAATGGTTTTAATTACGCATTCCCAGGTCTCGCAATCCTCTATCCGTAGGTATATTCTGTTTTCGATGAATATTTTCTCCAGGGAGGAATTATGCCATTGGTTTTCGAGCTCGTTCAGTCGTATTTCAAGCTCGCGCTTCAAGAGGTAAACCGTTTGGTCGGTATTATGCTTCAAAATTTCATCGACAGCCTCGAAAACAGGACGATTTTCTTTAATCACGCAAGAGTTGGGGGATATGGAAACCTCGCAGTTGGTGAACGCATAAAGAGCGTCTATTGTTTGGTCGGGCGACACATTCGCAGAAAGATGTATCAATATCTCGACATTCTCGGCAGTGTTGTCGTCAATCTTCTTGATCTTGATCTTTCCCTTGTTGTTGGCGTTTACAATGGAATCAATTAAGGTTCCGGTTGTTGTGGTAAAAGGGATTTCGGTAATGGCAAGCGTTTTTTTATCAATAAGCTTTATACGGGCCCTCACCCTTACTTTTCCTCCGCGCAAACCTTTGTTATATTTCGACACATCGGCCATCCCTCCTGTTAGGAAGTCGGGGAAAAGCTCGAAATCCTTGTTTTGCAAATAGTTAACAGAGGCATCGATAAGTTCGTTAAAATTATGGGGCAGTATCTTAGATGCCAGGCCTACTGCAATTCCTTCAACGCCCTGGGCAAGCAGGAGCGGGAATTTAACGGGCAGCGACACAGGCTCCTTGTTCCTTCCGTCGTAACTCGAGGTCCACTCGGTTGTTTTGGGGTTGAAAACTATTTCCTTGGCAAATTTGGAGAGTCTAGCCTCGATATATCTGGGCGCCGCCGAACTATCGCCGGTCAAGGTGTTGCCCCAGTTCCCCTGGGTATCGATAAGCATTTCCTTTTGGCCCAATTGAACCAAGGCATCGCCTATTGAAGCATCCCCGTGAGGGTGGAACTGCATAGTATGCCCTATAATATTGGCCACCTTGTTGAACCGCCCGTCTTCCATACGGCTCATTGAATGCAAGATACGCCTTTGCACTGGTTTCAATCCATCGTTGATCCCGGGAACGGCCCTTTCTAAAATCACATAAGAGGCATAATCCAAAAACCAGCTTTCATACATTCCGCTAAGGTGTCTTACCCTGTTTATGGAATTATCCGCTGCCATTTTTTCATCCTCTAACTTCCGTAATTCTTCGTTCTCGCTCATAACTCAATCAAAAACCCCTACTTATCGTATTTAATTTTCTGTCAATAATTAACTTAAGGCCAAAACCTCAAAATTAGTATTTCGACCATTAAAAATAAAAGTGCGAATATAATAAATACGCGCCATTGACGGCTCTCGTTTTGCCCACTGTTGATAACTTCATTAGTGGATGCATCCTGGAATTCCATAAGCCTAAAATTGGCCACGCCAGCTTTTTCGAGCAATTTCCCCACTGAAGCAGCTGAATAAAAATCCATTAAAGATTCGTTGCGATTATAGTTGAAGGCGATTCTCGGCAGGCCGCTGCTTTTATCTTCGCCATTGTTTACCTGTAACGAAAAAACACCTGCTTCCCCCGGCAATTTATCGAACGACAGATAGACCTTATTCCCTGACTTTTCCTGATAAGGAATAAAACTAAAATCGCCCTTGGCTGGCTTAAGGGCAAAAACATTATCGTCGTCGGAATTTAAAGCTTGTTGATTTATCACGACCTCGACTTCCGTAGGCCTTCCGACAATTTCATATAAGCTGCTGACACTTTCGCCTTCTATTGCGGCACCGTACATCATAGGGATAAAAAGCTGATGCCTGGCGAAATTGCTAAAACTGTCGTCGAGGGAGATATTCAACAAATAAACAATACCGTTGCCCATGTTTTTCTTCAGCAATAAATCATCGCCATTCAAAAGGCTTAGCAGGCTTTCTGTCTTCGACTTAAAATCATCCTCATAAGCAAATTGCTTAAAAACGACAGGCAGATCTGCATTTTCGGGTATTTCCGCTATGGCATTCTCAAATATGCTATTCACTAGTTTTATGCCTTTCACCCTTGTTTCGGCAACAAAAGGCCCGCTTATTTTGCCCATTTTCAACTTAGCAAGCATATTATTGAACGATTCGACATTATCGTCCGAAGGCGGAATGAGCATCAAGTTACCGCCCTGACCCGCATAATCCTTCAGCTTATTGATCAAACCGCTCGAAAGATTGTCCAGCCCATTGACAATTATCAGTTTATTGGTATTCAGATTTTGATAATCGATTGATTTATAATCGGTTTGCGAGAAGTCAAATATGGAGTCGGAATTATAAAACGCCTTCAGGTATTTATTTTCCTGCTGCGGGTTTATGGCCAGGACATTAATTTTATTGCTTACTTTAAAGGTAAAGTACATCGTATTGTCGAAAGTAATGGGATAATCCTCGATTTCCAAACGGGCATTTTTCCATCCGCCCCCGGCAGTGTTGAACTGCATTTCGACAACTTTTTCGTCCTTTGCTTCCAAATCGACATTGGAGATGGACTTGTTCTCACCATCAATAAAAAGTTTTATCCCCAGCCCATGGATGTTGTTCGCCGAGGCATTTTTAATACCGACAAAGACTTTTTCGATGGTGTTGGGGAGCAATACAGGGCTTTTTATAAAACAAGTGTCAATAAAGACATTGGCCGTTTCCTGATTGAAAAGGTTGATGAAATTCCACTCTGCTATACTGTCGGCATGAATCTGATCAGCTAAAAAAGCCGATTTCTGGAAGTCGGAAAACAAATAGGCCTTAAGCAAATAATCTTTGTTCAATGATGCAAACCTACTGAACTCGTCCATTACGGAAGGTATTCCGGCCGGCATTAAATTTATTGTGGCATTATCGATAAAGCTCAATGCTTCATCCTTGTTTAATTTCCGCAAACCGTTTTTTTTGTCGTTGTCTAGAACGACGAAAACCGCATCCTTGGAGGAGTTCTTGACCAATCTTCGCGCAAGCATTACCGCCCTGTCGAACACTCTACCATTTAAATCCCCTGCTTGCATGCTAAAGGAATTGTCGATATAAATTGCATTTATAATCTTGTCGTTCTTAGGTTCGCCCTGCTCCTTCCCGAAGCGCGGGCCTGCGAACGCAAAAATTAGGGCCAAAACGGCAAGCATCCGCAACAACATAACTATCAGGTGCTTAACGCGGCTTTGCCGCTTTGTTTCAATGCTGATGTCCCTGAGCAGGCTTATGTTGCTGAAATAAAATTTCTTATATCTCCTAAAATTGAACAAATGGATGACCAGGGGGATCAAGACAGCCGGAAGGGCATATAATATTTCAGGATTCGTAAAACTCATATTCATTTTTTTTGACGCCCCAAATGTAAGTAATTCTGAAAAGCATAGATGAAAGTTCTTAGTTCGGTTATGAGCGAAAATCTTGCTTGTCCGCCAAGCGACATCAAGGAACAATTCATCAAGACGGGGCACGAAATGCTATTCGGGAAGCTATACAACTTAAAAGTAATGCCTATCTGTGGTTAATAACTGCTTTTAGCTCTTCGGTATTAGCCTCAACATCTTTTTTGCCCGGTATTATCAATACCGGCGTACCAACTTCAGCAAAATCCACAACTTCTTGTAATTTATTATTGCTCAACCTTATACAGCCCTTACTGGCTCGATTACCCAAATCGTTGTCATGATAGTGGCCATGAATCCCTATGCCTTGAAAACCAGGTACTATTAAACGTATGAACCAATCCCCATAAGCCCCTAAAACGGGTTCGGAAGTATCGTTGTCAGGGTAATAATACCAGTTTTTTGAATTCTCTATCTTCCCAACGACAAAAATTCCTTCCGGGGTGCGGTTATCGCCGCTCCTCCGCTTGTTCCCCGGCTCCTCACCTATAGTTACCTTAAAAGCGCTTAGTTTTTTTCCGTCCTTGAACAATATCATCTTCCTTTCCCCTTTGTCCACTATAATCGTCTTACCGGATTTATTAAGGGAAAAACTTTCCGTGATTTTGTTATATGAATCTATTTTGGGCGATTTATTGCTTTGGCAAGAACTATTGATATTTACCATGACAACAAACAAGGCCGACATAAATATTCTGCTAACCAGCTTATATCCGATTACTTTTACCATACCTCCTTAAATTCCTCATTATCCTTCAATTGTTTTGTCAATTCAACCAAACCGGCATTTCTTATTATGTACTCAAGCTTCTTCGGCCATGTTTCCCTAAAGTTAAACGAGTTTGGCCTCCCCCCTATTTGATTCACGAACATCAAGACAGTTGATTTTTCCAACAGCACATCCTTTCCGTGAGCGGCCACAAGGCTATCCATTTTATGCCTTGCCGCCCGATAAACTGAGATCCTGCTCTTGCGCGAAATAAAATATCTCACAAAATCATTCATATTACTGATCTGGGCCCTTGCTTTTTCTGCCGGATGATATTTAAAATAGGCCAGTTGATAGGGTGTTCCGGCAATGCTTGCCGGGCGGTAATCCTTTTTCAGGCTTGCGGGCCGCAATTCCCAGCTTAATTCCGAGCTGTCGTATTTTATTATTTCCAAGGAATCAAAAATAAGTTTTCCTGTCGATTTGCTTCTTGGAAGATATAAGGCGGGCAGCTCATAATTATCCCCGACCGCGCCAAGACTAAGGATGTTTCCTGTTATCCGGCCTACATAACCTTGGTTCCATCCCGATTCCAACCCGGCTATGGCCAGAATAGCCGCCGGAGGAACATTGTTGTCAAGACAAAGCCGTGTGGCCGGTTTGGCGATACGCCTATAAAAATTAGTTACATTGCTATATTTCCTGAGCTTATAAGAAACTGCTTTGTTGCTTTGGTGGGCTTCCGATGATGCTGCAACATGCTCAAGTTCCGAAGGCGAAACCTTTTTAACCTTCTTTAGCCCGATTATTTTCAATTTAGCCGAATCTACATTGTTCCGTGAGGAATCAATTTTGCCGGACAATGAATCGCTTTTAGGGGAATCGACCGAATTATTCAGCTTGTCCCCATGGCAGGAAACAAACAGAAATAACAAAACCATCATCAGACACCTATATATCATACTCATTATTAAGCAGTTAACAAAAGATAACCCTGGTCGGGAGCTTTTGCAGACCGTAATATAATTACAATTAGCAAATATCTTTCAAAAAACATTTACCGGCAACAGCATAGGCCAAGTAAATATCAACAATTGCAGATAGGGCATAATAGGCTGAGCAGCTATACTTTACACTAGCCACAAACCCCTTATGCCATTATAAATCTTAAGGGCGCATAGGTAGGTAGCGGCAGGGGCAACATTGGCAGCTGTTGAATCCGTGAGTATCCCAGCTTTATTCTTCCTATCTTTGCCGCCTAAAAAACATAAAATGGCTAGAAGAAAAAAAGCACCTTTGCCCTTGCTGGAAAATTTAGAGATTATTGATGCGGGCTCCGATGGAAAAGCCGTGGCCAAAACCGGCGAAAGGGTGGTTTTTATACCCTTTGGCGCGCCCGGCGACATTGTCGATGCCCAAGTTTATAAAAAGAAAAGAAACTTATATGAGGCGAGAATAGTTAAGTTTCACAAAAAGTCGGACTTGAGGGTTGAGCCCGGATGCGCGCATTTCGGCCTTTGCGGCGGTTGCAAATGGCAACAGATGGATTACGAAACCCAATTGGAATTCAAGCAAAAACAAGTCAAGGATGCTTTTGATAGAATAGCAAAAGTTGAATATGATGAGTTTTTGCCCATAATAGGGAGCGAAAAAACATTCTATTATCGCAACAAGCTGGAATACAGCTTCTCGGACAAAAAATGGATAACTGATTTCGACCCCTCAAAAGAAGAAAGCAGCAGGGAGGAGAGTTATGGCCTGGGGTTTCACCTCCCCGGCAAGTTTGACAAAATCCTTGATATCGATAAATGCTATCTGCAAAAAGACCCGTCGAACGACATCAGGCTGGAGGTGAAAAAATATGCTTTGGAGAACGATCTGACTTTTTATAATGCCCGTAGATGGGACGGCTTTTTGCGGAACCTGATAATACGGACATCCGAAACCGGGGACCTGATGGTGATCTTAATTTTCAGGTACGACGATACCGACATCAAGGAAATGCTTCAGCATTTAGCCGGCAAATTTCCTGAGATAACATCGCTAATGTATGTTATCAACGAAAAACAAAACGACAGCATCACTGATTTGGAGCCAAGGCTTTTCAAGGGAAACCCATATATAATTGAAGAAATGCCATCGCCGATCGAGGGCGAAAAAGCTTTTAAATTCAAAGTTGGCCCTTTGTCGTTTTACCAAACAAATCCCGAACAAGCATATAAACTTTATAAGACGGCTTTCGATTTTGCCGACTTCAAGGGCGGCGAACTGGTTTACGACCTTTATACCGGCGCAGGAACCATAGCCAGCTTTGTAGCCTCGCACGTAAAGCAAGTAGTTGGCATTGAGTATGTTGAAGATGCCGTTAGAGATGCTGACGAGAATATGAAGCTAAACAACATCGAGAACACCAAATTCTTTGCGGGCGATATGGCCAGGGTTTTGGATGATGCTTTTTACGTAAACAACGGCAAACCCGACATTTTCATCGTCGATCCGCCCAGGGCAGGGATGCACGAGCGAGTAACAAGACAGATTCTTAAGGCGAAACCCGAAAAAATAATTTATGTGAGCTGCAACCCGGCAACCCAGGCTCGCGACATCGCTATTTTAGCAAGCAAGTACAAAGTTTCCAAAATTCAGCCCGTCGATATGTTCCCGCAAACACATCATGTTGAAAATGTTGTACTTTTGACAAGAAAGTAATCTGGTTTTCACACATTAACCCCACGAATACAAATGTCGGAATTTACTAACAAAAGTGTTGCAAGGGCCAAGGACTTGAGCAAGTTCATGTCAGGCCTTATCGAAGGAAAAAAAGGCTCCGACCTCGTCAAGGAATATAAGCTAATCACCGAGAATTATATCCCGGCCGATGTGCTATCGGCCTTCGACATGATGTTCGACCAAAACGTTGACATCGAGGATTTAAAGACAGCCTCGAACAAACTCTTCAACATACTTTATAAAACACTTTCCTCATATCCTGCCATCAAGGCCAAGACAGATACTTTCATCTATTTCCTCGAGGAAGATAACAGGCGCATTATCAGTTTGTTGGAAAGTTGCAAGCCGCTCATAAAACAAATCAACAAGGAGAAAGACGCTAATTTAATAAGTAGTATATCACTAATATTCAAGCAGCTCCAAAAAATAGACCTCCACTATAGAGTTAAGGAAAACATACTTTTCCCGGTTTTGGAGAGAAAATGGGAAAACCATCAGTGCCTTAAGTTAATGTGGTCGTTTCACGACGACATCAGAAAAAACCTCAAGGCTACTATCGATTGCCTCGAAGCAGCCACTTTTGACCTTCAGCATTTCAACAAAACAAGCAGCCGCGTATTTTTTAACGTTCATACTATCATCTTTCGGGAGGAGAAGATACTTTTCCCCTTAATGCTTGAGAACATGGGCGACGAATCCTTCGATGAGATGTTAAAACAGACCATCGGGCCCGGGCTTGCATTTGTGAGGCCGGAACACAAAAGCCCTGAAAAGCACAAAGACGATTCTTCTGTAACGCTTAACGATATTAAGCTAAAAACAGGAAATATCACTCCTGAGCAAATAGAATTAATATTCAAATATTTACCTGTTGACATAACTTATGTTGATGAAAACGACAAAGTAGTCTTTTATTCGGACCCGCCGCATCGTATTTTTCCCAGAACACCTTCAATAATAGGGCGCAAGCTTCAAAACTGTCATCCGCCTGAAAGCGTGGGCATTGTGAACAATATAGTGGAGTCGTTCAGGAAAAACGAGAAAGATGAGGCTAGTTTCTGGATACACCTGGGGCCAAAATATGTGCTAATAAAATACTTTGCCGTGCGCGACGGCGAAAATAATTTCAAGGGCACCCTTGAGGTATCACAAGAGATAAGCGAAATACAGAAAATAGAAGGCGACAGGCGATTGCTCGACTGGTAGGCACGATATTTGAATGCCGTTATTGTAATCAATAAATATTTAATCATGAGAAAACTACTATTTCTAATTATCGCGGGCACAATTATACCATGCTTCAATATCGCCGCACAAGATGTAACCACAGTAGAAGCAAAATCCGTGGATATCAGCGAGAACCTCGATCTGGAAGCCATTGCCTCAGTCTTTGGGGAAGCCAAGGATCTTGAGGATTTCGAGAAAAAACTTAACGATCCCGAATTGCAGATCTCCAACCTTGACCTTAACGGCGACGGCAAGGTTGATTATCTCAGAGTAGTCGAAACCTCCGAAAAAAACACACATTTAATTGCCATACAAGCCGTTATCGGAAACGACCAGTTTCAGGACGTCGCAACGGTAGAAGTGGAAAAAGACGAAAAAGGCGAAACCCGGGTTCAGGTTGTAGGGGACGTTTATATGTATGGCCCAAACTATATCGTCCAACCGGTATATGTTAGTCCTCCCGTAATCTTCATGTTTTTCTGGGGCCCTTTGTATCACCCTTGGCACTCGCCGTATTATTGGGGATACTATCCTCCATATTATCATCCCTGGCGACCTCACCCAACTCCTTACTACCGCTCCAACGTCCATCTGAGCATTAACGTAAACAACTCCTATCACCGTACAAGTGTGCGCTATAGCAATAATGCGGTTAATCTGCAAAAGCAGGTAAAACGAAATGATTATGCGAGGGCCAATCCGGGCAATTCGTTTCAAAAAAGGAATAAGGGACTAAAAAACAGCAATGAATTGCAGAGGGACAGAAACAAAAAGGCCAAGCCTGCCGCTAGGCCGGGCAATAACGACAGCCGCCCTGTAAACAAGGACTGGAAGCCTTCCGGCGACCGCAAAGCAAAGCCGGCCACCACCAATAAAAAAGCAGGCAACAAACCTGCAAACAAACCTAATACCACAAAGCCATCGCAAAAGCCGGCTTTGACAAAGCCTGCCCATAAGCCAACTCAAAAGCCGGCAGCCACGAAGCCTGCCCAAAGGCCTTCACAAAGACCGGCCACAACAAAACCGGCGTCGAAGCCCGGCGGAACGCATAAGCCGGCGGCACGACCCACAAACACTTACAGGACTAAACCGTCACCGGCCAAAAAGAGCAGGCCGAAAGCAAGGAGAAGATAAAAAAAAGAGGCCGCCACCAGTTGTGGGACAGCCTCTTTTTTTTAACAATATCCAAATATTATATAACGCCATTGTCGAGCATTGCATTGGCAACCTTCATAAACCCGGCTATGTTTGCACCTTTCACATAGTCAACATATCCGTCTTCACGAGTACCATACTTAACACAAGCCTGATGAATATCTTTCATGATTTGGTGAAGCTTGGCATCGACTTCTTCCCTGGTCCAGGCTATTTTCATCGAGTTTTGAGTCATTTCCAGGCCGGAGGTGGCAACACCGCCCGCATTGACCGCTTTAGCAGGCCCGAACAAGATGCCACTTTTCAAGAAAACGTGCATTGCTTCGGGGGTAGAGGGCATATTGGCTCCTTCTGCCACGCATATACATCCGTTCTCGACAAGTGTTATTGCATCATTCTCATCAATTTCGTTTTGGGTAGCACACGGGAGGGCAACATCTACCTTCACTTCCCAAGGGCGTTTTCCTTCAAAAAACTCAGCTTCCGGGAACTCTTCGGCATAAGGAGCCACGACATCCATATTAGTGGCACGAAGTTCCAGCATATACTCTATTTTCTCTCCGCTAATTCCTTTAGGGTCGTAAATATATCCGTCGGGGCCTGAAAGGGTTACAACTTTACCGCCCAATTCGGTAACCTTTAGCGCAGCACCCCAGGCAACATTGCCGAACCCGGAAAGGGCAACATTTTTGCCTTCGAGGGTTTCGCCTTTGGTGGCAAGCATTTCCTTTGCAAAATATACCGTTCCAAAACCGGTGGCCTCAGGGCGGATAAGGCTTCCGCCCCAACCCAATCCTTTACCGGTCAAGACACCTGTATGCTCACGTTGCAGCTTTTTGTACATCCCGAAAAGGAAGCCTATCTCTTTTCCGCCAACGCCTATGTCGCCGGCCGGCACATCGGTTTCAGGGCCTATGATTTTCCATAGCTCAAGCATGAATGCCTGACAGAAACGCATTATCTCATTGTCGGATTTCCCCTTGGGGTTGAAATCGGAGCCGCCTTTGCCGCCGCCCATGGGAAGTGTTGTGAGCGCATTCTTGAAAATTTGTTCAAAACCCAGGAATTTCAATATTGAAAGATTCACGCTCGGGTGAAAACGCAAACCGCCCTTATAAGGCCCTATTGCCATATTGAACTGTACCCTGTATCCGAGATTCACATGAACTTTTCCTTCATCGTCCATCCATGGCACCTTAAAGGAAAGCACGCGGTCGGGCTCGATAAGCCTCTCGATAATTCCGGCAGATTCAAACTGGGGGTTCTCGTTTACTATCTCCTCAATTGACTCAAGCACTTCGCGCACCGCCTGATGATATTCAAGCTCGCCGGGATGCTTCTTGACCAAGTCGTTCATTATGTTGTTTAAATCCATGATATTTTATTTATCTGTTAAACAATAGTTTTTTGTTAATTAATATCACTGTTAAATTATTAACAGTTTGAAAGTTTAATAGCGCAAAAATATTCTTAATTCAATTACTAAAACGTTTTCGGGGGCAAAAATACATATTTTATAATACGTCTAAATAATAAGTCGATAATGACAGGGCATCTAACAAAAAATGCCGGGAAATTAATTCTAATTTCCGGCTTGAACCAGTACCCCGTCGTTATAAATCAGCAGCTTTTCAAGTTTCCCCTCGGCATCAAAATGCTTCTCCGGGCCGTGCTTCAGGTTGTTTTTATAATTAATTTCCCTTTTCAGCTTGCCGTTGGGCCACCACCCTTTTAAAACACCATTCCCCTTATCATAATTTGCGGAGCCCACAATATTCCCATAAACATCGTAATACACCCAGCGCCCCTGGAAAAGGCCTTTGTAGTACGAACCCGTCATTTGAGGCTCGCCGTCGGAATAATATTTGCTTACGGTCCCGTCCAAGGTGTCGTTAATAAAGTTTTCCTCGCCTATTTTGTTCCCCTCGGTATCGAAAGTAAGAGCAGCGCCATCCAGCAGGCCCATTTTATAATGCGAGACCGATTCCAGGTTCCCATTGTCGTAGAACCGCTTTACCTCGCCGTTTATCTTTCCGTCCTGATAAGTTAGTTTTTGCTGTATATTTCCATTCTCGAAATACCATATCGCATCACCGTCCATAATGCCGTTCTTATAATGGACTTCCGATTGCAACTTGCCCGATTTCCAATAAGCTTTTTTGGTGTTGTTGGAACACGACACCAAAAACACGGTCAATAAGATACCGAACATCAGTATGCTTGAATAGTTATTGCAGGTTTTCATCGGAAAAAGAAGGTTTCTCAAGATAGATAAGGTTTTTTCTTAGATTATGATACATGATTAAATTCCAGTTAAGGTTCACAAAACTTGAATTGCCGATAAAGGCTTTGCCGAAATTCATGTTCCCCGACAAGCCCGGCTCCCGGAAATAAGGAAGGCAATCGACAAAGCCATCGCCGAAATAACGAATGGCATTAACGAAGAACCAGGTAATATCGTAAGCCGCAAAACCATATTCCCCGGGGTCGGTGGAATAGCTTTGCCTGAACGCATGTATAAAATCCTGCACGGCCTCGCTTTCGTAATCAATATATTCCGATTCAGGAACAATAGTGTTAAGGTTATTTGTCTGCACCAAATCGATATTCTCGAATTTCTCCCATAATGGCAGACCTATAACATTGATGTTCAATGAATCGCGAAACTCGTTCAAGCGGTTCATGACATCCATCACAAAGGCTTTGTCGCGACCGTATAAAACAACAGTGTTTGGCCGCAATGCCGATGCGTTATTCATAAACTTATCAAAACCTTCAGACATATAATTTATTTTGACAAGTGAGTTTCCGAACGAAGTACTATCGTCGATGTTTTCTTTTAAATAACTTGGCTGCAATTGTTTACCCTCAATAACAACATCAGGCATCCAGTTGCCCTCAACCCATTCCTCATCCCTCATGGCCACAAGCACCGAATAATTATAGAGCTCCGAATTGCTGTATGCGATATCAGGAAGAGGTATTTGTCCCAAGGTATTTTCCAGCCCTATAATTTTTTCCGCATCGCGATATGAATTCTGCGTGATCAAAAACAACTTGGATTTTTGATATCTCTGCGAAATCAGGCTGGATATTAAACCAAGCTGTGTTTCCTCATCGGGTTTAACTTTAATTACGGTCTTATAATCCTGCAAGACACTCTTTCTATACGTTAAAGGATTTACGATAGGAATCCCGAAATTACCGGCAAACAGGGCAACCAGGTTAAAACTTTGGCTGTAAAACGGCCCTATTATAAGATCCATGTCCTTTAGCCGGGGATCCTGAAGAACCTTAGTTGTTTTTTTCAGGTTCTTGTCAACATCGTAAACCTTAAGCTCGATATTCAAGCCCTGACTGCGCAATGAATCGACGGCAAGCTGTGCCCCCTCAACGAAATTAACGAACTTGAACGATTTAAACGCAGAGGCGTTACCCCTCAATACTTTATCAACAGCGACACTGTCTGTCATTTGTTCGAGATATAAAGGAACCATCAATGCGATCCTAATAACTCTTTTGGCATCATAAGCATGCTTGGGACAGCTATTCCCAAGCCCGGGCCCAACTTCCTTCTTACCCTCTTCATACTTTTTGCCTGCTTCACTTATGGGGTTGCTTTTTGAAACAACAATTGCATTTCTGCCCACCGGTATCTTGACCTCCTGTCCGCGATAGGCATATTTGCCAATGCCCCTGTTTATTTTTTTTATGGCAGATTCGGGTATTCCGTAAAGTTTGGCAATCTTGCGGACTTTGGTCTTTGAGCCCACATCGTGGATAATAAAATTATTTATTATTTTTTTTTTTGGCACCTTTATTTGCTGGCCTATTCTAAGTCTTTCGGTCAATCCGGGGTTTGCATCATATAAATCCTGTATGCTCACCCCATAGTTCCTGCTGATCCGGTACAGGTTCTCCTTTTTCTTGACCGTATGGACAACATATTGGCCGCCGTCCGGCACTTGCTTGCTTGCCGCGGACTTAGCCGGTTCGCCTATGGGCTCCTCAACTTCCGGATTTCGTTTTTTTGGAGTCGCCGCAATGCCAGATAGGATTGTTGCTGAGCTAGGTTTCCCGCCGATAACACCATCTGCGGGTATGCGCAACCTCTCGCCTCTTTCCACCCTATCGCCCAGGCCGGGGTTAACAGCCTTGAGTTTTTTTATGTCAACCTGATATTTATCGGCAATGCCCTGGGTTGTTTCCCCAGCAATTACCACATGCCGATAGTCGGGGATAACGGCTAGTGTTGGATTGAAGCTAACAGTATTGGTAACTTTTCTCGTAAAATCTTTTTGCGCCTTATTTCTTGTCGCAACGGCTTCGGGGGGGAATTCCGCCTTAATAACGCTCTCTGGGATCTCGACAGGGATTTTTAGATATTGTCCCTCGCGGAAAGGCGGCCTTGCCATGGGGTTTGCATTCCTGATCTTATCGGCCGAAATCAGATAAATACCGGCCACATCGGCAAATGTCTCATTTTCGGCACATACATGATAAAAGAAATCGAAATCAGCATCTTTTATCTCCTGACGTATCTCAGTTTCCTTATTGGTGGTGGGAACAAGAAGTTCCTGGTTTATGTTGATTCCCATTTTGGACGACGGGTTCTCATAATAAATCTCATCGATGCCAACATTATAAGCTTTTGCTATCGAATAAACCGTCTGGCCTTTTTCGACTATATGGATGAAATATTGCTTCCCGTTGCGCTGCTCAACCCTTTTGGTTGGCACTATCCTTACGGACTGTGCAACTAAAATACTGACTATTAGCAACAAATAAAAACTTAACAGAGTTTTCTTCACGACAAATTACTTTTTGGCAATTTTTTCCAAATATAATATATTTCGACTAATCAACGAAATGCCCTGACTATTGTTGTTGTTCGATTATTTTATACATAGTTCAGGCTATTTTTATTCCCATTCGATAGTGGACGGAGGCTTTGAGGAAATATCGTAAACAACCCTGTTGACACCCTTAACCTGATTGATGATCTTATTGGAAATCTTTGACAGGAACTCATAAGGCAAATGCGACCAATCGGCTGTCATCCCATCGGTTGAGCCCACAGCCCTGAGGGCTACTACATTCTCATAAGTCCGTTCGTCGCCCATAACGCCCACCGAGCTCACGGGCAGCAATACAGCCAGTGATTGCCAAACTTTATCATAAAGATTGTCATCGCGCAATCCCTGAATAAATATATGGTCAACTTCCTGCAAGACCCTTACTTTTTCGGGTGTTACCTCACCTAGTATCCTTATACCGAGCCCGGGTCCGGGGAAAGGATGCCTGTTGAGGATAAAACCGGGCATATTCATTGAGCGGCCAATTCGCCTGACCTCGTCTTTGAAGAGGGCATTCAAAGGTTCAACGATTTTCAGTTTCATGAAATCGGGCAAGCCTCCTACGTTATGATGCGATTTTATTGTCGCCGAAGGCCCTTTAACCGATACTGATTCAATAACATCTGGATAAATAGTTCCCTGGGCAAGCCATTTTACGTCTTCTATGAGATGAGCTTCGTGATCAAAAACATCGATAAAGGTATTGCCGATGACTTTACGTTTTTTCTCAGGCTCCCCAACACCTTTCAGGGCATCCAAAAAGCGGTCGGAAGCATCAACTCCCTTTACGTTTAAACCTAAGTCCTTATATGAGTGCAGAACTTCAGCAAATTCGTTTTTCCTCAGCAGTCCGTTATCAACGAAAATACAATAAAGGTTTTTTCCTATTGCTTTGTGCAAGAGAATAGCCGCCACTGATGAGTCGACCCCACCCGAAAGCCCTAACACAACTTTATCGTTGCGAAGTTTTTTGCGCAAGCTATCAACCGAGGTTTCCACAAATGAATCGGCGGTCCATTCCTGCCTACAGCCACAAATATCAACTACATAATTCTTTAGCAGCATGCTGCCTTCCGTTGAGTGGTAAACCTCAGGATGAAACTGGATGCCATAAGTTTCCTCGCCGGATATTTTAAATCCCGCTACTTTTACCGATTCCGTAGAACTTATAATCTCATAATTTTCCGGAATATTCAGGATAGTATCGCCATGGGACATCCAAACCTGGCAGTTCAGCGAAATGCCATGCATCAATTTGCTATTGCCGTCGATGAAGCCAAGGTTCGCCCTTCCATACTCCCTGATTTTGGATGGCTGCACATCGCCACCGTCGTGCCGGGCCAAAAACTGGGCGCCATAACATATACCTAGCAGCGGCAATTTCTTTCTTATGCCCGACAGCTCAGGCACTGGTGATCCCTCGTCGCGAACCGAAAAAGGGCTTCCTGAAAGGATTACCCCTTTTACCGCCGACAAATCATTGGGTATTTTATTAAAAGGATGAATTTCGCAATATACATTTAACTCCCTAAGCCTACGGGCGATAAGCTGTGTATATTGGGAACCGAAATCAAGTATCAGTATAGTTTCATTCATGCTGCAAAGATAGTTTTTTAATATAGATCCAAATAAA
>JAADIS010000078.1 GCA_013151215.1 Chlorobiota bacterium | reverse complement strand
GGGGATAAGTTGCAGGAACCTAATACAAAAGACATTGCAATGGCTATAAGAAGATAATGTTTCATGTTAACGTTGTTAAATTACATTAAAGTGCAGAAATTTTCACCTGCCAAAAGAAATTATAAAAATTGCTTCCGGACGATATATATTCCTTTAAACTAATGCATGCAAAAGTATGCTTTTAGTTATTATGCCGACAAAAATATTGTTCGCGAGCGCCAACACCTTGCGCTCGCGAGCAATATTAAGTTTCAAAAAACTAGATGTCGAACTTAATTCCTTGTGCTAAAGGCAGTTCGGCACCATAGTTGATAGTGTTCGTTTGGCGGCGCATATAAATCTTCCATGCATCGGAACCTGATTCGCGACCGCCGCCGGTATCTTTTTCGCCACCGAATGCGCCACCGATCTCAGCGCCCGAGGTGCCAAGGTTTATGTTTGCAATACCGCAATCGGAGCCGGCAAGCGAAAGAAATGTCTCTGCTTCGCGGACATCTAGTGTAAAACATGCCGATGACAGGCCTTGAGGTACATTGTTCTGGATTTCTATCGCATTGGCGATATCGCCCTTATATTTGATAAGGTAAACAATAGGTGCAAAAGTCTCTTCCTGAACTATCTCAAAATGATTCTCGGCCACTGCAATACAAGGAACGACATAATTGCCTGATTCGTAACCTTTTCCTTCAAGAACCTGGCCTCCAAACAATACTTTCCCGCCTTCTTTTTCAACACTTGCGACGGCATTTTTAAATAGCTCTACCGAACCATTGTCGATTAATGGCCCGACAAGGAACTCTTCGTTTAGCGGATTGCCTATTTTAGAAACTATTTTTTCATAAGCCGAAACAAATTTATCCTTTACCTCGTCGAAGATGTCTTCGTGGACGATAACCCTTCGTGTTGAGGTGCATCTTTGCCCTGCGGTTCCTACGGTTCCAAAAACAGTTGACATTATTGCCATTTGAATATCGGCTTTAGGAGTAATGATAACGGCATTGTTCCCGCCAAGCTCAAGTATGGTTTTGCCGAGCCTTTTTCCGACAAGGCCGCCGACACGTTTACCAACTGCTGTTGAACCCGTAACCGACATTAATGGTATTCTGTTGTCGGACAGGAAGTTGTCTCCCATTACCGATGATTTTGCAACTACCAGGTTGAAAACTCCCTCAGGGATATTGTTTGCGATGAGTACGTCCTTGATGATTTTTTGGGTGGCCAAGGCAGTCAAAGGTGTTTTTGACGAAGGTTTCCAAATCACGACATCGCCTGCGATTGCAGCTAGAGCAGTGTTCCAGGCCCAAACTGCAACAGGGAAGTTGTATGATGTTACTATGCCAACTATGCCCAGGGGGTGATATTGCTCAGAAAGGCGGTGCTCAGGTCTTTCCGACTGTAGGTTGACACCATTTATCAATCGCGATTGACCAACTGCAAAGTCACAGATGTCTATCATTTCCTGGACCTCCCCAAGGCCTTCCTGATATATTTTGCCCATTTCAAGGGTTACCAAAGCCCCGAGGGCTTCTTTTTTCTCGCGCAAGGCAAGGCCGACCTGGCGGATAATCTCACCTCTGATGGGAGCAGGCACCAAGCGCCATTCCTTGAAGGCAGCTTGTGCTTTCTTTACTACCATCTCGTAATCCTCCATAGTGGCGTTTTTAACCTTTGCTATCTCTTTTCCGTCGATGGGCGAAGATGACGCAGTTATCGCTCCTTCAGTTTCAAACCACTCGGTTCCGGTGGATACGCCTGCGTTTAAATCGCTTAAACCAAGCTCAGCCAGTATTGTGGCTTTGTCCTGATATTTATTCATATTACAAGTATTTTTGTTATCGTTATTAATAAAACAGTTGCGCAAAAGTATAAAATCAATTAAACAAAAAGCCTAAAAAACGAAATTTATACCGTTTATAAAATACACCCTCATAACGATTGTTGATCAAGGCCTGGATAGTGCCGGCAAGACAATGTTTATAACTTCATTTTTCAATTAAAAAAAATCAACTTATATTTACACGGAAATTATAATAAATAAATGTTTGTTTAACGAAAGCCGTGTAATATGTTAATTAACTGCACCGAGAGTCCTTATCAGGAATGGACTAAAGATATGTTGGACAAAGTAGGGGAAACCTACGGCACAATTGTAAATCATGTTTTGCCGGGGATTAACGAGAATATGATTGACGAGGATATAGATTTAATCGCTGAGGAAAATGTAGAAAAAATATTAACCATAATTGATGAAAGATCCGATAAGATAAAACCCGATGCCGTATTTCTGAACGATTATCTTCCGATGCATAAAAGAGTTAAAAGCTACCTTGCCGAAACATTGATAGAAACTATTGATTTTGAAGACTTTAAGCAGGACGGGGACTTTTGACGCTCATGCGGTCCCCGGTAGATGCATTCTGTTTGAGATATAGGTTGATAAGCCTGTTCAGGGGAAACACCGCCCTATTCGCCCGTATGCTGTTATAATAAACTTCCACCGATCCGAAACCGGCATAAAACCTTGCTAAGTTTTCATCGTTGGAACCCTCGAAATCAAGAGTCAGCAAAGAGGGGGAGTGCTGTTTGATAACCTCATCGATCAAAAAGAACATAGCCCTGTTTTGTTTTGCTTTTTGGTTGGAGCCTGAAAATAAAAAAATAAGTTTTTCACGATATCTTGTAAAAAAAGCTGCAGCACAAAGTTGGTTGCTTGCATCGTAAACGCCGTAAACGAGGCCCATGTTCTTATGGATAGAACGGTAAATTATCCGTTCCAATGCTTGATAGTTTGCATCGTTAAAAACGCTTAACTCCTTGCCTTTGTTGTTCTTGAATAGATTGATGAGCTCATTTGGCTTTATGTTCTTCAGCAGTTGCAGCTTATGTTTCGAGGCTTTTTTTAAATTCCGTTTAGTATTGACAGAATAATTTGATCTCAGGCTTTCGTAATCCCTTACCAAATCGAGCATATAGGTTTTGTTCTCAAAAGTTGTTATTTCTAAAGCCGATGTTTTATTGTGTATATTGAGGTTGATATCAACATATTTAATGTTTTTAGGAATTGCATCGATGAATTCCTTAACCTTTTCGGGGAATAGCTTGTTCGTTGAATAAACGCCCAATTGCTGTACAAAACATGGTTGCAAGGCATATTTAAGGCCGTATTTTTTTGAAACCGTCAATGGCATTACCGAGACATAATCGTCTTCGACCAGGGCTTCCCAGTTAGGATGGGCAAAATTTAAAAACCACGAGAGCGCATAAACATTTCCGTTAAATGATGACCCTATGCACTTGTCCCATTTATCATGATCAATTTGCTGCGATGTTAGATGCTTAACCATAATTTAGTCGATGGCCATTTTTATTAATTGTTCGTAAACATTGAGCCATCCAGCCCAGCGTTTCTTGTCGCTCAAGGCTTCGTTATGCCAAAGGGAAATGAAAGTGCCGTTTACTTTCCTGACCTCCTCTATGAGCTGTGAGATTTTGGTGATGGCGTCGGCGGTGGTCATGTCCATATAATCTTTTAGGGTTCCGTCCATAACTGCGAAAGGATGGATGCGGAAATTAGTCACGGCCTCAAGGTCGATGTCGTAAAAATAATAAGAAGTGCAAATACCAGCCCTAAAACCGGGTAAGGCTGCAAACCCCATAGAATAATCGTTGACGATATCATTGCTGATGAGCTGCCTGTATGTCGATGGTAAGTTAAGTCTTAAAAAATGCTGACGGCTGCTGTCGATGTTCTTGTTGAGGGCATTTTCGAGATTTTTTTTCTCGAAGGGCAGAATTGCCTCGTCGTCAACCATGTTGTATGAGGGATGGATGCCGATTTTAGCATAATCGCTCAGCATCTTGACCAAAAACCTGAAAGAGCGGTTCCTAGTGTTTATGTTTTTGTTGAATCGGCCATAGCGTCCGAAAAGTATGAAATACATGGGCCTCAAGCCATACTTTTTTTGTAACGCGATCTGCAGGTCGAAGGTGTCGAACGGATCTTTATGCCTGGTAAACAAGACCCTTGTCCTTTCAAGGATCTCTTTCCAGTCAAGATTCTTGACCGACATAAAATATCCGCCCAGCGAGCGCACTAAGCCTTTTTGCGCATAAGCATAAGCAGAGTCGATATCGTAAGTGGGCAAGAATTTATAATTGACCTTGGTAAACTGCAGGTCCGGATATTTTTCGGTCAGGATATCCTTGATTCGCAATGCCCAGATGTTCACGACCGGCTTTTCGAGTATTCCCAGTTCATGTGCCTTCGACAGATGTGCAGTAAACCTGCCATGTTTGTCGGTTTTGTAGGGCTGATATTCCTCATAGCGCGCCACGAAATAGAATATAGCGGAAAACACATCGAAGGGCAGGGCCGATGATTTGCTGTAAACAGGGAATATTACTTTTAGGCCTTCAAAATAAAACGGCTCCAGATCTGGGTTGCCAATCCCTTTCTCAAACAGCAAAGACGAGCCTTGAAAGAAAATATCGTCTGATATTTCTTTGTCGCCATAAATAATTTTCGTCATGTCGCTAGACTGGAACTCATCCACGCTTGACGTGAAGACAGGCTTGATCCTGAGCAGCTCCTTAAATACCAGGCGGAACACATATCTAACTCTGGCAGTTAGTTTTGGCGAATATATCAGGACCTCATCCATAAGGGGTCAAAATTAGGTATTTTTTTAAGCAGTCCAAGCAAAAATCAAAACATAAGATTATTAATGAGACCAAATAATAAACGAGACATTTATTTTTATATTTTTGAAGTCAAAATTTCATTTTTGTTTATGGACGATTTCGTTGTATCCGCGCGCAAATACCGACCTGTTGCTTTTAAGCAAGTTGTTGGGCAGAATGCCATTACGTCAACTTTGCAAAATGCGATAAAGAGCAAGCATTTGGCACAGGCGTTCTTGTTTACCGGCCCTAGGGGCGTCGGGAAAACCACTTGTGCCAGAATATTGGCAAAGACGATAAACTGTGAGAACCTCACTGAAAGCATAGAGCCCTGCGACAGTTGCGAATCCTGCACCTCGTTCAACAACAACGCGTCTTTTAATATACATGAGCTTGACGCCGCTTCCAACAATTCGGTTGACGATATCAGGAGCCTGGTGGACCAAGTGCGAATCCCGCCGCAAGTTGGAACATATAAGGTTTATATAATCGATGAGGTTCATATGCTTTCGCAGGCGGCTTTCAACGCTTTCCTGAAAACCTTGGAAGAGCCTCCTGCCTATGCAAAGTTCATACTTGCCACAACTGAAAAACATAAAATCCTCCCGACAATATTGTCGCGCTGTCAAATATTTGATTTCCGCCGCATTAAAGTTGATGATATAGTAGAGCACCTGAAGTATGTAGCAGGCAATGAGAATATTGAAGCAGAGGACGAAGCACTGAATGTTATTTCGCAAAAGGCTGACGGCGCTTTGCGCGATGCTCTTTCCACCTTTGACCAGATTGTTAGCTATAGTGGCAATAAGCTTACTTATAAGAGTGTCATCGAAAACCTGAACATACTTGATTACGAGTATTTTTTCAGGATCACTGAATCTATCATACATTCAAATATACCTGAGCTGCTGCTTGTTTTTGACGAGATAACAGAAAATGGTTTCGACGGGCAGCATTTTATTATCGGCCTTGGCGACCATTTGCGCAATTTATTGGTTTTGAAAAACGAATCGACCGTTAAACTGATGCTTGCCGGTAACGCACTAAGAGATAATTATTTGCTTCAGGCAAATGCATGCTCTCCGACTATGCTCATAAATGCCCTCGATATATGCAATAAGTTCGATTTAAGTTATAAGGCCAGCAACAACAAAAGGCTTCATATTGAAATTGCATTGATGCAATTGGGCAAATTATCGAACGAAAGAGGTGGTTTTAGCGATAGTGCTGTCGTCGAGAACTCAAATTTTCAAACCACGGAGAAGAAGTTTGAGTATAAGACGGCCAAAAAAACCGAAAAGCCAAATGTGGTTGAAACGACGGTTGAAGCAAAACCGGGGACTAAAGAAGCAATTGGCATTAAAACGAATATTGCCCGGGAGGCTAAAACCAAGGCAGCAGATATTAGTGATCAGGGGCCGCGAGCAGGAATAAAGGAGACAGCTGTTAATAACGAAGCGAAAACACCGGAAGCCGATAATGCTGCCAAGAACGGGACTTTACTGGAAACCGAGCCCCAAAAGGACGGCAATAATAATGATGACGATGCTCCAAGGCAAATCAAAAAAAATGAGCCCGGAAGAAAAATAAAGCGTATCTCGATTACAGAAAGCTTAAGGGCGTTGAAGGAAAAAAAGGAGGCTGAGGATAAAGAGGTTGCCCCTGTAATTATTAACGAGTTCTCGCAAGAAAGGCTTGTTGCCGTATGGAAGGAATTCGTAAAGGCTTATCAAGCGAAATCGCCTAGTTTTGCAAGTGCCATCGGCAAATACGACCCTGAGCTTTCGGAAAATTTTGAGATAAGATACAAAGTTGATAACAAAATAATGGCCAACGACCTGCTTCATCAAACAAGCTTGTTGGAATTCCTGAAAGCCGAATTGAAAAATAACCAGATTCGCCTGAAAGCAGTACTTCCAAAGGCTGATGAAACCAAAAAAGCCTATTTCGATTCTGAGAAGTTTGATGAGCTTGCAAAGGATTTCCCGGGAATTGTAAAATTAAAAGATCAGCTGAACCTCGACTTTGGGGTTTGATGATATATTATCTATATGAAAGATAAGAAATTCGATAAAAGTTATTTGGAGATGGCTCATCTGTGGGCAAGGAATTCGTACTGCCTCAGAAGGCAGGTTGGGGCTTTGCTGGTGAAGAACAGAATGATAATCTCTGATGGATATAATGGAACACCTTCGGGATTTGAGAATGTTTGCGAGGACGAGGAAGGGAAAACCAAGTCTTACGTGCTTCATGCCGAAGCCAATGCAATAACAAAAGTGGCGAAGTCAAACAACAGTAGCGAGGGTTCAACGCTCTATATTACTGATTCGCCTTGTATAGAATGTGCTAAATTGATTATCCAGGCCGGTATAAAAAGGGTTGTTTACGACCGTAAATATCGTATTACCGAAGGACTTGACCTTCTTAAACGATCCGGGATCGAGTTGGATGAATTGCACATATAGCAAAAAAACCGGTTGTTTAGTAACAACCGGCACATATATAAAAGGACTATATGATGTAAACAGGGCTCAGGCTTGATCTCTACGGTTTATATTTTATTCAAAAATCATGAAGCAAATCTAAAAGCTCATCATCAAAAATTAGTGGCTGTTCTCAGCCATAAAAACTATTTTTTTGAAATTTATAATCATTCTAAATAACAAGTTATATGCTTGAGAATAAAGTGTTTAAATAAATTTAGTGTTATAAAATAACAATGAGTTGAAGGTTTACGCAATTTGAATTTTATCTTTTTTGCTCTTTGCTCATGATTCGATTCCCGAATAATAGCTAAAGATAGGTATGGGCTGGCCGATGGATTAATGACAATGTGTTGGTATTTTTCTGCTGAGATATTTCGATTAATCCCGAGCTAGAAATTCTAGGCTTTGGTGTCCTGCTCCACATAAGCCCTGTTGTGGAAAAGTTGATGTTGGCTGGTTGTTCC
>JAADIS010000095.1 GCA_013151215.1 Chlorobiota bacterium | reverse complement strand
CATCTTTTGGGAACTTCTATCAAACCTTCGGTTTTTAGTTGTTTTATTGCCTTATCAACAAGCTTTTTTTCAATTCCGCTTTTTTCAGCAATTTCGCCACCTTTTAATGGCTCGGATGAATCCTTAAGTGTTTGTAATACTTTATCCTTAACTTCCATTTTTTTGATTTTTTAATTTGAGGCAATTTACAAAATAAAAAGTGAATGACGCTTATGTTCAGCACCATTCACTTTCCTGTTTCAAATAAGTGATTTATTATTTACAAATAACTAATCCAGTTCGTGCACAACTAAACCCGAACGCAGTTTAGGTTCGAACCAGGTTGTTTTTGGAGGCATAATTGCACCGCTATCGGCAATATTTATTAACTGCTGCATACTTACTGGATAAAGTGCAAAAGCCGCTTTCATCTCGCCGCTGTCAACACGTTTCGAGAGTTCGCCCAAACCTCTGATACCACCTACGAAATCAATTCTTTTTGAAGTCCGTAGGTCTTTGATGTCAAGCAATGGGTCCAGAACGAGATTGGTTAAGATTGTTACGTCCAGGACGCCAATTGGATCGCTATCATCAAAAGTGCCCTTTTTGGCTGTCATCGAATACCATTTACCGTTCATATACATAGAAAAATTATGTAGGGAATTGGGTTTGTAAATGTCAGTTCCCATTTCTTCTATGTCGAAACCTTCCTTGAGCTTTTCCATGAACTCCTCATCGCTTAAGCCGTTAAGATCTTTTACCACTCTGTTATAATCAATTATAGTCAATTGATTGTCAGGGAAGTGGACGGCAAGAAAGAAGTTGTATTCCTCCTCGCCCGTATGATTGGGATTGTTTTTTCTTTTTTCATTGCCAACTAGTGCAGCTGCAGCAGTACGGTGGTGGCCGTCGGCAACATAAGTTGATGGCAATTCGGAAAACAACTCGATTATCCTATCTATTGTAGCTTGGTCATCAATAACCCAGAAATGATGGCCTACTTCATCCTCACCTGTAAAATCGTAGGTTGCGTCATTGCTTTTGACGTGATTTTCAACTATTTCGTCAATTTCGGCTACAGCCGGATAGGAAAAGAAAACAGGCTCCATATTTGCATTGGTTATCCTTACATGTTTCATGCGGTCTTCCTCTTTGTCGGGTCTGGTAAGCTCATGTTTCTTGATAACGTTATTCATATAATCTTCCACGGCGGCACAACCAACAATACCATATTGGGTTTTGCCCCACATTGTTTGTGCATAAATATAGAGGTGATCTTGACCGTCCTTTACAAGCCAATTGTTTTTCTTAAAAGCCTCCAGATTTGATTTAGCTTTATCATAAACTTCCTGGCTATAAAGATTAACCCCCTCTTCCAGGTCGATTTCCGGTTTGATGATGTGTAGGAGCGAATATTTGTTTCCTTCTGCTTCTTTTCTTGCCTCTCTAGAGTTTAGCACATCGTAAGGTCTGGATGCCAGGTTTTTAACAATATTTTGTGGAGGTCTTAATCCTCTAAATGCTTTAAGAACTGCCATAAGTTTGATTTATTTTTTGATGTGTGAAATAATCCTTTGAAACAAAGGAATCCGGTCAGGAATTAACCGGATTCCTTTATCTTATATTAACTAATTACAATCCGTCGTTAAGATGCTGTTGATATTGATCTGCTTCATCGGTATTATGACTTTCGGAATGATGACCGTAATTAGCGTGGTTGCTGCTGTTGTTGTGATACCCGTTATTATGATATCCGTTGGAGTTGTTGGCGCGCTGCAGCGAGGAGATAAGGGCACCCGTCATCTTGGTTAGCTCCATTAAGAACTGACGCGATTCCTGCTCATAAGTATCCGTTAGGAAATTGGCGCGATACGCAATGCTGGTCATTACCAGGCATTCGCGGATGGCTGTTTTAGCCATTTTTAAATAATGGACAAACTGGCTTTTGTTGCGCGACGATCCTTCGGTAATGAAGAACGCAATATTTCTCGCTGAGGTATTTAAGCGCTGCACCAGCCCCGTATTGTCGTTTTCCGGAAACAACATGTTTACATCGTTAAGCCAGTTAATGTAATCCAGTGATTTGTGATAGATTCTCAAGTCCTCAAATCTAAAAAATGATACCTCTTTCTCGGTATGCTCCGTCTTCTCTTCTTCTGTATTATACATGATCTACACAAAGATTTAGTTAAAAATTGATTTTGGTTGCAGTCCGAAAAATATCGGACGATAATTATAATAGTATTTGGTTTGAAAATATGATATTCAAGTGTTTATTAGTTTACCTTGAAAGTGGCAACACCCTTTTCCAGGTAAGCGATGATTTGTTTGGCCGCGGCAATGCCGGCATTGATATTCGCCTCGGCTGTTTGCGCGCCCATTTTCTTAGGCGTGAAAAATACACGTCCCTCAAATTTTTCCTCAAGGGCAAGCCTGTTGCCAGGCGCAATATCGGAAACATATTTGAAATTAGTTTTTTCCTCCATTATTTTTGCTAAGCCGTCCTCGTCGATAACTTCTTTACGTGCCGTGTTGACAAGAACTGCGCCATCTTTCATTTTCGATAGTAAATCGTAGTTGATGGATTTCTTGGTTTTATCGTTGGCCGGTATATGAAGGCTTAGATAATCGCTAACGGAATATAGTTCCTCAACAGTTTCGCAAACATTTACTTTCTCGGCTTCCATTGTCTCCCTGGCAATAAACGGGTCGTAGGCATAAATTTCCATTCCGAAACCTTTTGCGATATTGGCTACCAGCCTGCCTACGTTCCCATAGGCCTGAATTCCGAGCTTCTTGCCCTTTAGCTCGCTTCCTGAGGTGCCGTTGAAATGGTTGCGGGCTTGAAACACCATCATTCCTAGTGCCAGTTCGGCCACTGCGTTGGAGTTTTGTCCGGGTGTGTTCATGACCACAACATCATTGGCGCTTGCTGCCTCAAGGTTTACATTGTCGAATCCGGCACCGGCACGAACTACAATCTTTAGCTTTTTGGCAGCAGCAATAACTTCTTCCGTAATTTTGTCACTTCTGACAATCATTGCATCGGCATCCGCAACGGCTTCGATTAAATCGTCCTGTGAGGCGTATTTCTCAAAAAACTCAGATTCGTACCCGGCTTTGTCCAAGGTGATTTTAATCTGGTCAACAGCAGCCTTTGCAAAGGGTTTTACTGTTGCTATTAGTACTTTGGTCATTATCTTTTTTTTAGTGTTTCTGCAAAAGCAGAAATATTATTTATTTTCTGATTCAAAATCCTGCATTGTTTTCACAAGTGCTTCTACGCTTTCGGTGGGAAGTGCGTTATAAGTACTGGCCCTGAAACCTCCAACGCTGCGATGGCCTTTGATGCCAATCATTCCACGCTCGCTTGCATAGTCGAAAAATGCTTTCTCCTTGCTCTCGAAACCATCGTTCATTACAAAGCAAATATTCATGATAGACCGGTCTTCCTTGTCGGTAACGGTTCCCTTAAACAATGGGTTTCTGTCGATTTCATCGTAAAGAAGTGCTGCTTTATGAAGGTTGACCTCATGCATCTTTTGGATACCACCATTGGCTTTTAACCACTTAAGTGTTTGAAGTGCAGCATAAACAGGAACAACTGGAGGAGTGTTGAACATGCTGTCCTTATCGATATGTGTTTGATAATTGAGCATAGTTGGAATATGATGCTCCACTTTTCCTAGAACATCGTGGCGAACAATAGCAAAGGTTACGCCGGCCGGTGCCAGGTTTTTTTGAGCCCCGCCATAAATAATCGCATATTTTGATATATCGACAGGGCGGCTGAAAATATCTGATGACATATCGGCGACCAAGGGGATAGGACAGTCGATATCATGTTTTATTTCTGTGCCGTAAATAGTATTGTTTGTTGTGATATGAAAATAATCTGCATCCTCGGGGATAACGTAATTTTTTGGTATGTAGTTGAATACAGTATCTTCTGACGAAGCAACAACATCCACTTCACCAAAAGCTTTAGCCTCTTTTATGGCTTTCTTCGACCATGCTCCCGTATTCAGGTAAGCAGACTTTTTGTTCATCAGGTTGAAAGGAACCATGGCGAACTGAGTGCTTGCACCTCCACCGACAAATATCACCGAATATCCTTCAGGAATATTTAGTAATTCCTTAAAAAGTTGTTGGGCTTCTTCCATAACTGCTACAAATTGTTTGCTACGGTGCGAAATCTCCATAAGCGATAAGCCCATGTCTGCAAATTCTTTAATCGCATTTGCTGTGTTCTCTATTGTATATTGCGGTAGAATTGAAGGACCCGCATAGAAATTATGTTTTTTCATACGTGAAATTTTTATACGTTTTACGATGCGCAAATATATAATTTAATTGTCTTTTAATTAGTTAAATTCTATTTTAGAATTATTCTAATTTTGCCGAAAAAAAAATAGTGGATTTACAACAACGTATTACTGCTTTCGCCCGTTTAGGCGAATATTTAAGGGGTTTTGACAAGAACAAAAAGTTTTCTGTTACCAATATAACAAGTCCTGCTTTTCAAAACCTTAAAAATGAAGTTGATAGCGCCAGGCTCAGGAACAGTTGGTTTGTTCAGGAGAATGTAGAAAACATGCTTTTTTCGCTTGGGAAAAGTCTTGAATTATCGAAACTTGAACAGTGGACATCTAAATACGATCTTGATAAATATGATAAACATCATGTTAAAACAATAGCTGTTATCATGGCCGGAAATGTGCCTGCCGTTGGTTTTCACGATTTTTTGAGCGTTTTAATCAGCGGGAACGGTATTTTAGCCAAGCTTTCGTCCGATGACGATAAATTAATTCCCGCCATAGCGGATTTGTTGCTTGAAATTGAAGCTGGATTTAAGGGGTTTATTAAGTTCGAGAAACAGAAAATCACCGGCTTCGATGCCGTAATTGCAACCGGTTCAGGAAATACTGCAAGATATTTCGATTATTATTTTGGTAAATATCCGAATATTATCAGGAGGAACAGGAATGGTATAGCCGTTTTAAACACTACGGAAACTAAAAATGATTTTGAAAAACTCGCCAATGATGTATTCATGTATTTTGGACTGGGTTGCCGTAATGTTTCAAAGTTGTTCGTGCCTGAAGGATATGATTTTACACCAATGTTGGATGTTTTTTCAAAACGGATTGAGATTAAGAACCATAGCAAGTATTTTAATAATTATGAATACAACAAAGCTATTTATCTGGTAAATTCCCGACCACATTTGGATGCAGGTAATTTATTATTGGTAGAAGATGAAAGTTATGCATCACCTGTGAGTGTTTTGTATTATGAGCATTATAATGACATAATGCAGCTCAACAAAAAAATTCTGCTCGACTCCCAGTCGATACAATGCATAGTGAGCAATGATAAGGGTGTAAAAAGCAGTTTTGATTTCGGGCAAAGCCAGGAACCGGAACTATGGGATTATGCTGATGGTGTGGATACTTTGGGGTTTTTATTAGGTATTGATTGACAGCACTTTAAGTATTGACGGCCGCAAAAGCGAAAAAATTGCCGTTGGTATACTGAAAAAAACGAAAAAAATATTTGTTAGTTTTATAAAATTTAATAATTTTGCAGCCCTTAAAAATGTAGGTAAATATTAGTCAGATGAAGAAAGATATCCATCCAAAAGATTATAGGTTCGTTGTTTTTAAAGACATGTCGAACGATTATGCATTTATTACAAAGTCAACCGTTAAAACAAAAGAAACTATCGAGTGGGAAGACGGAAAGGAATATCCCTTGGTGAAACTTGAGATTTCGAATCAATCACACCCCTTCTTCACAGGTAAGATGAAACTTGTTGACAGTGCAGGACGTGTTGACAAATTCAAAAACAAATACAAAAAACATTTCGAGAAGAAAACTGTTTAGATTTGTAAGACTTAAAGAAACCTTCGGTATTTTACCGGAGGTTTTTTTTTGCTTTTTTGTTTATGAATTTTATTGGCATCTATAATATTTTATACGTAATTTGCGAATGAACAAACAATAGTTTTAACTTTACCGACCTGAATTAATAATTGAAGAAATTAATTTTATGAACTATATTTTATTTGACGGACCTTTCCGGGATAATTTGTTACCATTAACCTTTACCCGCCCTGTTGCAGATATCAGACTAGGGATATCAACGCTCAGGGAGAAATGGGAAATAGCCCTAAACACTACTGTATCAGTGCTTACTGAAGAGTATTTAAGCAAGAAATTTCCATTGCTAAGAGGAAAGCAGAATATTTTAATTAATGCATCGGCTTTGCCAAACAACGCTTTAGTATCCCAAATAAAAAATCTTAATTCCGGCGAGCAATTGGTGAAAAATGAACTAAGGATAGCCGTGCGGATTGATACTGATTTTACGGATGCTAATTTCAAAACAGAAATTACTAATGAAATAGATGCGGGGATTGATCTTCTCAAGAATACCTGGGATATTTTTGCGAAGAACGGAAAATATTTAGAATTGGACTTTGCGCTTTTAACTAATGGCCGGACTTCTGCCAAACTTAGTGACACAAATAATGTAAGGGGTGATGTCAACGATATTTTTATCGAGGAAGGTGCCATAGTGGAATTTGCATATTTAAATACCGAAAACGGACCTATATACGTAGGTAAAGAGGCTGAGATAATGGAAGGTAGCAAGATAAGGGGGCCTTTCGCCATTTGCGAACATTCAACAACCAAGATGGATGCTAAAATTTACGGTGCAACAACAATTGGTCCGCATTGCAAGGTAGGCGGCGAGATAAATAATGTTGTCTTTATGGGTTATGCCAATAAGGCTCATGACGGTTTTTTAGGAAATGCCGTGATAGGGGAGTGGTGCAACCTTGGTGCCGACACCAATAATTCCAACCTTAAAAACACCTATGAAGAAGTTAAGTTATGGTCGTATCCTGAAGAGAGATTTGTGAAAACAGCTTTGCAGTTTTGTGGACTGATAATGGGAGACCATTCAAAATCTGGAATTAACACCATGTTTAATACAGGGACTGTTGTTGGTGTTTCATGTAATATATATGGAGCAGGATTCCAAAGGAATTTTATTCCTTCATTTTCATGGGGCAGCCCGGCCGGAATGAAACCATATAACCTAAAAAAGGCAATACAAGTAGCAGAAGCAGTTTATGCTAGGCGCGGAAAAGATTTTGATCAAAGGGAAAAGGAGATTTTCGATTATTTGAGCAAAGTAGATTAAGAAGCATCCCATTAACCAATTTGCACAGTTAATAGGATGCTACCAGATATATGGGGAAACCAAGCATCTAGTTTACAACAACAATTATCAACTGTTACTTTATTTTTTATGATACCCGGTACAACGGAATTTTTTAACGTCAGTAGAGAAGCGGTTGAATTTATTATTTTACCAATTTTAGATTATTATATTGAATAGTTATGAATTATCATTTTAAACTAGTTGAAATTAAAGAAAAAATCATTTTATACAAAAAACTATTTATTGTATTCCTCAGTTTGTATATACTATTAAAATTTATTAATTATTTTAATACTTTGATATTTTTTGCGGATTACTATTATTTCACTTTTGCTTTTCTTTTAGTACTATATATGATTTTTTTTACAACTTTTAAGAGATTTAAGTTCAATGGAGAAGTAATTTTTAAGGATAATGAAATAGTAATTAATAATATACATATTCCAATAAGTGATATTAA
>JAADIS010000148.1 GCA_013151215.1 Chlorobiota bacterium | reverse complement strand
TGATAAACAATACCGAAAACGACAGGACACCCTATTTCCTGACTGCCTCTCACTGCGGCGAAAATGCCAGTGCCAGCGATCTTAATCAATGGGTGTTTTATTTTAATTATCAGGCAGCCACCTGCGGGGGAAACGGCAGCGGCTCGCAAACCATGACCGGTTGCAGCCTTAAAGCAAAAGACCCAAGCGCGGCAAATGCCGGCTCCGACTTCTTCCTGGTCGAGTTTAACCAAAACATCCCGGTAATTTATCAGGTTTTTTATAACGGCTGGAACAGGACCGACGACAATACCGATGCCGGAAACGGTGTTGGAATCCACCATCCTGCCGGGGACATAAAAAAGATTTCCACTTATGACACACCATTAACCTCCTCTACTTTCTGGAATGGCTTGCCTACACATTGGAAACTAAACTGGGCCCAAACAGTCCATGGCAAATCAATTATGCAGGGCGGCTCTTCAGGTTCCCCGGTATTCGATTCCAACGGCCTGATAATGGGCGACTTAACTGGTGGCTATACCTCTAACTCATGCGCAACACCATCGCCCGCCTACTATGGTAAGATATGGTATTCATGGGATCAAAACGGCAATAACGCATCAAACCGCCTCAAGGACTGGCTGGACCCAAATAATACCGGTATAGAGAAACTCCCCGGCGTTTCGTGGCAGAACATCCCTCCCACAGCGGATTTCGAAGCAGACAACACCACTGTTACCCAAGGCGACACCGTTTTCTTTTCAGACCTTTCAGGACCGGGGATACTTAACAGGACATGGACTTTCGAGAATGGAGACCCGGCAAGCTCAACGGAAGAAAATCCTTTTGTTGTTTATTCCGATACCGGTTATTACGACGTAACTATTTATGTTGAAAATGCAGATGGCAACGACACAAAACTAAAAACAGATTATATACACGTAACGCCCATGCAAAAACCAATTGCCGGCTTCGAGGCTGACCATACGGTGATACCTACGAATTTTATTGTCCACTTTTACGATAAATCGACGAACAACCCCTCGGAATGGAACTGGGAATTCGAAGACGGCTCGCCCGCCACCGCCACAAACCAAAACCCGCAGTCGCGTTGGGGAAGCGAAGGATTATTTTTCGTAAAGCTTATTGCGGTAAACCTTGGAGGTTCGGATACACTTGTTAAGGAAAACTTCATAAATGTTGGAGGAGGCGATGTTCCGATAACTGATTTCGAAGCCTCCAACACACATATCTCACAAAACCAATCAGTTGATTATACCGATTTAAGCAGTGGCAACCCCGACACCTGGCAATGGACTTTCGAAGGCGGCACACCGGAAACATCCTCAGAACAAAATCCGCAAGGCGTTGTATATGAACAAGGTGGAGCATTTAACGTAAGCCTCACCGCTTCTAATGGCTATGGCGAGGACACTGTGTTGATGGAAGATTACGTCCTGGTTGATTGGGTAGGTATAGAAGACTTGAAGAACGCAAACGATTTCAAGGTTTATCCAAACCCGGGGACGGGATTATTTGTTATTGAATTTGGCGAAAAAGCCGATACCGATGTCAGCATCGAAGTTTCGGACTTTAGCGGTAAGCTAATCCAAAAACAAATAGCCTCAAAAAAGAAAGGGGCTTTCGTCCTTGACCTTTCGGCACAAAACAATGGCGTTTACATGATTGCCGTTAAAAGCAAGGACACCTCCATAGTCAAGAAAATATCATTGGTAAAATAGTCACAAAATCTATTTAGTTGTACTTCAATAAATTAATTCTTTTTTTAATTGCCGTCCTTTTCTGCTCAAGCATGAGCGCCCAAACTTACGTTGACAGGGAGGGACTATTGCTTGATACGTTTTTAAGGGATACTGCGTTCATAAAAAACAATTTCAAAGCTAATAAAATAAAATATCATAAATCAGAAGCACTTCCCCGTCAAATAGGGATAAGCAAGGCAATCAAAGATGATGTTCTCCAAAAAGGACATTGGACAAGGCTTGACAATGGATTTTCCACCTGGCAGCTGGTCATAAAGGTTGAGAATGCCACTGCCATCAACATCTATTTTTCTGATTTAAAACTTGCTGCCACTGACGAATTAGTGATAATGGGCCCTAAGGACAAGGCGCTTAAATTAGATTCGTGGACCTCGGTCTCAAATTTTGGCACTTCCCCCTTCAGGGGAAATTTATTAATTATTCAGTTTGTTGGCAAAACACCTGGGATACTTCCGTTTACGATCAAGGAAATTGGCATTATCGAACAAAGCTACGAAAGGGATTTTGGCGATGCCGCTTATTGCGAGATAAGCGTTAACTGCCCTGAAGGCAATGATTATAGCAAAATCAAGAACAGTGTTGCACGTATTCTTGTAAAACAAGGCAATTCGTTGTTTTGGTGTACCGGAAGCTTGATAAACAATACCGCTACAGACGGAACCCCTTATTTCTTAACTGCCAACCACTGCGGAAACAGTTCCACTCCCGAAGATTATTCCGATTGGGTTTTCGACTTCGGTTTCGAGTCGCCCGATTGTGACATCCCTGCTTCGGAGCCGGCGAAAAATACTGTTTACGGCTCCAGACTGCTTGCAAATGCACCCGACGGGATTGATTCCTATAGCGATTTTAAATTGCTAATGCTTAAACAAGGCGTCCCGGCAGCGGCCAAACCATTTTATGTTGGCTGGGACAGAAGCGGCGATATAGCGAATAAGGGAGTAAGCATTCATCACCCGCAAGGCGACATCAAGATGATCTCCTCCTATTTGCAGCCGCTTACCTCAACGGATTATTACGACCGAACGGAAAATACCGATGGCAGATACTGGAAAGTCAACTGGTCCGATTCGCAAAGCGGGCACGGGGTTACCGAAGGGGGCTCCTCCGGTTCCCCGATATATAACGAACAGGGTTTATTGGTAGGCACCTTGACCGGTGGTGATGCCTCTTGTAATTTCCCCGACGAGCCTGATTGGTATGGTAAATTCAGCTACCATTGGGAATCAAACGGCAACGACTCGGCGACAAGCTTAAAATACTGGCTCGACCCATTGAACACAAATACGGAGGTCTTAAAAGGCACTGATTTGGATACCAATAATATAACTGCAAATTTCTCTGCCGAAAGCACAAGAATCACTTTGGGAAGCGGAGTTGAATTCACTAACCTTTCCCAAGGCGGGATAGATGAATACGAATGGCGTTTTGAAGGTGGCGAGCCCAAAACATCAACTGAAAAAAATCCCGGGATTATCCGTTATTATCATTCGGGCATTTTTGATGTAAGCCTTGTCGTGAGGACGGGAACCAGCAGAGACAGCCTCATTAGAAAAGACTATATGGCCGTGAGCTCGTACGCCTTCCCTACAGTTACCCGACGGTTTACAAAAATAATGCTCGGCAGCATTGCCCCCGGCAAAGTCAATGTCAGTGTTTTTTCAGGCAACGGAGCAAAAGCCGGACAAATAGACAAGCCGGTTGTTAGCGATAATGGTGAATTGAAAATCGACTTACAGAATTTCAGATCAGGGATTTACATTTTACTTCTCGATATCGACGGCTTTAAGCAAACTTATAAAGTGGTGCTGGTAAAGTAATTATAGGGGACCTCCAATAATTGCTTCGAAACAAGATTTTCAGCGTTTTTTATAGACGGCGAAAATTCAAGAAGTACTATGGGGATAACATAGGGGAATTAGAAGAAGTATATGAGAAACACTCAAAGCCCTATGGGAAATAACATTAGAAGATCGTAAAACAACATCAGGGACCGAACAAGGAGGTGCAGCGCACCTACATATTTGTAGCAGCGGGGACAAGGGGGAGCCAAGGTGCAGCGCACCGTCCTCTGCCATTCCCCACATAGGGGTAGGTTAATTTCCGATGCCGACGACAAAACAAAAAGCATGGGAACAGAAAAGGAATGAAAAACCCCGCAAAACTTAATCACTGTATATTCAAGGAATTAAGTTTGCACAAGCCACAAATAACAAGTCAACATCTCATTCAGACCCAGAGAACGGTGCGCTGCACCTCTTTTTTATCGGCTCGGGAATATTATCTACAAATACTGCGGTGCGCTGCACCTTGTTTGTTCTCAACCAAGGCCCTCGTGAAGATGGAGTTTGCCCGCCTATCATAAAGCGGTTTGCATCGTTGATGTTCATCTTGTTCTATGCCCGGCCTAGCCCGGCAGGAGAATCATGGGCATCCGCAGAATGCGGGGGCGCAAAGCAACAGGGCGCAAAGCTTAATACAATTGTCGCGCAACAACATCAGGCATACCGAACAAAAAGGTGCGGCGCACCGGCATATTTGTAGCAGCGGGGACAAAGGGGGAGCCAAGGTGCAGCGCACCGTCCTCTGCCATTCCCCGCAAAGGGGCAACCGATTAGTTTGCGATGCCAACGACTAAACAAAAAGGATGGGAACAGAAAAGGAATGAAAAACCCCCGCAAAACATAATCACCGAATAATCAAGGGATTAAGTTTGCGCCAGCCTTAATATACAAAGCCTCAAGGCGAAATTTTAAAATAAAACTGCTAGCCGCAACAATGAAATATATAATGTGCTACGGACTTTTTCATCAGACCCTACTAATAAATTAAAGGAAAAACAAAAATAGCCCATCCGTTTGTTAACGGACAGGCTAGAATATTTTTTATTTAAGGCTTATTTACGAAAGACTATTGACGTACTTAGATATGCTCGACTTCAAGTTGCCAGCCTTATTCTTATGAATCATGCTTCTCTTGGCCATTTTATCGATCATGGCAAAAAGTTTCGGTAACTCTGTTTGAGCCTCTGCCTTAATGGTTAAACTCCTGAATTTCCTAATCGCGCTGCGCATCGACCGTGCATAATAACGATTATGAAGCCTTCTGGCTTCCGATTGCCTTATCCTTTTAAGTGCTGATTTGTGATTAGCCATATTTCTATATAGTTATAAATATTATCCTAAATTTCGGGCTGCAAAAGTAAAACATTTTTTAATATAAAAAAACTAAGGGCTTTTTATTTTATTTTTTTGCCCCCCCTTGTTTTTAAACGGGGATTAGGGTTTTGTTTTAAATTGCTTAGTACATGACAATTTTTCAAAAAATCGATTTAATTAACTGTTATTCAATATATTATGTTAATAACTTTTATGGAAGAACATATTTAATACTCTGATATTCAATATCTTAGATGTTTTTACCACAAATCCGTCTATTGATATGAATACCAGAGTTGATTCCAAAAGTAGCATTTTATTTGAGACCTTAGATAACGTTTTCGACAAAAAGATAAACAAAGCAAGAGTAAAGCTAATTTCGTTGTTTATAATAGCCTTAAATCAAGTCAGGACGGTTAACTTCGAGAAGCTGGCAATCGCATTCGACCATGATGCCAAAAAGGATTCTTCCTTACGTAGGATTCAGCGGTTTATTGCTGGTTTTGACCTGCAATATGATTTGATTGCCAGGCTTGTATTTAATTTACTGCCCGCCAAGCCACCCTATCGATTATCAATGGATCGGACCAACTGGAAATTCGGTTCAAAAAACATAAACATCTTGGTATTGGCCATTACCTATAAAGGTATTGCATTTCCATTGTTGTTCAAAGTTGAACCCAAAGCGGGAAACTCTTCAACACAGCAGCGTATAAACATTATCAATAATTACATTAAGTTATTTGGTTTAGAAACAATTGATTGCCTTTTAGCAGACAGGGAATTTATTGGAGAACGATGGATAGGGTATTTGAACATAAACCGTATTAGATACCATATCAGAACCAGAAATAATTTTTGGGTAATAATACCAAGAACAGGGCGAAGGGTAAAAGCATCATGGCTATTCAACCAATTGAAAGTAAACCAGTTTAAATTCCATGAAAATATTGTCAAGATAAATAATGTACTATGTTATATATCTGGCTCAAAAGTATTTGATAAAGATGGAAAACCTGAATTACAAATAATAATTTCATTTAATAATCCACAAAGGGCCAATACTTTATACAAAGAACGGTGGCAAATAGAATCTGCCTTTAAAGGTCTTAAATCAAGTGGCTTTAATTTTGAGGATACCCACTTGAGCGACCCTGACAGAGCGCAAAAACTATTTGCTTTAGTAATTATTGCATTTACTTGGGCTTATATTGTTGGTATAGCCCTAGATAAATTGATCCCTGTTAAAATCAAAAAACATGGAAGAAGAGCTAAAAGTTTAATGGTTTACGGACTAGATTATATTGCTAATATACTGTTTAGTAATGATCTACCAAAACTTCGGGCATGTTGCGATTTTTTGTCATGTACTTAGCTGGTTTGCCTATACTCAATACTTCGTTAAGGTTTAATATAAATACTTGATAATCAGTAAAATAAGTGCAAATAAATTAGGTTATGTCCCTGATAATCAGTAATTTAGCAGTTTATCGAACTGTGTCAAATTATGATTATCAAAGGACAAACCGACTACAAATATCACATAAAAAAAGCATTGCGCAAAATGCAAAACGTAAATAAATGGCAATATGGTTTTATACTTGAGGTTTACCTTCTGTTTTTGAGCATAAAAGGAAAACTTAATTTTCTTCAATTGGGCAGATACGGAAACCATGCCGAACAGCGTTTCCGCAATCAATTTGAAAAGTCTTTTGACCACCTAAGCTTCAACAAAGAATTGGTTATGGAAAATGGAAGTGGACATTATACAATAGCCTTCGACCCAAGTTATATATCCAAGAGCGGCAAATCCACATCAGGAGTTGGGTGGTATTGGTCGGGAGTTGCGGGCAGAACCAAATGGGGTCTTGAAATAGGAGGCCTGGCAATCATTGATATCGACAATCATACCGGTTTTCATTTAGATGCCGTTCAAACACCTAATACGTTGGAATCAGGAAAACTGCTGGAACATTACTCAAGTCTGATTATTGCAAGAAAAGCGCAGCTTCAACAAATTTCCAATTACATTGTTGTTGATGCATATTTTTCAAAAGAGCCATTTGTATCGGCTATGAACAGCAATGGTTTTGATGTAGTTTCAAGATTGCGTACAGATGCCCACCTGCAATACCTGTTCATGGGCAAACAAAAACAAGGCAGGGGCAGGCCTAGAAAATTCGAAGGCAAAGTGGATTACAATAATTTGGACATGGATCACTTTACACTTATGGAGCAATCCAAAGACCATAAGGTTCTACATGCAAAAGCTCACTCAAAATCATTAAAGCGACTTATAAACCTTGTTATTGTGTTTACAAAACGAAAAGGCAAGTGGTCTTTCAAATTATACTTCTCAACAAATATGGAACTTGCCCCAAAATTGCTTCTGGACTATTACAGAAGCCGTTTTCAGATAGAGTTTTACAGGGATGCAAAACAATTTACCGGATTGCACGATTGCCAAGCCAGAAGTGAGAACAAACTTGATTTTCATTTTAACACTTCGCTAACGAGCATTAATATCGCTAAGGTGACGCATTGGTTAAGTGTCCCCAAAGAAACAAGACCCGCTTTTTCAATGTCAGACATTAAAACAATGTATCACAATGAATTACTGCTGAAACGATTTATTAGCGTGTTCGGTATTACTGCGGACAAACTAAAAAACAATAACCGAATCAGAGAACTAATAACTTATGGCACTATTGCCGCTTAATTTCTTAACGAAGTATTGTATACTGACAAAATAAGAAATAGCAAAACAATGATTAAGCAATGGTTTATCACAATGCTATTAACTGACCATGCATATGGCTTATATGAGT